>CBIFWW010000022.1:0-29696 GCA_966186435.1 uncultured Enterobacteriaceae bacterium
ATCATTAGCTTTATTTATTATCGTTAAATAGTTCTAAATATTTGTTTACCCCCTATTCCCTACTGGATACTTGTATCCGGTTTTTTTACCCTTCTTTACCCAAACTGAATTTAGATCTGCTACTCCATAGACAAAAATAACGGATATAAACTAAACGCCGAGTTGTCCGACCTGTTATAAATATCATGATTAGCTAATTCTTAATCAAAATTTCATCTGATTTTCATACCTTCCACTTACCATTAATTGTAGAGAATGGCGTGCGATTAATTCACGAGCTTACCAGGTGGATATTTATTAAGAATTGACTTATTTGAATTGTCTGTAACCTAAGGATAACAATGACGTGGGTCTCATTTCCCGGTATGCTTGCCGAGTTGTTGCAGCGTCTTACATTGGACACGGCCACAGCAGTAAATGATGATATTAAAGGCTAAACACTGATCTACGCGGGAACAATGAGCCATTCTGACGGTATAAACGCTACAAAATTTTCCTTAATACCAGGTAATCTGACACGGTTCTTCCTGCTATTGATCATCGTCCTACTGGTCACGCTTGGGGTGATGGTGCAAAGCACGGTCAATACTTGGTTGAAAGACAAAAGTTACCAAGTGGTTGATATCAGCCGGGCGATCCAGAAACGGGTGGAGACCTGGCGCTATGGCACGTGGCAAATTTATGACAATATCGCTGCTGCTAATAGCTCAGCTACCGGTAGCGGGATTCAGGAAACCCGTTTGCGCCAAGACGTCTATTACCTGGAAAAACCCCGCCGCAAAACCGAAGCCTTAATCTTCGGCTCCCACGACAGTAGCACCCTGGAGATGAGCCAGCGTATCTCAAACTACCTGGATACCTTATGGGGCGCCGAACGCAGCCCTTGGTCAATGTATTATCTTAACGGCCAGGACAACAGCATGATTATGGTGTCCACCCTGCCGTTAAAGGATTTATCCTCCGGCTACAAAGATAACGATATCGAAAACGTGGTTGAGGCGCGGCGCTCTGAGATGCTGCAACAGGCCAATGTTCTGGATGAGCGGGAGAGTTTCTCGCCACTACGCCAGCTTTCCTGGCAAAACAGCGTTTACTTTACGATGCGCACCACCTTCAATCAGCCGGGCCATCTGGCCACCATCGTGGCCTTTGACATCCCGGTAAACGACCTGGTGCCGCCGGATATGCCGCTCAACAGCTTCCGTATGGAGCCTGACGACAGCCCAGATAATCTCATTCCGGGTATGGATAAAACCCCTCCTTCCCTGGTAAACGTCAACTTTAACGGCGCCCATATTGCCATCGCTTCTCCAATTGGCGGCATCCACATGCGTCTGACCTGGCAGGTTTCACTGGGCAGCCTGCTGGCAGACACCTTCCGCAGCATTTTGCTGCCGCTGCTATTAAATATTCTGTTACTGGGTATGGCGCTGTTTGGTTTTATCACTTTCCGCCACCCGATACCGCGCCCGGCAGACCCCTCCAGTAATGGTAATAGCAACGGGGAATTGCATATGCTACGGGCGCTGAATGAAGAAATCGTTGCCCAACTGCCCCTCGGGCTACTGGTTCACGACATGGATTCCAACCGCACGGTGATCAGCAATAATATTGCCGACCATCTGCTACCCCATCTGAATTTGCAGAATATTTCCACCTTGGCGGATCAGCATCAGGGGGTGATCCAGGCCACTATTAATAATGAGCTGTATGAGATCCGCCAGTACCGTAGCCAGATTGCGCCTCATACCCAGATTTTTGTGATCCGCGATCAAGATAAAGAAGTGCTGGTAAATAAAAAGCTGAAACAGGCCCAGCGGCTGTACGAGAAAAACCAACAAAGCCGTGCCGCCTTTATGCAGCACATTGGCGAAGCAATAAAAGGCCCCGCCAATCTACTGGCAACCCACTCCGCCACACTCAAGACTCCGGAAGGAGCCAGCCTAAGCACTGAAGCCCAGAATATTGTCCGCCTGGTGGATGAGATTGTGTTGCTGAATGCACTTGAGGGCGATGAGTGGCAGAATAATGTCGAGCGCTTTACCCTACAAACCCTGATTGATGAAGTGGTGCCGGAGGTGCTGCCAGCTATTCGCCGCAAGGGGTTACAGTTATTTATCAACAATCCCCTGCCTGCCGCTGAAAGCTATTATGGCGACCGGGAAGCCTTGCGTACCGTGCTGCTAACCCTGTTAAATTACGCCCTGGTAACCACTCACATTGGTAAGATCACCCTTGAAATAAGCCAGGACGTCTCTTCGAAAGAGCGCCTGACATTCCGTATTATGGACACTGGCAATGGCGTGAACAGTGGCGAGATAGACAATCTTCACTTTCCGTTCCTTAACGAAACCAGTGAAGATCGCTATGGCAAAGCCAACGGCCTGACCTTCTATCTATGCAATCAATTAGCCCGTAAGATGGGCGGCCATCTGAATATTAAGGCCCGTGACGAGCTAGGTACCCGCTACAGTCTGCATGTAAAAATGGCAGTGGATGCGGAAACCAACCAGGCCCTGGAGCAGGAAGATAAGCTGCTGGATGATGTAGTGGCGATGCTGGATATTACTTCTAACGAGGTGCGCACTATTGTGACCCGCGCCCTGGAAAACTGGGGGGGCAGCTGTATCACCCCTGATGAAAGAGTAACCAGTCAAGCTTGGGATATCTTTTTAACCGATAATCCGTCTAATCTTACAGCGTCCGGTCTGCTTTTAAGCGATGATGAAGCCGGCATGCGCAAAATCGGCCCTGGCCAATATTGTGCAAACTTTAATATTAGCCACGCCTTGCAGGAAGCAGTGTTACAGCTGATTGAAGAAGAGCTGGCGCAGGATACGCGGGTTGAAAGCGTTCAAGTAAGCGATGAGAGCACCCAACTTTATGCCAGCGGCTATTACGCGCTGTTTGCCGACACGGTACCGGAAGATGTAGAGAAATTGTATACTGAGTCGGCCGACGGCGATTTCGCTGCTTTGGCACAAACGACCCACCGTCTAAAAGGGGTGTTTGCCATGCTTAATCTTGTGCCCGGAAAGCAGTTTTGTGAAACGCTGGAGCATCATGTTCGTGAGAAAGATGCCTCGGCCATAGAAAAATATATCAGCGACATTGACTTCTACGTCAAAAGCTTGCTGTAGTAAGGTAGCTTATTACATGAATAACATGAACGTGATTATTGCCGATGACCATCCGATTGTATTATTTGGTATCCGCAAATCTCTGGAACAGATCGAATGGGTGAATGTAGTCGGTGAATTTGAAGATTCTACGCAGCTGATCAACAATCTGCCGAGGCTAGACGCCCACGTCCTGATTACCGATCTGTCGATGCCTGGCGACAAGTACGGCGACGGCATCACTCTGATCAAATACATCAAACGCCACTTCCCTACTATATCGATCATTGTTCTAACCATGAACAATAACCCGGCTATTCTGAGCGCAGTATTGGATCTGGATATTGAAGGGATTGTACTGAAGCAAGGCGCGCCTACCGACCTGCCTAAGGCGCTGGCAGCCCTGCAAAAAGGGAAGAAGTTCACCCCGGAAAGCGTGGCCCGCCTGCTGGAAAAAATCAGCGCCGGTGGTTACGGTGACAAGCGCTTGTCACCGAAAGAGAGTGAAGTACTGCGTCTGTTTGCTGAAGGCTTCCTGGTGACCGAAATTGCCAAGAAACTAAACCGCAGTATTAAAACCATCAGTAGTCAGAAGAAATCAGCCATGATGAAGCTGGGTGTAGATAACGATATTGCCTTGCTGAACTATCTCTCTTCCGTTAGCCTCTCCTCAGTCGATAAAGACTAACTCTTTCTGATTGCCCTCCCCCTTGGGGAGGGGCATTCTGCTTTACCTTACTTCTGGTCTTGCTCCTGTCGCATTTGGCGCACCTGATCCGCATATTGCCCTAAGGTCAGCTTGATCACATCCAGCGTCACCGGCTTCGACAGGCAGCTATCCATACCTGATTCAATACACCGCTGTTTCTCTTCTGCCAGCGCGTTGGCGGTCACGCCAATGACCGGCAGCCTCATCCCCAGTTCGCGGATGCGCTGAGTTAAGCGGTAACCATCCATATTGGGCATGTTCACATCGCTCAATACAATGTCGATATGATGTTTGCTGATCACATTTAGCGCATCAACCCCATCATTGGCGGTTTTACACTGATAGCCCAGGGATCCCAGCTGATCCGCCAGCAGACGACGGTTGATGGGATGATCGTCCACCACCAGGATCATCATGTCGTCATTTTGCTCGCGGGTATCCACCGGCGGCGGCAGCGCATTAGTGGCTCCGGCCACGGCCACCGCCACATCCAGGCTGTAAATTCGCGCCAGTAATACGGGTAATTCATGGGGGGAAGCCACGCTATGCAGCCATAACCCAGGTTGCTGTTCGATAGGCATCCCAATATGGCGGCGGCAGAAGGTAATCGCGGCTTTGCCCGCCCAGGGCTTATCAATATGGTCATCGGCAATCAGGATATCCTCCGGCCCGGGTTCTTCCCCCTGATAGCGTTGATAAACTAAGCCATAGCGGGTCAACAGACGTTCGACAAAATTGGCGAGTGACTCATTACGAATCGCCATCCAACAGCGTTTACCCCCCAACCCTTCCACTTTTGGCGCTGGCAGCGGCTGGGCCTGGTACAGCGGAATACGAATGGTAAACAGGCTGCCCATCCCGGACTCACTCTCTACCGAAATATCCCCATCCATCATATTGATCAGCTTTTCACAGATCGCCAGCCCCAGGCCGGTACCCTGGAAGTTGCGCTGCACCCCGGTCCCCACCTGGAAGAAGGGGTCAAACAAGCGCAGCACTTCTTTGGCAGGTATCCCCATCCCAGTATCACGCACGGTAAAGCGCAGATAATGTTCGTCGACAAACAAATGCAGCACGATGCAGCCCACATCGGTGAACTTGATGGCGTTGCTCAGCAGGTTGGAGATGACCTGTTGCAGGCGCATTGGGTCGCCATGCAGGGTGGCCGGTACCGCCGAATCAATAAAGCAGTACAACCCCAGCTGTTTGCGCACCACTAATGGTAAATAGTTGGCGGTGATATGGTTCATGACTTCCCGTGGTGCAAACTCCCGTGGCTCTATCTTCAGCTGCTCGGATTCGATTTTAGAGAAGTCGAGAATGTCGCTGATAATCTTGAGCAACAGGCTGGAGGAGTTATTCATTGCTGTCACCAGGCGGTCTACCCCTTTTGGCAGTTCTTTGGTTTGCAGCAGGTCGAGGTTGCCAATAATGCCATACAGCGGGGTGCGCAGCTCGTGGCTAACCGTTGCCAGAAACATGGATTTGGAGGCGCTGGCCTGCTCCGCCGCCTGTGCCATATCCTGCAAAGATTCTTCCATTTTGACACGAGCGCTCACATCAACCAGCACGCAAATCGCCACGTTTTCATTGCGATAGCGGGAGTGAACGAAGCTAATTTGCAGGTTAGTATTGTTGCTGGTGAGCACATCGACAAAGTTCACCTGCTGGCCGCAGATGATTTGGGTGAGCCGCTGGCGGTCTTCCTGGGTGAGCATAGTCAGGTAGTTATGGGCCAACTCATTACTCAGAATATTGGTGCCATCCTGAGTACGTAAAATACAAATACCCACCGGGGCAGAAGCGACAATTTTGCGGTTAAATTGCTCATGCTCCTCCAGACGCTGGGCATCACTCTCAGCGGGCAGGAAGATACGCCGTTCATACATCCGCGCCAGAGCAAACAGCCCGGCCCCCGCCAACAAATTAAGCATGATGGCGTTAAGGATCAGCATCCGGATGCGCTCCAGCACTTCATCCACCGGAACCGAATAGATGGCGCTGAGAGAGGTGGGCGGCAGGCTTTTACGTAGGATCAGCTCTTTAAAACCCTTGCTGTAACCAAACCAGGCGCGCTCTGGCCCCCAACGGCTATCAGTGCGCTGATTGTCCACGCCCCGGGAGGAAGAGAGCAGCGGCTGGCCGTTTTCATCTAACAGGGTTACGGAAATCGGCATATTCCCCGGTGTAAAGAAGTTCTCCATGCGGATAGTTTGTTCCACCCCCAGTAATGCCTGGAGATGGTTTGCCTGATAAACCGGGGTTAGCGAGTAGAAGTAGCCAATGCCCGGGCGCGGGCCAGGGCTAATCCAGTACAGGTTGTTATTGCGTGACTGCTGGGGAGCAGTACGATATTTGATGATGCGTTGATGGAGCGCCTTCAGGGCTTTCTCGCGCTCCAGGGGCACGTTACGAATGCCAAAATCAGCGATACACATATCATCACCGCCAATCATAAATACCCGGTTAAGGTCGTAGGCAGCGGCATAATTTTCCCGCCAGTAGCGCAGGAACTGAGTCATTGCTTGCAGCGGGCCATGCCAGTTTGAGGAAAGGGCTGAACAGTCAGAATCAGAAAATAGCGGGGAAAACTCCGGGATTTCCAGCCGGGTTTGTTGGTCAACCTGGAGCAGGACGCCGCTTTCGAGGCGGTTCTCGGCAATGTATTTTAGCTCTTTTAGTACATCGCTGGTGCGCTGGGTATAGCGCTGGGCCTGATCAAAACTCAGGTTAAATTCCTGGTGGACGGCGGATTCTTTCTCATGGAGGCTGTTGACGATAAAGAACACCGACAATATGACAATCAGCAGCCAGACTAGTAGCGCCAGCGCCCGGAAGAGGTAGCGTGAGACCTTGAGCGTAGAGCGGAAAGAGACAAAGTATTTCAAAGCAGTACCGCGACGGTTGTTCTGAGCCGATTGATGCCGATAAGGTAGCGGCAAAAGCCCCCTACCGCAACGCTAAACGCCATAATTACAGAGCTTTCCCTCGGCTTTCGGGCACCAGGATACAGGCAAGTAAAAAGGGCCGGATAACCGGCCCTTGATGTCAGAAGAAAGGAAGGATGAGGATTACTCCTCGTCAGCGTCTTCCGGTGCATCATCGTCAGTGTCAGTTTCCGGTGCGATGTCTTCATCACCTTCCGCCGCGCTACCGTCGATAGCATCTAACTCTTCATCATCTACCGGCTCGGCTACCCGTTGCAGGCCCACTACGTGTTCGTCTTCCGCAGTACGGATCAAGATCACACCCTGGGTGTTACGTCCTACGATGCTCACTTCAGAAACGCGGGTACGAACCAGGGTACCGGCATCGGTGATCATCATGATCTGGTCAGCGTCAGTCACCTGCACCGCGCCCACCACAGAACCGTTACGCTCGGTCACCTTAATGGAGATAACCCCCTGGGTAGCACGAGACTTAGTTGGGTACTCTTCAGCAGAAGTACGCTTACCGTAACCATTTTGGGTCACCGTCAAGATAGCGCCTTCACCCCGTGGAATGATCAGCGAGACCACGCTGTCGGACTCGGCAAGTTTGATCCCGCGCACGCCGGTAGCAGTACGGCCCATGGCACGAACGGCGTCTTCTTTGAAACGCACCACTTTGCCCAGCGCCGAGAACAGCATGACTTCATCGCTACCGGAGGTTAGATCAACCCCAATCAGTTCGTCACCTTCATTCAGGTTAACGGCAATAATCCCTGCAGTACGCGGGCGGCTGAATTCGGTCAGCGCAGTTTTCTTAACCGTACCGCTGGCGGTAGCCATAAAGACGTTAACGCCTTCTTCGTATTCACGCACCGGCAGGATAGCGGTAATACGTTCGTTAGCTTCCAGCGGCAGCAAGTTAACGATCGGACGGCCGCGCGCGCCACGGCTGGCTTCCGGCAACTGATAAACTTTCATCCAGTACAGACGACCCCGGCTTGAGAAGCACAGAATGGTGTCATGGGTGTTGGCCACCAGCAAGCGGTCAATAAAGTCTTCTTCTTTAATGCGGGCCGCAGATTTGCCCTTGCCGCCACGGCGCTGCGCTTCATAGTCAGTCAGCGGCTGATACTTCACGTAACCCTGGTGAGACAAGGTCACAACAACGTCTTCCTGGTTGATCAGGTCTTCGATGTTGATGTCTGCACTGTTGGCGGTGATCTCGGTACGACGGGCATCGCCGAACTGTTCACGCATAGCGATCAGCTCTTCGCGGATCACTTCCATCAGACGGTCAGCGCTGCCCAGAATATGCAGCAACTCAGCGATCTGCTCTAGCAGCTCTTTGTACTCATCGAGCAGTTTTTCATGCTCCAGCCCGGTGAGTTTTTGCAAACGCAGATCCAGGATTGCCTGGGCCTGTTGTTCGGTCAGGTAATATTTACCGTCGCGAATACCGAACTGCGGCTCCAGCCATTCCGGACGTGCGGCGTTATCACCGGCACGTTCCAGCATGGCAGAAACATTGCCCATCTCCCAGGCATTGGCGATCAGGCCAGCTTTGGCTTCAGCCGGGGTTGGAGCACGGCGGATCAACTCGATAATCGGGTCGATGTTTGCCAGCGCAATCGCCAGCGCTTCCAGGATATGGGCGCGGTCACGGGCTTTACGCAGTTCGAAGATAGTACGGCGAGTCACCACTTCACGGCGGTGGCGCACAAATGACGCAATAATGTCCTTCAGGTTCAGGATCTTCGGCTGCCCCTGGTGCAGAGCCACCATGTTAATCCCAAAGGAGACCTGAAGCTGTGTCTGGGAGTACAGGTTATTGAGCACCACTTCGCCCACAGCGTCGCGTTTAATCTCAATAACGATGCGCATCCCGTCTTTATCGGACTCATCGCGCAGGGCGCTGATACCTTCAACACGCTTGTCTTTTACCAGCTCGGCGATTTTTTCAATCAGACGGGCTTTGTTAACCTGGTACGGGATTTCGTGAACAATGATGGTTTCACGACCGGTTTTGGCGTCAGCTTCCACTTCCGCACGGGCGCGGATGTAAATCTTACCACGGCCGGTACGGTAGGCTTCTTCAATCCCACGACGGCCATTAATGATGGCGGCAGTCGGGAAGTCCGGGCCAGGAATGTGCTCCATCAGCCCTTCGATGCTGATGTTTTCATCGTCAACGTAGGCCAGGCAGCCGTTAATCACTTCGCCCAAGTTGTGCGGCGGGATATTGGTTGCCATACCTACGGCAATCCCGGAAGACCCATTGACTAGCAGGTTCGGGATCTTGGTTGGCATCACATCCGGGATTTTTTCCGTGCCGTCGTAGTTATCGACGAAATCAACGGTTTCTTTTTCCAGGTCGGCCATCAGTTCGTGGGCGATCTTCGACATACGGATTTCCGTATAACGCATCGCCGCGGCGGAGTCGCCATCGACAGACCCGAAGTTACCCTGCCCGTCTACCAGCATGTAACGCAGCGAGAATGGCTGTGCCATACGAACAATGGTGTCATAAACAGCGGAATCACCGTGAGGGTGATATTTACCGATAACGTCACCAACGACACGGGCGGATTTTTTATAGGCTTTATTCCAGTCGTTGCCCAAAACGTTCATGGCGTAAAGAACGCGACGGTGAACCGGTTTCAGACCATCTCGGACATCGGGTAACGCACGGCCAACAATGACCGACATCGCGTAATCCAGATAGGAGTTTTTCAACTCTTCCTCAATGTTGACCGGTGTAATTTCTCTGGCAAGGTCGCTCATGTAACCGCTATCCCTCTACTTAATTCCCGGGTTCAAAGGTCGCAAATTATAGCACAATAGCAGGTAAAAGTGAGCGGCTATTTCTTCTGTGCTCGGGGGTTTACGGCATTTAGGCGGTCATTTGATGGGTGGCTGCCCTCCCCCGGCCAGGGAGGGCGAAAAGGAGCTTAAAATTGGTAATTCACCCCCAGTTGGAATGTGCGGCCCGGCATCCAGGAAAGTTCACTGTCGCGGGCATCCCGTGGGGTAATACTGGTGAGCTGGCGGTTACTTAAATACTCCCGGTAGCGGCGGTCGCCGAGGTTATAAATGCCCCCTGTCAGCTTGACTTGCGGGGTCACCCGCCACCAGCCGGTGGCATCGACTAGCCCATAGCCGGTGATGGCCTGATACTCCACTCTGGAATCCGCCAGTGGCTGGCCTTGATTCATATAGCGCTCGCGATTGGTGGCTTGTGCACGCTTGCCTTTAACAAACGTGCCCGTCAGCCCGGTGCCGTAAGTATTATTCGAGTTGGCCCAGCTCACCCCTAGCACCGCCTGGGCCGGGGGCACGCTGTCTAGATCGACATAGCTATCACCGCTGTAGTGGGATTTAGCTTTACCCTGACTGTAACCCACAGCCAGATCGAAGGTCAGCCCTGCCCCAGGTTTGATACTGGCCGCCAGTTCTGCCCCATAGATATAGGCTTTATCACGGTTAACGTTTTCATAGAGGGTATAAATATGGGCTGGCATCCGGGCGAATGCTTCAGGATGGCTGGTGCGGTTTAACCGGTCATAAGCAATGAAATTTTGATAGCGGTTATAGAACAGCGCCATGCGCAAATCAACCATTTGCCCCACCTGCCCCTTAAGCCCCCACTCCAGATTATCGCTAGTTTCCGTTTTCAGATCCGGATTACCCACCAGCGCATATTGCCTGCTGCCGGCGTAGCTCTGGTTCAGGTTCCAGCTGCCGAAACGCTGATTAGTGGTAGGGAATTGGGCGCCGCGCTGGTATTCCAGATAGGTCATCAACCGAGGGGATAATGCATATTGCAGCGCCAGCCCCGGTAACCATTGGCTATCGCTAGTTTTACTAAACATCCGGCTGGCATCCTGGCTACTCAGCCCAGAGCCTGACGATGCCAAAGTATTTAGGTGGCGCGGGGCAGTTTGCTGCCAGGCAAACTTCAGCCCGGGTGTAATCGTGACGCGCCCGATCCCAATGCTGTCTTCAACAAATCCCCCCCAGGCCAGCGTCCGGCTATCGGCCTCTGGCGGCATCAGGCTAAAACGGCCCACCGGCTGTTGACGGAACGGCCGCTCTGCCCGGTTATCCCGGCCGTACATCCCGGCACTTAACCGATGGATGCCAAGCTGGTGATCCAGGCGGGTATCTCCCCCCCAGCTTTTCACATTGTAATCAGAGAAAGACTCTTGACTTGTCCGGGTAGTTTCCCGTGTGGCATCGTGGGCTTGAGTCTGCTGGTACCACACTTTACTGGTCACCTGATCGATAAGGGCAGGCTGCCATTCATTCGCGATGATGGCCCCCCAGCGGCGGGTAATATTTTGCTGAGTCGCCTCGCCATTGATGGCTTTGTTAAAGCGATCCCATACCGGGCTACGGTTATGTTCGATGCGCTCATAGCCATCCAGTGTCAGGCCCCATTTGATCTGCGGGCTTGGCCGCCAGCTCCCTGACGCCAACCAGGCATTAGAGTGCCAATTGGCCGGGTAAGCCCCCTCCCCATCGTTGTTGATTTGGGTTTCCTGCCCGTCACGGCGGCTATAGGCCACCAGCCCGTTTAGCGCGTAATCCCCCCCTGCGGCCAATACCCCGTTGTGCAGGCTACGGTCGGTAGAATCATAGAGGCTTGAATACCTCACCGCGGCGTTTTTGCCCCCGGTTAGATAGTCCTCTGGGGTGGCTGATCGGAAAGAAACGGCCCCGCCAATAGCGGTATTAGGATTGCTGATCCGGGTTGGCCCGGCGGTGATCCCCACCCGGCTATACAGCCACGGGTCCATATAATCCCGGCCAATACCGAAGGTATTTAACCCGGCGCGTCCGGCGTAGCTCCTGCCGGTGGCATCCGGTTGGGCGATGCCATCAATATCCAGTGACACCCGGTTCCCCTCCAGGCCACGCACGTTATACCCGGTGTAGCCACCGCGGTCGAAACCACTTTTACCTTTGCCGCTGCCGTTGCGGCTACCGGTGGCGTGGATCAGCGGCTCGTAACGCATGATTGAGCAAAAATCATTGGCCCCGCGCTTCTCGAGGGTTTCTTTTTCAAGGCTGTATTGGCTGCCGGGGAGCAGCGGCACGGTGGCGGTGACGATGATCTCTTCGTCATCCATGACCGCGCTGCTCTGAGCAAACCCCGTTGGGGAGAAGAAAACCAGCAAGCCGGGGGCGATGGATGCCCGGCACAAGTGCAGGTAGCGCATATTTTAAGTCCTTTTCGCTTTTTTCAGTGCGCTCACACTGCTACCGGTAGGTATTATTATTGGTATTTCTCGATGTTAGGCTGGGTGTAAATGATTCTCAATTGCGTATTGGTAAATCAGAATCTGACCCAGCCCAACAAAGGCATGTATACTTAGCTAATCATGAACAAGGAGTTATCAGGCTAATGAACGATGGCAATGCTTCGCTGACCACCAACGTTGATAGTAATGAGATCGCTAAGTTTGAAGCGGTAGCCTCACGCTGGTGGGATAAAGAGGGTGAATTTAAACCCTTGCACCGAATCAATCCGCTGCGACTGGGCTATATCAATACTCGAGCCGGTGGCCTGTTTGGTAAGACAGTGCTGGACGTGGGCTGTGGCGGCGGGATCCTGGCAGAAAGCATGGCGCAGGAAGGGGCCACCGTTACCGGGCTGGATATGGGTTTCGAACCCCTCCAGGTGGCAAAGCTCCACGCCCTGGAAACTGGCATCAGCGTGACTTATGTTCAGGAAACTGTTGAGCAGCACGCTGAGGCAAATCCGGGCCTGTATGACGTGGTCACCTGCATGGAGATGCTCGAACATGTGCCAGACCCGGCCTCGGTAGTACGCGCCTGCGCCAAATTGGTGAAGCCCGGTGGCCACGTATTTTTCTCCACCATCAACCGGAACGGTAAAGCTTGGCTGATGGCGGTAGTCGGGGCTGAATACGTGATGCGCATGGTGCCGAAGGGCACCCATGACGTGAAGAAATTTATTAAACCTGCCGAGCTGTTGCGCTGGGTCGATACCACCCCGCTGCGGGAACAGCATATGACGGGCCTGCATTACAATCCGATTTTGGACAAGTTCAAACTCGGACCCGGTGTGGATGTTAACTATATGTTGCATACGCGCAGTTGAACTGCGCACGTTAAGCTAAATTCCCGCTCAATATTGCGTAGCATCCGTTACGCAATTTCCCCCCTCGCATAAGAAATCAGCACTCGAACAAATTTTCATTTTTTTTTGTTCTATATTGACAACCTCATGAAGCCTTATGGGCCGTGGACTTAACTAATTCTCTCCATTTGCAACCCCACTTCGATAACAAAATCAACTCTTGCTCTGAAAAGAATCCAAACTAAAATATTCACCATATAGTGATTCTTTCATCACACACCCCCTATATATAGTATTTATCCACAACCTTAAGAACAGACGTTATTAATGTGGATAAGCGGGGGGATATTTTTATTTTACGGACAGGTAAACCTTACATGAATCAGAGTTTGATGGTGACAAAGCGCGACGGCAAAACCGAGCGCATTAATCTCGATAAAATCCATCGCGTATTGGATTGGGCCGCAGAAGGGCTGAACAATGTCTCTGTCTCTCAGGTAGAACTGCGATCCCACATCCAGTTTTACGATGGTATTAAGACTGCCGATATTCATGAAACCATCATTAAGGCCGCTGCGGATCTGATCTCTCGTGATGCGCCGGATTACCAGTACCTGGCCGCTCGCTTGGCTATCTTCCACCTGCGTAAAAAAGCTTACGGCCAGTTTGAGCCGCCGACGCTGTTCAATCACGTGGTAAAGATGGTCGAGCTGGGGAAATACGATAAACATCTGCTGGAAGACTATACGGAAGAAGAGTTCCAGCAGATGGACGGCTTTATCGACCACTGGCGCGATATGAACTTCTCCTACGCCGCCGTGAAGCAGCTGGAAGGCAAATACCTGGTGCAGAACCGGGTTACTGGTGAGATCTATGAAAGCGCCCAGTTCCTGTACATTCTGGTGGCAGCCTGCCTGTTCTCTGGTTATCCACGTGAAACCCGTCTGGACTATGTGAAGCGTTTCTATGATGCGATCTCCACCTTTAAGATTTCGCTGCCAACGCCCATTATGTCCGGTGTACGTACCCCTACCCGCCAGTTTAGCTCCTGTGTACTGATCGAATGTGGCGATAGCCTGGATTCCATCAATGCTACTTCCAGTGCCATTGTGAAGTACGTTTCCCAGCGCGCCGGTATCGGCATCAACGCGGGCCGTATCCGCGCTTTAGGCAGCCCGATCCGCGGTGGTGAAGCCTTCCACACCGGCTGTATCCCCTTCTATAAACACTTCCAGACGGCGGTTAAATCCTGCTCACAGGGCGGCGTTCGCGGTGGTGCAGCCACCCTGTTCTACCCAATGTGGCACCTGGAAGTGGAAAGCCTGCTGGTACTGAAGAACAACCGTGGGGTTGAAGGCAACCGCGTCCGTCATATGGACTACGGGGTGCAAATCAACAAACTGATGTACACCCGTCTGCTGAAAGGTGGCGATATCACCCTGTTCAGCCCGTCCGACGTACCGGGGCTGTACGATGCCTTCTTTGCCAATCAGGACGAGTTCGAGCGCCTGTATACCCAGTACGAAAATGACGACAGCATCCGTAAGCAGCGGGTGAAAGCTGCTGAGTTGTTCTCCCTGATGATGCAGGAACGTGCCTCCACTGGCCGCATCTACATTCAGAACGTGGACCACTGCAACACCCACAGCCCGTTTGATCCTGAAATCGCGCCGGTGCGCCAGTCCAACCTATGCCTGGAAATCGCCCTGCCGACCAAACCGCTGGACGACGTAAACGACGAAAGCGGCGAAATCGCCTTGTGTACGCTGTCGGCCTTCAACCTGGGCGCTATCAGCAGCCTGGATGAGCTGGAAAACCTGGCGGCCCTGGCGGTTCGCGCCCTGGATGCGCTGCTGGATTACCAGGATTATCCAATTCCGGCGGCGAAACGCGGGGCCATGGGCCGCCGTACCCTGGGTATTGGCGTGATCAACTTCGCCTACTACTTGGCGAAAAACGGGGTGCGTTACTCCGATGGCAGCGCCAACAACTTGACTCACCAGGCCTTCGAAGCCATTCAGTATTACCTGCTGAAGGCCTCCAACGATCTGGCCAAAGAGCAAGGCGCTTGCCCGTGGTTCAAAGAGACAACTTATTCTCAAGGTATCCTGCCTATCGATACCTACAAAAAGGATCTCGACAGCATTTGCCAGCAAGAGCTGCACTACGACTGGGAAGCCCTGCGTGAGTCCATCAAAACTCACGGCCTGCGTAACTCCACCTTGTCTGCCCTGATGCCGTCTGAGACCTCTTCCCAAATCTCTAACGCCACCAACGGTATTGAACCACCGCGCGGCCACATCAGTATTAAAGCCTCGAAGGACGGCATTCTGCGCCAAGTGGTGCCGGATTACGAAACCCTGAAAGATCAGTATGAACTGCTGTGGGAAATGCCGAGCAACGATGGCTATTTGCAGCTGGTGGGGATCATGCAGAAGTTTATCGACCAGTCGATTTCTGCCAACACCAACTATGACCCGTCCCGTTTTGCTTCCGGTAAAGTGCCGATGCAGCAATTGCTCAAGGATTTGCTCACCGCCTATAAATTCGGTGTGAAAACCCTTTACTATCAGAACACTCGCGATGGTGCGGAAGACAGCCAGGATGACCTGGCCCCTTCTATCCAGGACGACGGCTGCGAAAGCGGCGCTTGCAAAATTTAACCTTAAGGGCGGGGTAACCCGCCCCCGTTACGTCACAAAAGTACGTTACTCAGGACTCTCCCATGGCATATACCACCTTTTCACAGACGAAAAACAACCAGCTTGAAGAACCGATGTTTTTTGGTCAGCCGGTTAATGTGGCGCGCTACGACCAGCAAAAATACGACATCTTCGAAAAGCTAATCGAAAAGCAGCTCTCCTTTTTCTGGCGCCCGGAGGAGGTTGACGTTTCCCGCGACCGTATCGATTATCAGGCGCTGCCAGACCACGAAAAGCACATCTTCATTAGTAACCTGAAGTATCAGACCCTGCTGGACTCGATCCAGGGCCGTAGCCCAAACGTGGCACTGCTGCCGCTGATCTCTATCCCGGAGCTGGAAACTTGGGTGGAAACCTGGGCATTTTCCGAGACTATCCACTCCCGCTCTTACACCCATATCATCCGCAATATCGTGAATGACCCGGCGGTGGTGTTTGATGACATCGTCACCAATGAAGAGATCCTCAAGCGTGCCAAGGATATCTCGCATTATTATGACGACCTGATTGAGATGACCAGCTACTGGCACCTACTGGGCGAAGGCACCCACACCGTGAATGGTAAAACCATCACCGTCAGCCTGCGCAACCTCAAACGCCAGCTGTATCTGTGCCTGATGAGCGTCAATGCCCTTGAAGCCATCCGCTTCTATGTCAGCTTTGCCTGCTCCTTTGCCTTTGCCGAGCGCGAACTGATGGAAGGCAACGCCAAAATTATCCGTTTGATTGCCCGCGACGAAGCCCTGCACCTCACCGGCACCCAGCATATGCTGAACCTGCTGCGTTCTGGTGTGGATGATCCGGAAATGGCGGAGATTGCCCAGGAATGCCAGCAGGAATGCTATGACCTGTTTGTACTGGCGGCCCAGCAGGAAAAAGAGTGGGCAGGTTACCTGTTCCGCGATGGCTCCATGATTGGCCTGAATAAAGACATCCTGTGCCAGTACGTGGAATACATCACTAATATCCGTATGCAGGGAGTGGGGCTGGATCTGCCGTTCCCGACCCGTTCCAACCCTATTCCGTGGATCAACGCCTGGCTGGTGTCCGATAACGTGCAGGTTGCCCCGCAGGAAGTGGAAGTCAGCTCTTATCTGGTGGGCCAGATCGATTCCAATATTGATGCTGACGACCTGAGCAACTTCCAGCTTTAATGATGAACAGCCGCATCACCCTTAACGTCACCGGGGCACAGTTGCTGTGTGAGGAGGAACACCCTTCACTGCTGGCGGCCCTGGAGGCGAAGAACATCGCCGTGGAATACCAGTGCCGCTCGGGATACTGCGGTTCTTGCCGTCTGCGCCTGGTGGCCGGGAGCGTTACCTGGCTGATGGAGCCGCTGGCCTTTATCCAGCCTGGTGAGATACTGCCTTGCTGCTGCAAAGCGCAGGGCGATATCGAAATTGACATCTAAGCCTGCCGCCGCAGGCTTTTTTATTCGTTATCAAAATCGCTACCGGTGCGACGGGCCGCAACCATGGGAATATTCCGCTGCTGACGCGATCACTTAGCGGCCAGTGATGGATTCCTCAATCTGGATCCAGCCCTGGCTGGTATCCAGATCCTCATCGGTCAAATAACGGCGCACCAGATTGAGGGCCATCATGGCGCACAATTCCTGACGGATACGCAGGCCGTGGCGGCTGGCACCAAAGCGCACCCGCAGGGCGACACTGCGATCTTCCCCGGCCAGCGCCAACTGTAGGCTCTGGTCATCCATTTTACCCACCACTAACGCCAGGCCGTGCTGGCTGCGGGACTCGGCCCGGGCCAACAACTGTTCTAAGCTCTCTTTGCGCGGGGCCAGCACTTCGCTGTCTTGCAAGGCGGCTTCGGCACGCATTAGCTGTAAGTTCACCAACCCAGCGGTGAACTGCTCACTGACATTGATGGAGAGCCGGCGCAAGGTCAGCAGCCCGGCCACCACCGCCGGTAACCCCAGGGTGCCTTCAAATATTAAGCTTTTCCCAGCCACATCCCTGACCGATTCCCACACCTGTTCCATTGCCTCACGCTGGCTGGCAGGTCCAGTCAGTTTCAACTCGATTATCGGCATCGAAGAACGGTAGCCCATCACCGCCCCTTCCGGCAGCGATAGCGGGTTTAGCTCCTGGGCCAGTTCGCTTTCAGCGCGGCCAAAAGTGGTCAGCCGCAAACATACTGGCGGTTCAGGCAGGGTGAAGCGCCGGCGGATACGGGGGAAAATTTCCTTTTCCACCATCGCTTTAAATTCGGAGGGGACGCCCGGCGTGAAGCACATCCAGCAGCGGTTAAGCTTTAAGGCAAAACCGCAGGCGGTACCTACCGGGTTGTCGATCATTTCCGCACTGGCGGGGATCTCCGCCTGCTTACGGTTGCTGGAGGCCATGGGGCGGCCACGCTCGGCAAAGAAGGCCTCCATTTTTGCCAGCCACGCCGGGTGCATCACTAGTTCATCACCGGCAGCGGTGGCCGCTGCCAGGGCGCTCAGGTCATCACTAGTTGGCCCCAGGCCGCCGTTAACAATCAGGATATCGGCATGATGGCTACGCTCTTGCAGCACCGCCACCAAATCTTCCAGGCTGTCGCCCACCGTATTGCGGCGGGTCATGGGCAGACCTTGATTAAAGCAGTAATCCGCCAGCCAGGCGGCGTTGGTATCCACTATCTGCCCATAAAGCACTTCATCGCCGGTGGACAGCATTTCTACGTTTAACATGGGGACGCTCCGAGAACACGGGAACTAGGACTATAGCGCAGGCGGGGCAGAATATGGCGCGGATTTCCCGCGCCTTTGGCATTAAAAACTCAAGCTGGCTCCAACATAGGGGCCATCAGCAAGTGCGTTATCACGGTGGCCATCTTTACCAGACAGATTCACATAGCGGTAACCGGCTTCAACGGACAGCGGGCGGAATAAGGTGTAACGCGCCCCGGCGCTGACTTGTTCGTAATGGTCAATGCCGCTGGATAATGAATCCGGGGAATAATAGTATTCGCCAAACACTGAAAGACTATCAAAGACAGACCATTGCAGACCGCCACCGACGGCGACACCAAAGCCATCGTCATTGGATTTCGGGTTCAGATAGAGCGCTTTGCCACCCACGGTGGCCATAAATGGCCCCACCGGTAAATTAAAGCCCAAGCCCAGGCTGCCTACATTGCCGTCATGGTCGCTGTTCGTCCAGTCACCGCTTAATGCCAGGCCACTGGTTTCGGTGCCCATACCCACTCCAACGTTTGAATAGTGCTTACCCACCTGGCCATTTAAAGAGATAGCTTGAGCGGAACCGCTGGCCAGCATCACACCGACGATGCCGGCAATTAGACGTGTCTTCATGTAACAACCCTTGAGAAATATAAATATGTAAACCTGTTAGCCGCCGCATTCTACGCACTTATCGGTAAGTAGGAAAAACAAAAAAGTGTCATCAATCAATAGTTTGTAAATTAGTGAAAATTTCACAGATATTTGCAACAGTTTACAAGAATGGCTGCAATAGCCTCTGCCAGATTGCGGGGGATCAATATCGTTGGTATCAATTAACCGTAAATTTGATCCGTTATTAACGGTTTAGAGCAATGACCATAAACCCATTCAGGGAGACAATGATGAGTAAGAAAGGATTAACCACTGCCGCCGGTGCACCGGTTGTCGATAACAATAACTCGATGACAGCAGGCCCTCGTGGCCCGATGCTGCTGCAGGATGTGTGGTTTTTGGAGAAGCTGGCCCACTTTGATCGTGAAGTGATTCCAGAGCGCCGTATGCACGCCAAAGGATCCGGCGCCTACGGGACGTTTACCGTCACCAAAGATATTACTCAGTATACGCGAGCTAAGCTGTTCTCCGAAGTCGGTAAAAAAACCGATATGTTTATCCGCTTCTCGACAGTAGCCGGTGAGCGTGGTGCAGCTGACGCCGAACGTGATATTCGCGGCTTCTCAATAAAGTTCTATACCGAAGAAGGCAACTGGGATCTGGTAGGTAATAACACCCCTATCTTCTACCTACGTGACCCATTGAAGTTCCCGGATCTTAACCACGTGGTTAAGCGTGACCCGCGTACCAACCTGCGTAACCCAACCTACAAGTGGGACTTCTTCTCACTGTCACCAGAAACTCTGCATCAACTCACCATCGACCATAGTGACCGCGGTATTCCGCGCTCCTACCGTCATATGCACGGCTTTGGTAGCCATACCTTTAGCTTTATCAATGCTAACAAAGAGCGTTTCTGGGTGAAGTTCCACTTCAAATCCCAGCAGGGCATTGAAAACATGATGGATGATGAAGCATCACAACTGGTGGCAGCGGATCGCGAAAGCTCCCAGCGTGACCTGTTCGAGCACATCGAAAACGGTGATTTCCCACGCTGGAAGCTGTTCGTGCAGATCATGCCAGAAGCCGAAGCCTCACAAACCCCGTATAACCCATTCGATTTAACCAAAGTATGGCCGCATGGCGATTATCCGCTGATTGAGGTTGGGGAGTTCGAACTGAACCGTAACCCGGACAACTACTTCGCTGAAGTTGAACAGGTTGCTATGAACCCATCTAACGTGGTGCCTGGCGTCGGCTTCTCTCCAGATAGAATGCTACAAGGCCGTCTGTTCTCCTATGGCGACGCCCACCGCTACCGTTTGGGTGTGAACCACCACCAGGTTCCGGTCAACGCCCCGCGCTGCCCGTTCCACAACTACCACCGTGATGGTGCCATGCGCGTGGATGGTAACAGTGGTAACGGCGCAACCTATGAGCCAAACAGCTTTGGGGTATTCCAGCAGCAGCCGGATTACAGCGAACCGCCACTGAGCATTGAGGGCGCAGCCGACCACTGGAACCACCGTGAAGACGGTGATTATTTCAGCCAGCCGCGTAAGCTGTTCGAACTGCTGAGCCAGGAAGAGCACGAGCGCATGTTCCAACGTATTGCCGGTGAACTTGCCCAGATCCCTGACTTTATCTGTGAACGCCAGATTGGCCTGTTCACCCAGGTCCATCCGGAATACGGCGCTGGGGTACAACGTGCGGTTGATGCGTTGAAAAACAACAAATAAGTTAATCTATTGATACGCAAAAGCGGGGCTGATGCCCCGCTTTTTTATCGCTTGCGCCACGTCAATCGGCTTTGAAGTGCGCCGCTACCCAGTTCATCACCGCCTTACGGGAGATTTTTATCCCCCCCTGCTTAAGGGTTTCAGGCATTGAAAACCAAGCCACCGGCTGTTGAAACCGGGCGATGCGCCCACTCAGCCAGGCCGCCAGCGCATCAGGCTCTAAGGCCCCGTCGCACTCCACTACCGCCACCGGCCGCTGACCAAACTCTGCATCATCCACCGGCACCACCATCACCTGTTGTACCCGGGGATGGCTGGCGATAGCCCGCTCCACTTCCTCTGGCTGAATGCCTTCACCGCCGCTGAAGAACAGATTATCGAGGCGGCCCAGTACCAGCAGATTATCCCCGCGCCACTCACCGCGATCCCGAGTGGTAAACCATCCCAGCCCGTTGACCAGGGGTTGTAACGCCCCATCGCGCCAGTAACCGCTGGCCAGGGAACCGGCACGTATCCAGATTTCATTTTCGACAATTTGCACCTCGCGGCCCGGCAGCGGTTGGCCCACATCCGGTAGGCCATCGGCCCGCTTGGCGCACACCGTCGAAGCTAACTCCGTCATCCCATACCCGCACCAGCAGCGAATAGCGGCGGCTTCCGCCTGTTGGGCCAGGTCTACGGGGATCGCCGCGCCACCCAGCAGCACCGCCTTCAGGGTATGATCCTCCTGCCCGCCAGCCAGTAGCCTCCACAGCTGGGTAGGCACCAGCGAAGCATGGGTGCAACCCGCCAACGCATCGTTTAATGGATGCATTGGGCGGATGACAAGCGTGGCTCCCGCCAACAGCCAGCGCCATAAAATCCCCTGCCCGGAGACATGGAACAACGGCAGTGACAGCAACCAGCTATCTCCTTGGGTAAAGGGCATCAGCGACAACACCCCGGCAGCGCTGGAGAGGTGAGCCGCCGCGGTGTGGACTGCGGCTTTCGGCAGCCCGGTGGAGCCGGAGGTCAGCGTCATCGATACCAGTCTTTCCGGCTGCCAATGGTAATCCACATGGCCGTCCTGCTCCTGCCATGGCAGCTGCTTCAGGCCTGGCAACGGCGCACAATCACCCAGCGCCAGCCCGGCATCAATACTCAGGCCAGGCAGCAGTTTAATCAGTAATTCATCGGGTAATTGCGGATTAATCGGTAATACTCTGGCACCGCATTGGATCAGTGCCAGCCAGGCCAATAAAGTATCAGCCCTGTTTTTGGCCCGTAGCGCCACGCCGTTACCCGGCTCAAGGCCCGCGGCATGGAAGCCATTAGCCAGGCGATCCACCTGCTGGCAAAGCTGCCGCCAGGTGGTGTCGCCCTCCGGCAATCGCAGGGCCACAGCATCGCCGTGAACCCTCCGCCAGTGACGCCAGGGCCAGTTGGTAAAGTTCATCGTAGCAGGTCCATGGTAGCCGTATCCCACAGCGGCAGCGGGCTGCCAGGCCAGGAACGCAGCACTTGTGCCTGCATCAACGACAGGGTGTCCAGGCCCGGTACAGTCCCTGGCGTCAACCAGGCCGCTACCCGTGCCAGCTGAGTCAACCCAAGGCTGGTTTCGATGGAGGAACTGATCACCGCCGTCATCCCCAGAGCATGGGCCGCCACCACCTGCTGGCGCACTTTATCCAGGCTCCCGGTGAGGGTGGGTTTTATCACCAGCGCGTTGACGCCAGGCTGGTGTTCAAACAGGAAGCCCTCCTCGCGCACGCTCTCATCCCAGGCAATGGCAATCCCGGTTTCCTGGCTGAAGGCCAGAGAATCCGCC
The DNA here is from genome assembly GCA_966186435.1 of uncultured Enterobacteriaceae bacterium. Lineage (GTDB taxonomy): Bacteria > Pseudomonadota > Gammaproteobacteria > Enterobacterales > Enterobacteriaceae > CBIFWW01. The sequence goes on from CBIFWW010000022.1 coordinate 22,414, forward strand.
CGGGTTTTACAAGGCTCTTCAATAAAGGCAATGCGGCCCCGATATTCAGGGTTAACGTATTTGGCAAATTGCTGGGCTTTGAGCGGTGTCCAGCTGCGATTGGCATCTAAACGCAAGGTGAGATCGGGAATGGCTTCCAGCAGCAGGTTTGCCACCATGCCATCACGCACCGCTTCCCACAGGCCGACTTTGATTTTGGCGACCTTCTCACCGCTCATGGCTTCCAGCATTGGGAACAGTTCGTCCGGGTCCCCGGTACACAGCGGGGCCGCCTGGTAGTTGGCGGGCTGTGGCAATTCCCCGGCCAATTCCGCCAGGGCGCAGCTGATGCCGAAATCCACCGACGGCAGCCCCGGTAGTGGGGTTGAGCCTGCGGGTTCCCAGCTTTCAGCCCAGCCAAGCAGGGCAAGTTCCGCCTGTGCCAGGGTTTCATGGCTAAAGCCCGGTAGGGGGGCGATTTCGCCCCACCCTTCCCGGCCAGCGGCGCGCAGGCAAATAATCAGCCCTTCGCGCTGCTTTAACCGCTGGTTACGCAGCACCACCCCGGCATCCATCGGCACGCGATAGCGCCAGATTTGGGCATGGCGCATTACGGATTCCGTTTAAATTTACTGAAGTCTGGCTGGCGTTTCTGGTTGAACGCATTGCGCCCTTCCTGGCCTTCCTCGGTCATATAGAACAGCATGGTGGCATTACCCGCCAGCTCTTGCAGACCGGCCTGGCCGTCGCAATCCGCATTCAGGGCGGCTTTCAGGCAACGCAGGGCCATCGGGCTGTTTTCCAGCATTTCACGGCACCAGCGCACGGTTTCTTTTTCAAGAGAGGCCAGCGGAACCACGGTATTCACCAGGCCCATATCTAGCGCAGCGGCAGCATCGTACTGGCGGCACAAGAACCAGATTTCGCGGGCTTTTTTCTGGCCAACGATACGGGCCATGTAAGACGCACCCCAGCCGCCGTCGAAGGAGCCAACTTTCGGGCCGGTCTGGCCGAAGATGGCATTGTCAGCGGCGATGGTCAGGTCGCACATCATGTGCAGCACGTGGCCGCCACCGATGGAGTAACCAGCAACCATTGCCACCACCGGTTTAGGGCAGGTGCGGATCTGGCGCTGGAAGTCCAACACGTTCAGGTGATGAACGCCAGAAGCATCCTGGTATCCACCGTAGTCACCGCGCACTTTCTGGTCCCCCCCGGCGCAGAAGGCTTTTTCACCTTCGCCAGTCAGGATGATTACCCCGATGTTGTCATCGTAACGGGCATCGGCCAGGGCGTCGATCATCTCTTTGACCGTCAGCGGACGGAAGGCGTTTCGCACTTCCGGGCGGTTGATAGTGATTTTGGCGATACCATCGCTGGACTTCTGGTAGCGGATGTCACTGTAGCCTTCGGAGCAGTCGTGCCATTCCACCGGGGCGTAAAGTTGTTTTTCATCTGGGTAGATCATGATTTGTCCTTCAATAGGTTATCGCATAAGGGTGCGCAGGCAGCGAGCCACCGCCTCGGGTTGCTCCCGATGGGCGTTATGGCCTGCTGATGCAATAGTATGTGCCGGGAAACCCAGCATAGTGGCGATGGCGCGGAATTTATCGTCCCGCTCGCCACATAAATAATGGAACTCTCCACCTGCCGCCTGGAGCGTCGGGCGCAAATTGGGCTGGCGGCCCAGTGAAGTGGCCTCTAGCATGGCGGCCAAGGCCAGGGGGTTATTCTGGCGGCGTAAGGCCACTAATGCTGTGCGCTGGTTAGCGGTCAGGCTGGAAAACACCGGCTGACGATACCAGTCGCTTAAAACCTGCTCGATGGGTTCCTGGCGCAGGCGTTCGGCCCAGCGGTGATCATTTTCACGGCGCGGCTGGCGTTCGGCTTCATCAACCAGCCCTGGGTTCCCCCCCTCTACCACCATACCCACCAGCCCCTTTGCGCCAGCGGCGGCGTGGTACATGGCGATGCGCCCCCCCAGGGAGTAACCGATCAGCCAGTAACGGGATATCTGATGGGCCGTAAGCGTCGCCTTAAGCAAGGCATCGGTCTGCTGGAAATCCTCAACCTGAATATCTGCCGAAGCGCCGTGGCCCGGCAGATCAATAAACAGTTGCGGCCACGAGGCAAAATGCTGCGCCACCGGGTGCCACTCCTGCTGACTACCAAGAAAACCGTGCAACCAGACCAGACAAGGTTGGTTGCTGTCAGGCTGGGGCTGATAAGTGCTGTGCAGCATCACAGCTGGCTGACCTTAGCTACCAGCTTCTGGAGGGTTTGGGTGCCTAACTTCTCATCCACCGTAAGCTCGATCACTGTGGCCCCGGAGCGTTTCCACGCCTTGGTCATGGTTTCTTGCAAGCTCTCCCAATCCTGTGGATTGTGGTAAGCCAAACCAAACATGGCGGCAGCGTGACTGAATTCCACATTCTGGGACATGCAGTAAAAGCGCTCGCGCTCGCTGGCCGGTGTCGGCAGCATGGAGAAGATCTGGCCGCCGTTATTATTAACGATCAGTAGCACGAAAGGCGCGGAAGCCTGGCGCAACAAAGCCAGGCTGTTGAGATCGTACAGAGCGGAGAGATCGCCCACCACCGCAAGGGTTGGCCGGGCGGTGGCCCGCTGTACCCCGGCAGCGGTAGAAATCAGCCCGTCGATACCGCTGGCACCACGGTTGCCGTACACCGGATAACCGGCGGGCATTTGCGCCAGCGCATCCACCAACCGCACCACCAGGCTGTTGCCGACAAACAGCTGCCCCTGGCGCGGTAGCAAAGCTGGCAAACGGTGGGCCACCTGGGCTTCACCAAAGCCAGCGCACAGTTGCTCTACGCACTCCTCGGCCTGCTCCGCCAGCACCTCCAACTCTTCAGCCCAGGCCCGGCGTTTTTCGGCCGGGTGCAGCTTCAGCCAGAGGCTGATATCCGCCACCAGGCGGCGGCCGCGATGGTGAGCCGGATCGAGGCGGCTTTCCAGATTATCCACAATCCAGTATTCATCAGGCTGGCACGTGGCCTGCCATTGCAGTACCCGCTTACCGGTGAGGCTGCCGCCAAACTGAATCACCAGTGGGGCTTGATTAAGTAAACTGACGGCCTTGGCATTGCCCAGCCACAGGTCGGCGCAGGGCAGCGGCTGGCCGGTTTGGGAAAGCACATCGCTGATGAGTGGCCAGCCCAAAAGCTGCGCCCAGGCAGCCACCTGCTGGCCCTCTTCCGGGCTGAGACGCCCGGCCACAATCACCCCTTTCTTCTGACGCCAGAAGAACCAGTCTTTTTGCTTAATCAGCGAAGCTTCGCTGGCGCGCCGAAGCCAGGGCTTCTCCCCCTGCCACCAGCCCTCCAGCCCTGCCAGCCATGCTTGCCCGGTTTCATCCATATCGCCATATAGCGGCTCGGCAAAGGGGCAATTGATATGGACTGCGCCGTCCCGTTGGAGGCCCAGTACATCATCAAGGGTGGACACCAGCCAACGGGCCGGGATCTCTTGACTAGGCCGCGGCAGATTCACCGTGGCCGTCGGATGAGTGGCAAAAATACCCTGCTGACGAATGGCCTGGTTGGCCCCGCAGTCAATCAATTCAGGAGGGCGATCCGCCGTGAGTATCACCAGTTTTTCACCGGTTAGCCCGGCTTCAATTATCGCCGGATAGAGGTTGGCGACAGCGGTACCGGAGGTGACAATCACCGCTACCGGCTGGTGGCTGGCTTTAGCCAGACCCAGCGCCAGATGGCCCAGACCGCGCTCGTCGAAGTGGGTGTGACAAATCAATTTGCCATTGGCCGCCGCAGCTAAGGTCAGCGGCGTCGAGCGCGAGCCAGGGGCGATGCACACATGGCGCACGCCGTGGCGAGTCAGTGCTTCCAGAATGACCGTCGCCCAGCGGCGGTTAAAGGTACTTATCGACATGAGGTTGTCCGGGAATCAATTTTGCTGGCTTATTATAAATAATAGAGCACCGCATGTTTTGATGTGCATCGGGAATGCATACGTTACTAGGCCCCGAACAACAGGGTTCTTAAGCCTGCGGCCTTGTTTTCGATCTCTTGCCACTCTTGCTCCGGCGAGGAGCCTGCCACAATCCCGGCACCGGCATACAGCCGCACCCTATTTCCGCTTACTTGCGCGGAGCGTAGCGCCACACAAAACTCGGCTTTGTCGCGGCACAAATATCCCGCCGAACCGGCATACCATTCCCGGTCAAAAGGTTCATGGGCGGCGATAAACGCCCGGGCTTTATCGCGGGGTAACCCGGCCACTGCCGCCGTGGGCTGTAGACGCTCGAGGCACAGGGCATCATCGGGATGAGAAAGCACTGTCCAGATACAGCGCCGCAGATGTTGGACTTTGCGCAGCCGCAGCACCTGGGGTGGCATCACTTCCAGGCTGGTGACATAGGGGGTCAGCCGCTGGCAGATGTCTTCCACCACCAGCATGTTCTCGCGCTGGTTTTTATCATCCTGCATCAGCCACTCTCCCAGGCGGTTGGCCTTGCCGTCATTTTCATCATTCGCCACGGTGCCTGCCAGCGCTTCGGTGCGTAAGGCATCCCCACGCCTGCACCATAGCCGTTCTGGCGTAGAGCCTAGGAAGGCATTATCGGCGCTAAAAGCCATATAAAAGTGGAAGCAGTTGAGGTTAACCCGGCGGCTGGCAGCCATCATCGCGGCAGCGTTGACCGCTTCGGCAAAGAACAGATCGCTGGCCCGTGCCATCACCACTTTATCCAGCGCCTGATCAGCAATGGCCTGGGTGGCCTGCTCGATCAGGGCAATCCAACCACGGTGATCGGGGCGGTGAGTTTCGTGGGTGAAGCTCAGGGCGAGTGGCGCAAGCGGGCTGGCGGGGAGCAGTTGCGCCAGCCATTGCGCTATCTGGTGTGGGTCTTCTTCTGCCAGCCAATGAAGGTTGAGGGTGGCGCTGGCCCCTTGCCGTTGCCAGAGCAGCCGCGGCAAAAACAGCTGGCCGGTGGCCGGTTCAAAAGCATTTAACCCACACAGGGTAAGATCGCCCGGGATCCCAGGCTGCTGTAAATAGCGCTGGGCTTCAGCCAGGCAGGGGAAGCTAATGACCGCGCCAAGGGCGGCAAGCTCCTCATTCCCCTTACGCTGTTGCCAGTAGAACTGCGGCCAGATGGGCTGACTGGATAACCAGGACAGCGGATCGCTATTGCTGAGCGGGAACGGAATCTGTAACCGGATGATCGCTCCCTGGGGCTTTCCCGGGGACATTAAAGCCTGGGCTAAAGCCCGTTGCAGTTGAGCCAACGCGGCGGCGACTGTATTCACACGTACCTCTGCTTCCCTGAAAAACCCTGGATTATACGGGGTAAGGAAGGCAAAAAAAAATCTTACCCATTAGGTAAGATTATATGAAATTTGCCCACAGCTGCCTGTGGGCATAAATCAATTAGCGACGAGCCAGTAATAATCCGAGCACTAAACCGGCCGCAGCACCCAGACCCACTCCACGCCAGGGTTTGTCATGGACATAATCATCCGCCTGATAAACCGCTTTTTTGGCGCGATAATAGTAGTTATCCGAAGCCTGGCTGATGCGGTATTGCACATCAGACAAGGCCTGCTCCGCCCTGGCCTTTAGCTCGATGTATTTCTGATCCGCCGGGTCACCGGAGGAGCGAAGTACCTCTTCGAGAGTATCACTTAACAGGGTTAAATCATCATCCACATCTGTCTCATGGTAGGACATGTCATTCTCCTTGGTCGAAAAAAGCCCATCCCCTAACTATAGACACCCTGACGCTGTTTTGCCGCCCGTTAGCCCCGGACCATTCCGATATGTGGAATGCCATCCTCATCGTAGACGTCGGTCACCGGCATAAAGCCAAAGGAATGATAGAAATGCTGGAGATGGGCCTGAGCGCCAAGGTAGACACCGCGCCCGCTAAAGTGCCGCTCACAGCTAGCAAGAGCCTGCTCCATTAACTGATAACCGAGTTTCTCACCACGAACTGCCGGGTCCACCACCACTCGGCCAATAACTACAGGATGCGGTGGCTCATCATGGATTAGGATGCGGGCATAGGCCACCAACGCGCCATTACGCCAGCCCATCAGGTGGCGGTTATCGCTGTGTAAATCTTCCCCATCCACATCCTGGTAAACACAGTGTTGTTCCACCACAAAGACCTGGCTGCGCAGTTGCAACAGTTGGTAGAGTTCTGGCACGGTCAGTTCGCTGTGGTGTTTGTCTTGCCAATCAATCACGCTGCTTCTCCTGAAGAATTTACTTCACCCCGTTATACTACTGGTTTTTAGTCTTTACGGGAGCGCCAGACATATGGAATTACTTTTTTTAGGGACCTCCGCCGGAGTGCCTACCCGGGAGCGAAATGTCACGGCTATCGCCCTATTGCCCGGCGTGGCTCAACAGGGTTGGTGGCTGTTTGACTGTGGCGAGGCCACTCAGCACCAGATGCTGAGCAGCCCGCTACACCCGGGGAAAATTGAAAAAATTTTTATCACCCACCTGCACGGGGACCATATCTTCGGCCTGCCGGGCTTGTTGTGCAGCCGCTCGATGTCCGGGATCGCCGCTCCGCTGACGATTTACGGCCCGGCAGGAATTAAGGAATATGTGGAAGTAAATCTGCGCCTGAGTGGCTCCTGGACTGGCTTCCCTCTTGAAATTATCGAGATAACCCCCGGCGAGATTTTTGATGACGGTAGCGTAAAAATCACCGCCGCCCCGCTGAGCCACCCGGTGCCGAGCTTCGGTTATCGCATTGCCCAATACGACAAACCCGGCGCGCTGGATGCCGCCGGGTTGAAGGCCGCTGGCGTCCCGTCCGGGCCACAGTTCCAAGCGTTAAAACGCGGCGAAAGCATTACCCTCATTGATGGCCGCATAATCCATGGTAAGGATTGGCTAGGCCCGGCTACGCCCGGTAAGACACTGGTGATATTCGGCGATACCGGGCCGTGTGAATCGGCGTTGGCCTTAGCCCGGGGGGGCCGATGTCATTGTCCATGAGGCTACCCTGGAAGCATCTATGGCGGAGAAAGCCAATAGCCGCGGCCACTCCACCAGCACCCAGGCCGCAGAACTCGCCCGGGACGCCGCCGTGGGCCGGTTGATTATTACTCATTTAAGCTCCCGTTATGTGGGGGAGGCTTGTTTGTTATTACTGGAACAATCCAGGGCTATATTTCCCAACACTGAAATGGCGGGGGATTTTAGCCACTTAATATTTGATAATTAAATCCACAGTGAGAATATATATAAAATATAAATTAGACACGCCTGTTAAATAATATCTAACAGGCGTGTCTAATAGCCTT
>CBIFWW010000023.1:0-29404 GCA_966186435.1 uncultured Enterobacteriaceae bacterium
GGCTAGCTTAAAAATAAAATTGATTATATATTTATAACCAATCTGAATAATCGATATGAGCCACTGTCAGGTGACCGATGCACATTACATTACGCCAGCTGGAAATTTTTACGGAAGTTCATCAGAGCGGCTCCACGACCCAGGCGTCCCAAAGCATGGCGCTGTCCCAATCGGCGGTCAGCGCGGCATTATCCGATCTGGAAGGCCAACTGGGGGTGAAGCTATTCGACCGGGTAGGCAAGCGGCTGGTGGTGAATGAGCACGGCCGCCTGCTTTATCCACGGGCGGTGGGGTTACTGGAGCAGGCCATGGAGATAGAGCAGTTATTCCGTGAGGACAACGGGGCCATCCGGGTTTATGCCAGTAGCACCATCGGCAACTATATTTTGCCAGGGGTGATTGCCCACTATCGCCATGATTTCCCCCAAATGCCTTTGGAACTCAGCGTCGGCAACAGCCTGGATGTGATCAATGCGGTATCCAATTTCAAAGTGGATATTGGCCTGATTGAAGGGCCTTGCCATATGCCTGATTTGGTCAGTGTGCCGCTGCTGGAGGATGAGTTGGTGGTTTTTGCCGCGCCCACTAACCCGTTACTGGCAGAACCGCTGACCCTGGAGAACCTGGCAAAAGCGCCGTGGATATTGCGGGAGGCCGGTTCAGGCACCCGGGAGATTGTCGATTATCTGCTGATGTCCCACTTGCCCCAGTTCAGGATGGAGATGGAGCTGGGCAATTCGGAAGCCATCAAACACGCCGTGCGCCACGGGTTAGGGATAAGCTGCCTCTCCCGGCGGGTAATTGCCGAACAGCTTGAGAGCGGGGCGCTGGTTGAAGTACCGGTCCCGCTGCCAAAGCTGGTGCGTAACCTCTATTACGTCCACCACCGCCAGAAACATTTATCTAATGCGTTAGTGCGTTTTCTTGACTATTGCCAGGCAGGCTGATGCCGCTTTTGGGGTGGCAGCAGGGCCGGGTTTTACCACTTTCTAATAAGTTTCCACCACGTATTTCAACGGACATACTAAAATCAAACTAGCCCCAGCCCACTGCGGTGTTGACCCAGCTTTTAAGCTGGGTATAAACCTCCACCGAATTATGCTGCATTGGCTAAAAACCCAGCAGATACAAGGGCAAACAAGTGTATGGCTAATAATATCTGGTCTATCATGAAGCTGTCTTATAACCGCGTTTTATTCCGGGCTTCTCTACGGTTGTCTGCTAGAATTGCGCCTCATTTTTTAAAAGGTCCAGATTTTCATGGTTTCTCAAGATAAAACCGCAGAAGCGCCAGCGCCGGGGCTACGCCGTGAGCTTAAGGCGCGCCACCTGACCATGATCGCCATTGGCGGTTCTATTGGTACAGGCCTTTTTGTTGCCTCCGGGGCAACCATTTCACAAGCGGGTCCAGGCGGCGCGCTGTTCTCTTATATTCTGATCGGTTTAATGGTCTACTTCCTGATGACCAGCTTGGGCGAACTGGCGGCTTATATGCCGGTTTCCGGCTCTTTTGCCACCTATGGGCAAAACTATGTGGAAGAGGGCTTCGGCTTCGCGCTGGGTTGGAACTACTGGTACAACTGGGCGGTAACCATCGCCGTGGACTTAGTGGCTTCCCAACTGGTGATGAATTACTGGTTCCCGGATACCCCCGGCTGGATCTGGAGTGCGCTGTTCCTCGGCATCATGTTCCTGCTGAATTACATTTCAGTGCGCGGCTTTGGTGAAGCAGAATACTGGTTCTCTCTGATCAAAGTGACCACGGTGATCATCTTTATCATCGTCGGCATCATGATGATTCTGGGTATTTTCAAAGGGGCGCAACCGGCTGGTTGGGCCAACTGGTCAGTGGGCGAGGCACCGTTTGCCGGGGGCTTTGCGTCGATGATTGGGGTGGCGATGATTGTTGGTTTCTCCTTCCAGGGCACTGAGCTTATCGGTATCGCCGCCGGTGAATCTGCCGACCCGGAAAAGAACATCCCGCGCGCGGTACGTCAGGTGTTCTGGCGCATCTTGCTGTTCTATGTGTTCGCCATTTTGATTATCAGCCTGATCATTCCTTATACCGATCCGAGCCTGCTGCGTAATGATGTAAAAGACATTAGCGTTAGCCCGTTCACCCTGGTATTTGAACACGCTGGCTTGCTGTCTGCCGCCGCCATTATGAATGCGGTGATCCTGACGGCGGTGCTGTCTGCCGGTAACTCCGGGATGTATGCCTCCACTCGTATGTTGTACACCCTGGCCTGTGACGGTAAAGCACCACGCATCTTCTCCAAACTGTCGAAAGGCGGTGTACCCCGTAATGCGCTATATGCCACCACGGTTATTGCCGCCCTCTGCTTCCTGACTTCTATGTTCGGTAACCAGACGGTGTACCTGTGGCTGCTGAATACTTCCGGGATGACGGGCTTTATCGCCTGGCTGGGGATTGCCATTAGCCACTACCGCTTCCGCCGTGGTTATGTGATGCAAGGGCACGATATTAACGATCTGCCATACCGCTCAGGCTTTTTCCCACTCGGGCCGATCTTTGCCTTCGTGCTATGTCTGATTATTACCCTCGGCCAGAACTACGAAGCCTTCCTGGCGGACCGTATTGACTGGGCGGCGGTAACAGCGACTTATATCGGTATCCCGCTGTTCCTGGTGATCTGGTTTGGTTACAAGCTGTCGAAAGGGACCCACTTCGTTCGCTACAGCGAAATGCAGTTCCCGGAACGCTTTAAGAAATGAGCCTGAAGGCCGCCTGGTGCGGCCTTTTTTATTACTGCTATCAATAGTTAAAAGCCAGAATTGGCTAATTCCTCGCGAAAATTCCCCGAAAATTCAATTATTAATTGATAATCATTATCGTTTAATTTACTGTAAGCCCGTTTTCAGGACGGCTGGAAACTCCAAGGGATTGGCGGCATCTATGGGGTCGTTGGGCGGATTGAGCACTGCTCGCAAGGTTTACCCCATGAAATGATTGACGGGTTGGTCACACCACCTGCGTAAATAATAAATATCAGGCAGCCAGCCAATGTAGCCGGGCTGCCAACTGGAAGCATGAGCGCAACTTGAATTAGTTACCTCATGGAGATATGGAATGTTTAGGTTTAACTCTGTCGTGCGCGGTGGGCTATGCACCTGCGCGCTCTCGCTGGCTATGCCGGTTTCAGCAGAAGCGCTGGAAACTCTCCAGGATCAAGAAGATACCCTGGTGGTAACGGCATCCGGCGGCGAACAAAACCTCAAGGATGCCCCCGCAAGTATCAGTGTTATCACCCGTCAGGATCTGGAGCGCAAGCCGGTTCAGAACCTCAAGGACGTGTTGCAGGAAGTCCCCGGTGTGCAACTGACCAACGAAGGCGACAACCGTAAAGGCGTAAGTATTCGCGGCCTTTCCAGCGCTTATACCCTGATTTTAGTGGATGGCAAACGGGTAAACTCCCGTAATGCTGTCTTCCGCCATAATGACTACGATCTTAGCTGGGTGCCGGTTGAAGCCATTGAGCGCATCGAAGTGGTCCGTGGCCCGATGTCCTCCCTATATGGGTCTGACGCCTTGGGGGGAGTGGTAAATATCATCACCAAAAAAAACACCGGCCAATGGCGCGGTAGCCTGAGCTATGACACCACTATTCAAGAGCACCGCGATCGCGGTAATACCAACGGCGGCCAATTTTATACTAGCGGCCCGCTGATTGACGGTCTATTGGGGGTGAAACTTTATGGCAGCCTGGCGAAGCGTGATAAAGACGATCAAAAACAATCCAGTACCACCGCGAGCGGCCTAACGCCGGGTATTGAAGGCTCCACCTCCCGGGATGGCAACGTGGAGTTCACCTTCACGCCCACCGCTAACCAGGACATTCTGCTGGGCTATGGTTTCGATCGCCAGGATCGTGATTCAGACTCCTTATCAAATGAGCGGCTCGAACGTCAGAACTATTCGTTGGCCCATAACGGGCGCTGGGATTTTGGTAATACTGAACTGCGGGTGTATGGCGAAAAGATCGATAATGATAAGACCGGCAGTACCAGCACTATCACCTCTGAAAGTAATATCATAGATGGCAAAATGGTGCTGCCGCTGGGGTCGATCAATCAGTTGGTCACCCTGGGTGGTGAAGCCCGTCACGATAAACTCAAGGACAGTGTGAATCTAGGGGGGAGTGGCAATACGTCCGCCAGCCAATACGCTCTGTTCCTGGAAGATGAATGGCGCATCTTTGAACCGCTCGCACTCACCACTGGCATCCGTATGGATGACCATAAAACCTACGGCGACCACTGGAGTCCCCGCGCTTATCTGGTGTACAACGCCACTGATACGGTAACGGTAAAAGGCGGCTGGTCAACGGCCTTCAAAGCGCCGTCGCTGTTGCAGCTCGATCCTAATTGGGAGAGCAGCTCCTGCCGGGGTTCTTGCCGAATCGTGGGTAGTAAAGACCTGAAGCCGGAAACCAGCGAAAACGTTGAAATTGGGGTTTACTACGCCGGTAATGAAGGCTGGTTGGATGGGGTTACCGCCAGCGCCACTACCTTTCAGAACAATGTCGATGACATGATCAGTATTCTCCGCACCCGGGATAAAAAACTCGCGCCGGGTTACCCGAACTACGTGGGGCAAACCGCCGACGGCAAGCCGATCTTTAAATACTTCAACGTCAATAAGGCGCGGATCCGTGGGGTGGAAACCGAGTTGAAAATACCACTGGGTGACCAGTGGAAGATCAGCCTCAATTACACCTATAGCGATGGCCGTGATATCAGCGGCGGCGATAGTAAGCCATTGAATACTTTGCCGCTGCATACCGCCAATACCACCCTGGACTGGATGCCGTTCCAAGACTGGTCATTCTATGCGTCGGCCAACTACTCCGGTGAACGCCGCACCGTGACCAACGGCAACCTAACGCCCGGTGGCTACACTCTGTGGAATACCGGGGCCAGCTGGCAGGCCACCAAAAACCTCAAGTTGCGTGCCGGGGTGCTAAACCTCTTCGATAAGGAACTTAACCGCGACGATTACAGCTTTAGCGAAGATGGCCGCCGTTATTTTGCCGGGGTGGATTACACCTTCTAAAACGCACCCCGGTAGCCTGCTGCCGGGGTCGTTATCAAGCCATCAAATGGCGGGCGTGGAACCGCAGGTGATCTTCAATAAAGCTGGCGATAAAGAAGTAGCTGTGGTCATACCCCGGCTGGATGCGTAATGCCAGCGGCCAACCGCTGTGACGGGCCGCTTCCGCAAGCAAGGCAGGCTGGAGCTGATCCGCCAGGAATTGATCGCCATCCCCCTGATCCACCAGCGCCGGAATATGATGCGCCGCCGCCGCCCGGGCCATTAAATGGCAACTATCCCATTCCAGCCAGCTATCCCGATCCTCGCCCAGGTAAGCGCTAAAGGCTTTTTGCCCCCAAGGCACTTTTACCGGGTTCACAATCGGCGCAAAGGCCGATACCGAACAAAACCGCCCAGGGTTCTTCAATGCCATTACCAGCGCCCCGTGGCCGCCCATGGAATGGCCGCAAATAGATTGCTTATCAGAAACGTTGAACTGCTCGGCAATCAGGGCGGGTAGCTCATCGCGCAGATAATCATACATTCGATAATTATCCTGCCACGGCTGCTGGCTGGCATTGAGATAGAACCCGGCACCCTGACCTAAATCATAGGCGGCATCATTGGGCACGGCTTCCCCCCGGGGGCTGGTATCAGGCATCACCAGCACTATCCCCAGCTCTGCGGCAACCCGTTGGGCGCCGGCTTTGGTGGTAAAGTTTTCGTCATTGCAGGTCAACCCGGACAGCCACCACAGCACCGGCGGCGGGGTGGTGCCGCGATCGGGAGGAAGAAAGATGCTAAAGGTCATGGTGCAGTTGAGTACGTCCGAATGGTGGCGCCAACGCTGTTGCCAGCCTTCAAAACAGCGATGTTCTTCCAGCATTTCCATGGGGTTCTCCTTATTATTTGCCCGGTTAGCCTTCGATAATAGCAGCCAGCAGTGCCCTGGCTCTATGGGGAATTGGCTTTTTAGCTATTGCAGTAATTATCTGCACGGGGCTGGATTATCAACGCACTGTGCCGCACAATAAGTCCACACTTTGCCCCATGTAGGGCAAAGGCCAGTTACACCTGCCGGAGAACAGCATGCCATCACTCAGTAAAGAAGCCGCCCTGGTCCATGAGGCGTTAATGGCTCGCGGCCTGGAAACGCCGCTGCGCCCACCCGTGGCCGACTTAGACAATGAAACCCGCAAGCGCTTAATCGCCGAGCACATGACCGGGGTTATGCAATTGCTCAACCTTGATCTGAGCGATGACAGCTTGACGGAAACGCCGCACCGCATTGCCAAAATGTACGTGGATGAAATCTTCTCCGGCCTGGATTATGCCAACTTCCCAAAAATCACCGTTATTGAAAATAAAATGAAAGTGGACGAAATGGTCACCGTGCGGGATATTACCCTTACCAGCACCTGTGAACACCATTTTGTCATTATCGACGGTAAAGCCACCGTGGCTTATATCCCGAAGGATGGGGTAATTGGCCTGTCGAAAATTAACCGCATTGTGCAGTTCTTTGCCCAGCGCCCCCAGGTGCAGGAGCGTTTAACGCAGCAAGTGCTGGTGGCATTGCAGACCTTGCTCGGTACCACCAATGTGGCGGTTTCCATTGATGCGGTGCATTATTGTGTGAAAGCCCGTGGTATCCGTGATGCCACCAGTGCCACCACCACCACCTCACTAGGCGGGCTGTTTAAATCCAGCCAGAATACGCGTCAGGAATTTTTACGCGCCGTGCGTCACCCCAACTAATTTTGCCAGGTGCCATGGAAAGAAGCGTTACGCTGGATTTCATTCGTGGCGTTGCCATTCTTGGCATCCTGCTACTCAACATTACGGCTTTTGGGTTACCGGAGGCCGCCTATCTTAACCCTGCCTGGTATGGCGCAATCACCCCTGCCGATGCCTGGACCTGGGCTATTCTCGACGCCTTCGCACAAATTAAATTCCTGGCACTGTTTGCTCTGTTATTCGGGGCCGGGCTGCATATGCTGCTGGGGCGTGGTAAAGGCTGGATACAGGCCCGCCTTTCACTACTGGTGATCCTCGGTTTCCTCCATACCACCCTGTTTTGGGACGGTGACATCTTACTGGCTTACGGCTTGGTAGGGCTGGTGTGTTGGCGGCTGATTCGCGATGCCCAGGGGGTGAAACAGTTATTCAAGACCGGGGTGGTGATGTATCTGATTGGGGTCGCTATTTTGTTACTGCTGGGCATGATTGCTGCCAAAGGCGGGGGCCGGGAATGGGTGCCTGATGCCTCAACGCTGCTGTATGAGAAGTTTTGGAAACTGGGCGGCGGCATGGAAGCTTTTCACAACCGGTTGGGGAAGCTATCCAATAATCTACTGGCCCTGGGGGCGCAGTATGGCTGGCAGTTGGCGGGCATGATGCTGGTGGGGGCGGCCCTGATGCGCAGCGGCTGGCTGCGGGGCCAGTACAGCCTGGCCCATTACCGGCGCACTGGCTGGCTATTGATTGCCATTGGCCTGGCGATTAACCTGCCTAGTATTGCCGCCCAATGGCTGGTGGGCTGGAGCTATTACTGGTGTGCTTTCTTCCTGCAAGCGCCGAGGGATCTCGGCTCTCCCTTCCAGACCATAGGTTATGCAGCCCTGGCGATGGGCTACTGGCCGCAGATTTCGCGCTGGCGTGTTACCCGCAGCGTAGTATGCGTGGGCCGCATGGCGCTAACCAATTACCTGCTGCAAACCTTAATCTGCACCACCTTATTCTACCGGTTTGATTTGTTTATGAAATTCGACCGCTTTAGCCTGCTGGCTATTGTGCCTGCGGTGTGGGTAGTCAACCTGATTGTCTCCACGCTGTGGCTAAGCCGGTTCCGCCAGGGGCCGGTGGAATGGTTATGGCGGCGATTAACCTTACTTTCAGCAGGCCAATCAGCCAATCACACAAACCTATAACGATCCCGATCACATTAGTTAACATTATGCTTGTAACCGCTTCCATCAGTGTGATGTATCTCACGTAGCCGTGCCTAAGGCACTGCCAGAATAGCCGCCTCTGCATCCTCAGGAGGTGGCCAATGCGTCGCTGCCAAAAACAAGGTGGTCTCTGTGATCACCATTCGTGATGTTGCCCGCCAGGCCGGTGTCTCTGTCGCCACCGTATCGCGGGTTCTTAATAACAGTGCATTAGTCAGCCCGGAAACCCGGGCGATGGTCAATCAGGCTGTGAGCCACCTGGGCTACCGGCCCAATGCTAATGCTCAAGCCCTGGCCACCCAAACCAGTGACACCATCGGCGTGGTGGTGATGGATGTCTCCGATCCCTTCTTTGGCGCACTGGTTAAAGCGGTGGATACTGTCGCCCAACAGCACCACAAATACGTGTTGATCGGTAACAGCTACCATGAGGCGGAAAAAGAGCGCCACGCGATAGAGGTACTGATCCGCCAGCGCTGTAATGCTCTGATTGTCCACGCCAAAATGCTTGGCGATCAAGAGCTGGCTGGGTTTATGGATCAGATGCCAGGTATGGTGCTGATTAACCGCATCGTTCCGGGATACGAGCACCGTTGCGTGGGGCTGGATAATGTAAGCGGAGCGCGGATGGCGACCCAGATGTTGTTAAGCCATGGGCACCAGCGCATTGGCTATTTGGCCTCCAGCCACGGCATTGAAGACAACGATCAGCGCTTGTTTGGTTGGCAACAGGCGCTGCTGGCCCAGAGCATCACCCCGCATGATGCTTGGGTAGGCACCAGTTCGCCGGATATGCAGGGCGGGGAGGCCGCGATGGTAGAGTTGTTGGGCCGTAATCTGCGGCTAACAGCAGTGTATGCCTATAACGACAGCATGGCCGCCGGGGCGCTAATGGCGTTGAAAGATAACGGTATCTCCGTCCCACATCAGCTCTCTCTGGTGGGGTTTGATGATATTCCCATCGCCAGATATACCGACCCACAGCTCTCCACCATTCGCTATCCCATTGTCTCCATGGCCAAGTTAGCCACTGAACTGGCACTTCAGGGGGCGGCGGGCAAACTCGATGAGCTGGCCAGCCATTGCTTTATGCCAACCCTGGTACGCCGTCATTCTGTGGGGCCGATCGCTAAATAAAAATTGCTTAAGATGTAACCGGTTTCAATATGTGAGTTAATTCACAGTTTGTTAACATAACAGTAACTATTATGGCAGCGTTTTTCGGCTGAAACAGTCTGTAACGGTGAGTCATTTATGTATTCGGCTCCCCAGGTCTGAAAGAAACATTTTACCCAGCAGTTAGGGAGCATCACTGGTCATGGAAGAGCAGAAATAAAAAAGATAACCGGTGCTACAAAGCACCTCTGTTTTCATCTGATATACCCTGCATAAGAACCGGAGATACCATGAATAAGAAGGTTTTGACCCTGTCCGCCGTGATGTCCTGCATGCTGTTCGGTACCATGGCCCACGCCGCTGATACCCGTATTGGTGTAACAATTTACAAATACGATGATAACTTCATGTCAGTGGTGCGTAAGGCCATCGAGAAAGACGCTAAAGCCTCTCCTGACGTTCAGCTGTTAATGAATGATTCTCAAAACGACCAATCCAAACAAAACGATCAGATTGACGTGCTGCTGGCAAAAGGGGTGAAAGCCCTGGCTATCAACCTGGTTGACCCGGCTGCTGCGGGCACCGTGATCGATAAAGCGCGTGGCCAGAACGTGCCAGTAGTGTTCTTCAACAAAGAACCTTCTCGTAAAGCGCTGGATAGCTACGACAAAGCTTACTACGTGGGTACCGACTCTAAAGAATCTGGCGTGATTCAGGGCGATCTGATCGCTAAACACTGGGCGGCCAACAAAAGCTGGGATCTGAACAAAGATGGCCAGATCCAATTTGTGCTGCTGAAAGGCGAGCCGGGCCACCCGGATGCAGAAGCCCGTACTACTTACGTGATCAAAGAGCTGAATGCCAAAGGCATCAAAACTCAGCAACTGGCGCTGGATACTGCCATGTGGGATACCGCGCAGGCTAAAGACAAAATGGACGCCTGGCTGTCTGGCCCGAACGCGAACAAAATTGAAGTGGTTATCGCCAACAACGACGCCATGGCAATGGGTGCAGTGGAAGCGCTGAAAGCCCATAACAAATCCAGCGTACCGGTATTTGGTGTGGATGCCCTGCCAGAAGCCCTGGCGCTGGTGAAATCCGGTGCCATGGCCGGTACCGTGCTGAACGATGCCAACAACCAGGCTAAAGCCACCTTCGATCTGGCGAAAAACCTGGCCGCCGGTAAAGAAGCCGCCGCTGGTACCCAGTGGAAAATCGACAATAAAGTGGTTCGTATCCCTTATGTTGGCGTAGATAAAGACAACCTGGCTCAGTTTATCGGTAAGTAAGTTATTGAGATTGAACAACAGCCACGGGCGCGGAAACGCGCCCTTTTTTAAACGTGTAAGCGCCTGTTCAGGCGCCGCCGGGTAGCAATAATATGACAGCGACGAATGAATACTTGCTGGAAATGACCGAGATTAATAAGTCGTTTCCCGGCGTTAAAGCGCTGGATAATGTCAATCTGAAGGTGCGTCCTCACTCCATTCATGCCTTGATGGGGGAGAACGGTGCCGGGAAATCGACATTATTAAAATGCCTTTTTGGGATCTATAAAAAAGATTCCGGCACTATTTTATTCCAGGGTAAAGAAATTGATTTCTCCAGTGCCAAAGAAGCGCTGGAAAACGGGGTGTCTATGGTTCATCAGGAGTTAAACCTGGTGCTGCAACGCTCCGTTATGGACAATATGTGGTTGGGCCGTTACCCCACCAAAGGGGTATTTGTCGATCATGACAAAATGCTGGCGGATACCCAGGCTATTTTTGATGAGCTGGATATTGATATCGACCCACTGGCCCGTGTGGGGACATTATCCGTTTCCCAAATGCAGATGATTGAAATTGCTAAGGCCTTCTCCTATGACGCCAAAATCGTCATTATGGATGAGCCAACCTCATCGCTGACGGAAAAAGAAGTCAACCATCTGTTTACTATTATCCGGAAACTAAAAGAGCGCGGCTGCGGCATTGTTTACATCTCCCATAAGATGGAAGAGATCTTCCAGCTGTGTGATGAAATCACCATTCTGCGGGACGGCCAGTGGATTGCTACTCAGCCTTTGGAAGGGCTGGATATGGATAAGATTATCGCCATGATGGTGGGCCGCTCCTTAACCCAGCGCTTCCCGGACAAAGAGAACGTCCCGGGTGAAACCATCCTCGAAGTACGCAATCTGACATCTCTACGCCAGCCGTCAATTCGCGATATCTCTTTTGATTTGCGTAAAGGTGAAATTCTCGGTGTAGCCGGGTTAGTGGGGGCCAAGCGCACTGATATCGTGGAAACCTTATTTGGTATCCGCGAGAAATCCGGCGGTACCATTAAATTGCACGGTAAGCCGATTAATAATCATTCGGCCAATGAAGCCATTAATCACGGCTTTGCGCTGGTGACCGAAGAACGCCGCTCCACCGGGATTTATGCCTACCTGGATATTAACTTTAACTCGTTAATATCCAATATCCGCAAATATAAAAATAAAGTGGGGCTGCTGGATAACTCGCGCATGAAGAGCGATACCCAGTGGGTGATTGATGCCATGCGGGTGAAAACCCCCGGCCATGGCACCCAAATAGGCTCGCTCTCCGGTGGCAACCAACAGAAAGTGATTATTGGCCGTTGGCTGTTAACCCAGCCGGAAATATTAATGCTGGATGAACCGACCCGTGGCATTGACGTCGGCGCTAAGTTTGAGATTTACCAGCTGATTGCTGAGCTGGCAAAAAAATGGAAGGGAATAATTATTATCTCGTCAGAAATGCCTGAGTTGTTAGGGATAACGGACCGTATTCTGGTAATGAGCAACGGGCTGGTTGCCGGAATTGTTGATACCAAAACTACGTCGCAGGCAGAAATATTACGCCTTGCGTCGCTGCACCTTTAACTCCAGGGGTTTCTATGAGTGCCGTAAATAAAAAAAGCCTAATGACTTACGTCAAAGAAGGCGCGCTGTATGTAGTATTGCTGGCCCTGTTAGGGGTGATTATTTTCCAGGACCCTACCTTCCTCAGCCTGCTGAACCTGAGTAACATCCTGACCCAATCCTCGGTGCGCGTCATTATCGCCCTCGGCGTGGCGGGGTTGATTGTTACCCAAGGGACGGACTTATCCGCTGGGCGCCAGGTGGGCCTGGCAGCGGTGGTGGCGGCCACCTTGCTCCAGGCGATGGATAATGCCAATAAAGTGTTCCCCCAGATGGATACCCTGCCTATCCCAGTGGTGATTCTGGTGGTGTGCGCCATCGGTGCGGTCATCGGCCTGTTTAACGGGTTTGTGATTGCTTACCTGAAGGTCACCCCATTTATCACTACTCTGGGCACCATGATCATCGTTTACGGGATTAACTCCCTGTATTACGACTTCGTCGGCGCATCACCGATTTCTGGTTTTGCTTCCCACTTCTCTACTTTTGCTCAGGGGTTTGTAGCCTTAGGCAGCTTCCGCCTTTCTTACATCACCTTCTATGCGGTGATCGCCACTATCATTATCTGGATCCTGTGGAACAAAACCCGCTTTGGTAAAAACATCTTTGCCATCGGCGGCAACCCTGATGCAGCACGGGTTTCCGGGGTAAACGTGGCCCTGAACCTGATGATGGTGTATGCGCTTTCCGGGGTGTTCTATGCCTTCGGTGGGATGCTGGAAGCAGGCCGTATTGGCTCGGCCACCAACAATTTAGGCTTTATGTATGAAATGGACGCCATCGCCGCCTGCGTAGTGGGTGGGGTCTCCTTCAGCGGCGGCGTGGGTACCGTTATTGGCGTGGTGACCGGGGTAATCATCTTTACGGTGATTAACTACGGCCTGACCTATATCGGCGTTAACCCTTACTGGCAGTACATCATCAAGGGCGGGATCATTATCTTCGCCGTGGCGCTGGACTCCCTGAAGTACGCCCGCAAAAAGTAATCTCTTCGGCAATAAAAAGGGGGGCCGCAAAGCCAATATGCGGCACCCTTTTTTATCCCTGGATATTCACAGGGTGGTTAACGCTAGGATTCGTGCCCTCGGCCTTTTTCTGCTGTAATTCCAAAAGCTGCTCTGGTGTCACTGCCGGGTAACCCTGGGCATCATCCGGCACCGTCTGCTGGGCCGGGATCGGCACCAGAGGACCGAGGAAGCGCGGCTCGCGCTTAAAGATATATAAATCGGCCAGCGCCCCTAAGCGCGCGCCAAATTCCCGGAAACGTACCGACCACATATTCTTCGGCGAGGGCACCGCATAACATTGGGCCTGAATGCCGGTATTCAATGCGATAAACAGCGCCCGCTCACAATGGAAGCGCTGGGTGATGATAATAAAATCGTTGGTATCGAAGACTTTACGGGTACGGACTATCGAATCCAGGGTGCGGAACCCGGCAAAATCCATCACGATATCGGTGGGGTCTACCCCGGCGGCGATCAGATCTTTGCGCATGGTCATCGGCTCGTTATAGCTCGACATCGCATTATCGCCACTCAGCAACAGGTAGTTTACCTTGCCGCTGTTATAGGCGTTTAACGCCCCCTGAATGCGATAGCGATAATACTGATTGATGACCCCGGTGCGGTAATACTTGGCGGTACCCAATACCACCCCTACCTGGCGATAGGGTAAATCCTGCAACTCATCGTAGACGTAAGGTGCCGTTTTCCAGCTCATCCATCGGTCAAGGCCAAGCGCCGTTAACAGCAGCAAGCTTAGGATCACTAACAGGCTGTAAAACAGGCGCTTCAACATGGACTTGCAGGCTCAGTAATGGGTTCACAATTTATCCAAGGCTACTTGACCGGGCAGGCAAGAGCAAGGTGTGAATTCTCAGTTGCGGTTATTTTCACCACCCCCGAAAGACGGTGGTGAACCGGCTTAACCAAGTAAAACGCGGTCGATATTTTGGCAACCAACGGCCTTCAGGGTCGCCAGGGTGGCATCCCACTGAATCAGCGTGGCATCGGCTTTTTCCGCCAACAGGGCGCGGCGGATATCGGCATTGCTATAGCCGTTGAGATAAACCAGATTCAGCGCGGCCTGGAGCGGCGGCAGCGAAGGGTTATAGGCAGCGTTTTCCGCATAACTGCCGGTGTACAGGGTGCCGTCTTTCATCTCCAACGCCACGCCGGAAGGGGATTGGCTGTAAGGCGCGTGGCTGCGGTTAGCGGCGGCCACGGCACACTGAGCCAGTTCATCCCCCTCGGTGCTAAACCCGTGATCTTCTTCATCCATTAACAGGGTGCTGATATCAAGATCCCGTGGGCCGAAGGCATCGGGCAGATAATGGCCCAAGGTGCCCGGCTCCCGGCCCGGCAAATGGATATTCAGGCTGGTTCCACTGTTCAGCTCATTCATAAACTGGCGGCAATGGCCACAAGGGGTGTAGTTAACGGTGATGTCGCTGAGCTGTTTTTCACCGCGCATCCAGGCATGGGTAATGGCGCTTTGCTCAGCATGGATGGTCTGCTGCATGGTGGTGCCGGGGAATTCCATATTGGCCCCGAAATACCAGTTGCCGGATACCCCGCGGGAAATGGCACCCACATTGAAATGGGAAATGGCCGTTTGGGCGCAGGCCGCCGCCAGGGGCAACAGGGCAAAGGCAAGCGCGTTTTCATTCATTCCGGAAACCCGGATCAATTCAGAAACCTGGCTGGATGTCAGCATGGCAGGGAAACGATCGCTATCGATTAGCGGATGTAAAGCGGTTTGCAGTGCCTGCGGCAGCGCGGTAAAAGCGGAATGAAAACGTGAATGCATGGCTACGCCTCATATCAAGTTAACGGAGCCGTAGTGTACGGAACCGTTAAGCTGAAATATGTGACACAGTTCTAATTGCTACTGCAAATCATGCAACATGAATGAGAAATTGTGAGACCGGGCACCATTAATCACTGGAACATGGCCAAAATTAACGGGAACAAAAACGGTGCCATTAGGGAAGTAATGATCCCACACAGTACCAGGGCCAATGAACTGAATGCCCCTTCCTGGAAATCCAGCTCGGCACAGCGGGCGGTGCCCAGGGCGTGGGAAGCCGTCCCCATCGCCAGGCCACGGGCGGCTCTGGTGCTGATGCGCATGGCATTCAGCAGGGTGTGACCAAACACCGCACCGACAATCCCCACAAAGATCACGCATACCGCGCTGATGGCTGGCAAGCCACCGATGCTGCCACCTACTGCCATAGCAATCGGGGTGGTAACGGATTTGGGCAGGATGGAGGCGGCGATCTGCGGGGTAGCCCCCATCATTAATGCAATAGACGTACCGGTAACCATCGCCACCATGCTGCCGATAAAGCAGATGGTGATAATCGATTTCCAACGGGCGCGGATTTGGTGTAGTTGTTCATACAGCGGGAAGGCCAGGGCTACCACGGCAGGTTGCAGCAAATCATTTAATACCTTGCTGCCTTTGAAGTAATGGTCATAGGGGATCTTCAGCAGCATCAGTAATGGAATAATAATCACCATCGAAACCAGTAATGGATTTAACAATGGATTTTTTATTTTAGCGCCTAATTTACGGGCGCCAAAAAATACTAATAGCGTTAAGGGTAATGACCACCAGATATAGCTCATCATTTTTTATCGGCCTCATCGTCACCCACAATTTTGCGCTCGCCATGAATGATATGCGACGTCCAGCTCACCACCACCAGCACCACCAGGGTGCTAACCAGGCAGGACACCACTACCGGCCCGAACTGCGCGCGAAGCAGGTCAAAATATTGCATCACACCTACGCCAATCGGCACAAACAGCAGCGCCATATAGCGAATCAACACATAACAACCGGGCATCACCCAGTTTGGCGGCAGAATTTGCAATGCTAATAAGAAGAATAAAATCAACATCCCGATGATACTCCCGGGGATGGTGATAGGCAGCAGGGAGGCGATACCTATCCCGGCATACAGGCAGGCGTAAATCAGCACAAAGGCCCGAATCATCTGCCAGATTGAAAGTAGCGTTTTACTCATGGATGTCACCCTTGAAGGAATGCATTCATCATACAATTAAACCTGATGCTGTGCTACCGATCACATCATGAATTCTGAGCATAACAAAGATTCCAAAAAGGCAGGGTTTGTCTGATGAGAAACTCGGCTACTTACCGGTAATGGTGATGTTAACGGGCTGGATAACCGTGAACACAGGCCCTATATCCGAGTTGATTCCCATTAACGCATAGAGGCGTTAACATAGCGCCTCTTTTTTTGATGGGTGTGGCTATGCGCGTTTTACTGGCTCCGATGGAGGGGGTACTTGACTCTCTGGTGCGGGAACTGCTGACCGAAGTTAACGATTACGACCTGTGCGTCACCGAGTTCCTGCGGGTGGTGGATCAGCTGTTGCCAGCCAAATCCTTCTACCGCCTGTGCCCTGAGCTGCACCATCAAAGCCGCACCTCTTCTGGCACCTTGGTACGGGTGCAACTTCTGGGTCAGCATCCCCAGTGGCTGGCAGAAAACGCCGCCCGCGCCGTGGAGTTTGGCTCCTGGGGGGTGGATCTTAACTGCGGTTGCCCATCCAAACCGGTAAACGGCAGCGGCGGCGGGGCCACCTTACTGAAAGATCCCGATCTGATCTACCGTGCCGCTAAGGCGATGCGTGAAGCGGTGCCCGCCGCGCTGCCGGTGACGGTAAAAGTCCGGCTCGGTTGGGACAGCGGCGAACGCCAGTTTGAGATCGCCGATGCGGTACAACAGGCCGGGGCCACTGAGCTGGTGGTCCACGGGCGCACCAAAGAAGACGGCTATAGAGCGGATCGGATTAACTGGCAGGCTATCGGTGAAATCCGCCAGCGCCTCACTATTCCGGTGATTGCCAATGGCGAAATATGGGACTGGCAAAGCGCCCAAGATTGCATGGCGGCCACCGGCTGTGATGCGGTGATGATTGGCCGTGGGGCATTGAACGTGCCCAACCTGAGCCGGGTAATTAAGCATAATGCTCCACCAATGCCGTGGCCGGAAATCGTGGCAATACTCAAGAAATACAGTTATCTCGAAAAGCAGGGGGATACTGGCCTATATCACATCGCCCGCATCAAGCAATGGCTGGGTTATTTGCGGAAAGAATATTCGCAAGCTACTGAGGTATTTATGCAAGTGCGGGCGTTGAAAAGTTCCCCGGAGATCGCCCGTGCCATTCAGGCTTTATAAGTTATTTATCTGCTTAAGCACACCAACATTAAATAGCAAAATTCCCGACCAGGCCGGGAATTCGTTGAATAGGCCCGGCAGAGGATGCGCCGGGCATTAGTCGGTAATTGGGGTTAGTCTGGCTCGTTTTGTTCTTTGATTTTAGCCCGATGCTTCAGCCACAGGCGTATGGCCACTACCAGAGCCACCGCCACTGCCAGCCAGATCCAGTGCTTCAAGTGTTTATCCAGACTATGGAGCCACGGGGCAATTACTTCGCCACCGACATAACCCAGCGTGGTAAATATCAACGCCCAGGCAATAGCGCCAATGATATTCAGCGGTAGGAATATTTTGGGTGGCAAACGGCTGGCACCAATTAATATTGGGCCAATAATTCGAAAGCCGTACATAAAGCGGGTACCAATCACAAACCAATTGGGGTGCTTGTTAATTAAGCGCCTTGCGCGGTTTATTTTCTTTTGATAATGGGGGAAGCGGGCAAGGATTTTATCGCCAAAGTGGCGGCCTGCCAGATACAGCAATTGGTCGCCAATCATCCCTCCCAAAGCAACGGAGGCCACCACCAACGGGAGTTTTAATAAACCCTGATGGGCTGCCACCCCGCCCAGCAATGTCACGGTCTCCCCTTCAGCAACGCTACCAATTAATAATGCCGCATAACCGTAATGCTCAATTAAGCTGTTGAAATCCATAACCCGGTAGAACCTTTATCAAAGCGTTAATTTAAAGCATACACCTTCAGCCACAGCCAGCCAGACGAATTATCCGGGTTATTCATGTCAGGCCAAAAAATAATCAAATATATATTATACTGAAATCATGGCGGCCCATTGCCTGAACCCTTTTCCCACCTGGTGGACAGGAGGACCTATGAACCATGTCTGGGGGCTTTTAGCCCATCCCAACCGTGAAATGCAGGCTATCAAGCGTGAGAATGAATCAGTCAGCCACCACTACGTGCATCATGTGCTGTTAATGGCGGCTATCCCGGTGATCTGTGCCTTTATTGGCACAACCCAAATCGGCTGGAACTTTGGTGAAGGCAATATCATGCGGCTCAGCATCATGTCCGGGCTGGGCCTGGGGGTGTTGTTCTATGTACTGATATTGGCCGGGGTGGCACTAATGGGGCGAATTATCTGTTGGATGGCTCGCCACTACCCGCAGCGCCCCTCTTTGAAAAGCTGTATGGTGTTCGCCGGTTATGTGGCAACGCCCCTGTTTCTCAGTGGGATTGTGGCCCTTTATCCACTGGTATGGCTCTGTGCCTTGGTAGGATGCGTAGCGCTGGTTTACACCGGCTATTTGCTTTATGTGGGCATCCCGGCATTCCTGAATATTAGCCGCCAGGAAGGGTTGAACTTTTCCAGTTCAACCCTGGCCATTGGGGTGCTGGTGCTGGAAGTACTATTGGCGATGACGGTGGTGCTGTGGGGCTATGGCTACCGATTATTTTAAATTTGCCGTATGAATGCCTAATTAGCTTTTATGCATTTTTGATACGATTCTTGTCTAGCTACAGATGCTGGCGGCAGAGTATGATTCTGCCGCCAGCATTGCTGCTGCAATGCGGCGTGCGTGAAAACGCGCCTGAATAAATCAGCCAGAACAGTCGCCATGCCGAAAAAACTACGCCTTTCACTGTTTAGCCTTGCCGTAATGATTGCTGCGCCAATGGCGCCCCAGGCCTATGCGGCCAAAATTGCCGCCCCGGTTAAGACGGCCCAGCCAGAAATAGCCTCTGGCAGTGCGATTATTGTCGATCTGCAAACCAACAAAATTCTCTTCGCCAGCCACCCCGATCTGGTGCGCCCGATGGCCTCGATCACCAAAGTGATGACGGCGATGGTGGTGCTGGATGCGCGCCTGCCGCTGGATGAAATTATCAGTGTCGACATTAGCCATACCCCGGAAATGAAAGGGATTTACTCCCGGGTACGGTTGAATAGCGAGATCAGTCGCAAAAATATGTTGCTGCTGGCGCTGATGTCTTCTGAAAACCGCGCGGCTGCCAGCCTGGCCCACCACTATCCCGGTGGTTATGACGCGTTTATCCGCGCCATGAATGCCAAAGCTAAAGCGTTGGGGATGACCAACACCCGCTATGTGGAGCCAACGGGGCTGTCAATTCACAATGTCTCTACCGCCCGTGACCTGTCTAAACTGCTGATCGCTTCCAAACAATATCCGCTGATTGGCCAGTTAAGCACCACCCGCGAAGACATGGCTACCTTTAGCCACCCGAGCTATACCCTGCCATTTCGTAACACCAACCACCTGGTATATAAGGACAACTGGAATATTCAGCTGACCAAAACCGGCTTTACCAATGCCGCAGGCCATTGCCTGATGATGCGCACGGTGATCAACAACAAGCCGGTGGCGCTGGTGGTGATGGATGCCTTCGGCAAATACACTCACTTTGCTGATGCCAGCCGGCTGCGTAGTTGGCTGGAAACCGGTAAGGCCGCCCCCGTCCCGGCTGCTGCCATGAGCTATAAACGCCAAAAAGCTGCTGAAATAGTTACTACGGCCAAAAACGGCGTGGATAGTGGCGCGCAGTCTGAATAACGGAACAGTGTTAACCCAATAAAAATACCGCCGGTGGTGAACTGCCCTGGCGGTGTTTTTGTGGCTGTTAGCGGTGATTAATGATGGCTATCGCAATCGCACCCGGCCCAGTTTTTCAGCTTGGTGGTTTTACCAATCCCCGGGTTCATGGTGTTGGTTGGGTCGCTGGTTTTATAGAAATCCACCAGCGTCGGAGCCGCTTGATATATATGACCTACGTTGTGTTCCGCCGGATATTGGGCGCCGCGCTCCCGCAGTAATGCCAGCATCTGCTCCTTTAAGGCATGAACATCCACCCCTTTTTTCACGATGTAATCCTGGTGGAATACGTGGCACAGGAAGTGGCCGTAATAGAGCTTGTGCACCAGCTGGCTGTCGATTTCCGGCGGCAAATGCTCGAACCAATTCTCATCATTACGCCGCAGGGCGATATCCAGCGCCAGGATATCTTCCACCTCTTTATCATGGACCGCATGGTAGCGAATAGCGGCCCCGGCCGCGGCGAAGCGGTGCAGGAAGGCTTTGGAACCTTCTTCCTTGGTGCAGGCAAAATAGGCCCCGTCGGCCTCGGCAAGAAATTCCGCCAGCCAGGCTTTGGCTTCGGCAATCCCCTCGCCAGACATTTTCAGCAGCAGGTGGTGTTCGTATTTATCCCGCCACTCCTTCATGCGCGGCGGCAGATGATTGGGGAATATGCCGCCCAACTTCTGCATAACGCGATCGGTAAAGTGCGGCTTAATAAACGGCACTTTTTCTAGCCAGGCATCGGTACGGCCTTTAATGGTAAAGAAGAATGGCATCTTGTCGGTGCCCATCTTGTCGATCATCAGGAAGGTATCTTTGCCGTAGCGGGCGGCGATATCGTAAATATCCCGGTGCATATACTCCCCGGCCACCGGTAGGTTGGTAAAGTTGGCCAGGATATGGCGGCGGATCTGGTTGAGCACGTCCGGGTTATTGGTGCCGATGTAAAACACCTGCTGGTGTTTTTCCGCCGGGTAGGTGTCCAGGCGCACGGCAAAGACTGCCAGCTTACCGGCGCAGCCGGAGGCTTCAAACAGCTTGCTGGGATCGGCGTTATAGCGGGCCGGGCTATCGGCATCCACATCACGCACCCGCTTGGCATAATCATGGGCCGAAGCCTGGCGGCCATCATTACGGATCTCCTGCGGCAGTATTTCACCATCATCCAACTTGCCGAGAATTTGTTGTGGTGTGACCCCTAAATCAATCCCCAGGTGGTTCACCAGCTTGAGTTTGCCTTGTTCATCAATACGGGCAAACAACGCCATTTCGGTATAGGCCGGGCCACGTTGCACCAGGGAGCCACCGGAGTTATTGCAGATCCCACCAATCACCGATGCGCCGATACAGGAGGAGCCAATCACCGAATGAGGCTCGCGGCCCAGGGGTTTCAGGGCTTTCTCCAGGCTATAAAGGGTAGTGCCGGGGTAGGCAAGTACCTGCTCACCCTGATTAATCAGCTGGAGGTTATCGAGGCGTAAGGTGCTGATGATCACGATGTCGCGGTCGTAATCGTTACCGTTCGGGGTGGAGCCTTCCGTCAGGCCGGTGTTGGCTGCCTGCATCAGAATAATTTTATCGGCGGCGACGCAGGCCTCCAGGGCATGCCAGAGTTGCAGCAGGGTGCCGGGGAATAACACCGCGATGGCATCCCCCTGGCCGGAGCGGAAGCCCTTGCGATAACGGGCGGTTTTGGCCGGGTCGGTCAGCACATGGTGGGCACCCAGCACCCGGGTAAATTCAGCAATTAGCGCATTATTATCGTTGATCTTCATAGCTGTCATTGTCCACTCCTTGTGGTGTCGACGTTATGTATGACTAATATTTATAACGCCGTTAAATATAACAGCGCTGGGGTGCAATGAAAGGTAGCGATAAATAAATTGCGGCGTTTTGCGCCGGATTTTCCCGGGAAAAAGCAGTTAAATCAGGCTATAACCCCGGTTGATATTTTATGTGCACGCCAGCTTGTGGCACACTGCATGGATAAATCGCGGCGTGGCATGGGCTACCCGCCACATGGAGAAGACTTGTGAAGAAATGGCTCTGTACCCTGGGCGTAGCGGTGAGTCTGGCAATCCAGCCTGCGCTTGCTGATGACCTGTTCGGCAATCATCCTCTCACCCCGGAAGCCCGTGACGCCTTCGTGAGCGCGTTGCTCAAAAAGATGACCACTGACGAGAAAATCGGCCAGTTGCGTCTGATAAGCGTTGGCCCGGATAACCCGAAAGAAGCCATCCGTGACATGATCAAAAGCGGCCAAGTGGGGGCGATTTTTAACACCGTCACCCGTCAGGATATCCGCACCATGCAGGATCAGGTGATGGCACTCAGCCGCCTGAAAATCCCGTTGTTCTTCGCCTATGACGTGGTGCACGGCCAGCGTACCGTGTTCCCTATCAGCCTGGGATTGGCTTCCTCTTTTAATCTCGACGCGGTGAAAACCGTGGGCCGCATCTCGGCTTA
This sequence comes from uncultured Enterobacteriaceae bacterium, assembly GCA_966186435.1. GTDB lineage: Bacteria > Pseudomonadota > Gammaproteobacteria > Enterobacterales > Enterobacteriaceae > CBIFWW01. Next base: position 22,332 of record CBIFWW010000023.1, read on the forward strand.
TGAAGCCGCCGACGATGGCCTGAATATGACCTGGGCGCCGATGGTGGATATCTCCCGCGACCCGCGCTGGGGCCGGGTATCGGAAGGCTTTGGTGAAGATACTTACCTGACCTCGATGATGGGCCGTACCATGGTGGAAGCCATGCAGGGTAAAAGCCCGGCGGACCGTTACTCGGTGATGACCAGTGTCAAACACTTCGCGGCCTACGGGGCCGTTGAAGGGGGCCGCGAATACAACACCGTGGACATGAGTCCACAGCGCCTGTTTAACGACTATATGCCACCGTACAAAGCCGCACTCGATGCTGGCAGCGGCGGGGTGATGGTGGCCCTGAACTCCCTGAATGGCACTCCGGCTACCGCCGATAGCTGGCTATTAAAAGACCTGCTGCGGGACCAATGGGGCTTTAAAGGGATCACTATTTCTGACCACGGGGCCATCAAAGAACTGATTAAGCACGGGGTCGCCAGCGATCCGAAGGATGCGGTGCGCGTGGCACTCAACTCAGGCATCAATATGAGCATGAGCGACGAGTACTACAGCAAGTATCTGCCGGAGCTGGTCAACAGCGGCGAAGTGCCGATGAAAGAGCTGGATGAGGCCACCCGCCACGTGCTCAATGTCAAATACGACATGGGGCTATTTAACGATCCCTATAGCCACCTGGGGCCAAAAGAATCAGACCCGGCAGACACCAATGCCGAGAGCCGCCTGCATCGTAATGAGGCCCGTGAAGTGGCCCGTGAAAGCCTGGTGTTGCTAAAGAACCGCCTGAATACCCTGCCGCTGAAGAAATCCGGCACCATTGCGGTGATTGGGCCGTTAGCTGATAGCAAACGTGACGTGATGGGCAGTTGGTCTGCCGCTGGGGTGATTGACCAGTCAGTTACCGTGTTGCAGGGGATGAAAACCGCCGCAGGCAGTAATGCCAAAATCCTCTACGCCAAAGGGGCCAATACCACTGACGATAAAGGCGTGGTGGCCTTCCTTAACCAGTACGAGCCGGCGGTAGTGGTGGATAAACGCACCCCGCAACAGATGATTGATGAAGCGGTTAATACGGCCAAACAATCTGACGTAGTAGTGGCCGTGGTGGGGGAGGCCCAGGGTATGGCCCATGAAGCCTCCAGCCGGACTGAAATCTCCATTCCACAAAGCCAGAAAAACCTGATTAAGGCGCTGAAGGCCACCGGCAAGCCGCTGGTGCTGGTACTGATGAATGGCCGCCCGCTGACCCTGGTACAGGAGGATCAGCAGGCTGATGCACTGCTGGAAACCTGGTTCGCCGGGACCGAAGGTGGGAATGCCATTGCCGATGTGTTATTTGGCGATTACAACCCATCGGGCAAGCTGCCGATAAGCTTCCCGCGCTCTGTGGGCCAGATCCCGGTGTACTACAGCCACCTCAATACTGGCCGACCGTACAATGCCGACAAACCGAACAAATACACCTCGCGCTACTTTGATGAAGTTAACGCGCCGCTGTATCCCTTCGGCTATGGCCTGAGTTACACCACCTTTACCGTGTCGCCAATTAAGCTCTCTTCCGCAACCTTAACGGCCGGCGGCAAGGTTGAAGCCAGCGTCACCGTTACCAATAGCGGTAAAGTGGATGGGACCACGGTGGTACAAATGTACTTGCAGGATGTCACCGCCACCATGAGCCGCCCGGTGAAGGAGCTGAAAGGTTTTAAAAAGGTATCCCTGAAAGCCGGTGAATCCCAAACCGTGAGTTTCCCTATCGACCAGAACGCCCTGACGTTCTGGAATGCCCAAATGAAAAATGTGGCTGAGCCAGGCAAATTTACTGTGTTTATCGGGCTGGATTCCGCCCGGGTTCAGCAAGGGGAATTTACCTTCAAATAACACCCATCAAGGCCCCGATATCGGGGCCTTTTTGCAACATATGGCGAAAAAATAGCGAGTTACCGCTTTTTGCATACTGCTTTGCTCCGACGACAGGTGTATTTTCGTCTACAGTTGGATATACCCTGACGCTCCAGGGAACGATAACGAGGATAAAATATGGCGTTGGCAAAATCCCTTACTCTGGCCGGACTTATACTGTTTGCGGCAACGGCGCAGGCGGCTGGCCCGGTAAAAGTCGGGTCCAAAATTGATACTGAAGGCTCACTATTGGGCAATATTATCCTGCAAGTGTTGGACAGCCACGGGGTGAAAACCGTTAACCGGGTACAGCTCGGCACTACCCCGGTGGTGCGCGGGGCGATTACCGCAGGTGAACTGGATATCTATCCTGAATACACCGGCAACGGCGCGTTCTTCTTTAAACAGCCCGACAGCCCGGTGTGGAAAAACCCGCAACAGGGCTATGACACGGTTAAAAAACTCGATTTCCAACAGAACAAGCTGGTGTGGTTAACCCCGGCCCCGGCCAATAACACCTGGACCATTGCGGTACGGAAAGACCTGGCAGATAAAAACAAGCTGACGACTTTGGCGGATCTTAGCCGCTACCTGAAAGATGGCGGCCAGTTTAAGTTGGCGGGTTCGGCGGAATTTATCGAGCGCCCCGATGCACTGCCTGCATTTGAGAAAGCCTATAACTTCAAACTGGAACAGCCGCAACTGCTCTCTTTAGCGGGGGGAGATACGGCGGTGACGATTAAGGCCGCCGCCCAGCAAACCTCTGGGGTCAATGCGGCTATGGCTTACGGCACCGATGGCCCGGTGGCGGCACTCGGCCTGGTAACGCTGAAAGATCCGAAAAACGTCCAGCCTATTTACGCCCCTACGCCGGTGGTGCGCGAAGCGGTATTGCGCCAATATCCGCAGATGGGCAACTGGCTGGCCCCGGTGTTTAAGGCGCTGGATGCCAAAACCCTGCAACAGCTGAATGCCAGCATTGCGGTGGACGGGGCCGACGCCAAAAAAGTGGCCGGTGACTGGCTGAAATCAAAAGGCTTTATAAAGTAATCTGACATGCAATTGCGAAATGGCCGCTGGCCCCCTTGTCAAAATCTCGTCCTGCTGCTGCTGACGCTGGTGGGGGCGGCGGCCATGCTGTTTCTCCCGCTAATGTGGTTCGCCCCAAACCGTTTGGTTTCCGGCGAACCGGTTCCTCTGGAGGCGCTGCTCCACGGCCGCGCCCCCTGGCTATGGGTATTGATGATTTACCTGTTGATGTTAGCCTGGGCGCCGGCCCGGGCTAGCGTCCAGGCACTCATCGCCCTCAGTGCCGGGGTGATCTTTGCCATCCTACTGTTATTTACCGCTCACGCCGCCGACCAACTGGCGGGGGACGGGGCCTCTATTGCCCGTTCCTCACCCGGTAGCGGTCTGTGGTTGTTGCTGGCGCTAAATTTACTGCTCGCCAGTGATGCTATCCGCCGCCTGACGCCCAGGGCGCTATTGCGCTGGCTACTTAACGCCGCCATGTGGCTGGTGCCGTTGTGGCTGCTATTCAGCGGGCGCTTCGATAATCTCTCGCTATTAAAAGAGTACGCTAACCGCCAGGATGTATTTGATCAGGCGCTGTATCAGCACCTGGTTCTGTTGGCGGGAACCCTCCTTCCTGGGCTGGCGATTGGCTTGCCGCTGGGGTGGCTGTGCCACCGCCAACCCCACTACCAAGGCCCGGTATTTGGGGTGCTAAATATTATCCAAACCGTGCCATCGGTAGCGCTGTTTGGCCTGCTGATTGCCCCGCTGGCCGGGTTGGCAAAAGCCTTCCCGTGGCTGGGTGATATCGGCATCGGCGGCATCGGCCTGGCCCCGGCGCTGATTGCGCTGGTGCTGTATGCCTTGCTGCCGCTGGTGCGTGGGGTGGTAGCTGGGTTGGATCAGGTGCCAGCTTTGGTGCTGGAAAGCGCCAAAGGAATGGGGATGTCCCGCTGGCAGCGGGTATTACATGTGCAAATCCCACTGGCCTTGCCGGTATTGCTGCGTAACCTGCGGGTGGTGGCGGTGCAAACCATCGGTATGGCGGTGGTGGCAGCCCTGATTGGCGCCGGAGGCCTGGGTAGCCTGGTATTCCAGGGCCTGCTCAGTAGTGCGTTGGATTTGGTATTACTGGGGGTGATCCCGACCATTGCGTTGGCGGTATTCGTGGACGCGCTATTTAAGCTGCTCACCGCAGCACTGGAGGTAAACCGCCATGATCGAGTTTGAAGGGGTTAGTAAATTTTACCGTGGCGAGGCGGCGGTTAACGATCTTAATCTCACCTGCCCGAAAGGGGCATTTACCGTGCTGATTGGCACATCTGGCTCCGGGAAGTCCACCACCCTGAAAATGATCAACCGGCTGGTCGAGCATGATCAGGGAAAGATCCGTTTCGCCGGGGAGGAGATCCGCAGCTTTGATGCTAAAACCCTGCGCCGACGCATGGGTTATGCCATCCAGTCCATTGGGTTATTTCCCCACTGGGATGTGGCACGCAATATCGCCACCGTTCCCCAGTTACTCCATTGGCCCGCAGAGAAAATCGCCGCCCGGGTGGATGAATTACTGACACTGTTGGGGCTGGAGCCGGACGCGTTCCGTCATCGCTATCCCCATCAGCTTTCCGGCGGCCAGCAGCAGCGGGTGGGGGTAGCCCGCGCCCTGGCGGCAGACCCGGAAGTCCTATTGATGGATGAGCCATTTGGCGCACTGGATCCGGTTACCCGCAGTTCCCTGCAACAAGAGATCCGCCGCATCCACCAGACCCAGGGGCGCACCATTGTGCTGGTCACCCATGATATTGATGAGGCTTTGGCCCTGGCAGACCATCTGGTGCTGATGGATAAAGGCGAAGTGGTGCAACAAGGTAAGCCGCTGGATTTGCTGTCGCAGCCCTGTAATGACTTTGCCCGCCACTTCTTTGGCGGCGAGCAGCTTGGTGTACGGCTACTCTCTTTAGCGACCGTGGTCGACTGTGTGCGGCCTGAAGGGCAGGCAACGGGAGCGCCGCTGGCGGCCGACCTTAGCCTGCGGGATGCGCTCTCCCGCTTTATTGAGCGCGGCTGTGATGCGTTGCCAGTAGTGGCACCAGACGGCCAACCGCTAGGGGTGCTGCACTTTGCCGATCTGGCGACCTTCCGGGAGGGCCACTGTGAAACGGCTCGTTGATCCCTTACTGTGGCTAATTGGGTTTTTCATCTTTTTGCTGTGGTGGTTACCCCATAGTTCGCCGCTGTTTTCCTGGCTGTTCCCGCAGCTCTCAAGGCCGGTGTATCAGCAGGAGAGTTTTGTAACACTGGCTCTGGCGCACCTGTGGCTGGTGGGGCTATCCAGCCTGATTGCCGTCACGCTGGGCGTGGGGTTGGGGATCGCCGTCACCCGGCCCTGGGGGGCAGAATTCCGCTCGCTGATTGAAACCATTGCGGCGGCGGGCCAGACTTTTCCGCCGGTGGCGGTGCTGGCAGTCGCTGTGCCGGTAATGGGTTTTGGCCGTGAACCGGCGATCATCGCGCTGGTGCTGTATGGTTTATTGCCGGTGCTCCAAGGCACGCTGGCGGGTTTGGCTTCAGTACCTGATGGCGCGCGGGAAGTGGCGAAAGGGGTGGGGATGAGCGGCCTGCAAAGCCTGCTAAAAGTGGAGCTGCCGCTGGCGGCCCCGGTGATCCTGGCCGGGGTGCGTACCTCGGTGATCATTAATATTGGCACCGCTGCTATCGCCTCGACGGTCGGGGCCAATACGCTGGGTTCACCGATTATCATCGGCCTGAGCGGGTTTAATACCGCCTATGTAATTCAGGGGGCGTTACTAGTGGCGCTGGCGGCGGTGATTGTCGATCGCGGTTTTGAACGGCTACAGCGGGCAATTACCCGGCATGGAGAATAAGGGTATAGCCCACCAGCATCACGCCACCAATCCCACCGATGGCCATCACCAGCATGCCGGAAACGATGGCAATTTTACTTAATTTCATGTGATCCTCCCGTTGTTAGCGGCGGGAGTATAGCGTGAAACCAGCTTGTTAATGAAACATTACGTGCCGGTAGTGATGGGGGGAGGCAGGCGCTGCGTCAACGCCTGCCTTCAGGCATGGGATTTTGCTCAGAACCGGTATTTCACCCCCAGCTGGGCAGTGGTGTCGTTATAGCCTTTGTCGCCCACCGCCACACCAACCCCGCCCCAGACATTCAGGGCCGGGGTGATCTGGCCTTCCACCCCGGTTTTGGCTTCGGCAATATTGCGGGCGCCCTGCTGGCTCAGGCTGTCGCCATTCATCCGCACCCCGGCGCTTTCGGTGTTATGGATCCAGTTGGCTTCAATATAGGGTTTGAAGCTGCGGCCAGTGTTATCGTCCCGGGCGCTATGGCCTTTAAAGAAGGCTTTCAGGCCGAGGCGGCTTTGCAGATTATTATTGCCTTCCCCCTCAATCCGGGTGCCGGTGTCGTCACGATGGTTATCAGCCTGCACCCCGGACCAGATAAGCTGGGCCTGGGGCTGGAGGTATCCGGCGCTGCGGGTAGACTGGTAAACCTTGAAGGTATAGCCACTCTCCAGCGAGGCGCTCACACCGTGGCTATTATAGCTGTCCTCTGGCAGCCCTTCGCTCTGCACGCTGTTTTTGAACCAGTTGTACTGGGCCCAGCTATCCAGATAGAGGCCGGTTTGCTCGCGGGCATTCTGATACCAGGTGGCGTACAACCCGCTGCTGTAACCGTGGATTTGTGAGCGGGCTGAGTCGCCGCTCAGGGTGGAGCGGGAATGGCCTTGCTGGTTGGCATAGCCCCCCATAATCCCCACGTCCCAGCGGTCATCCCCGGTGAAGCTGCCGTGGGCCAGCTCCCCACCCAGTTGGGCCACATAGCGGTTGGCGGTATTTTTCAGGCTGCCGCTGTTAAAAGCGTTATGGCCGCCAGACTGGCGCAGCCACAGGGAGGTGACTTCAGCCTGGCCGGTGGTGGGGTTGATATATTCAGTGCCCCCTTCCCGGTCGGCTAACCGCAGATTGAACAGAGTGTTGGCGGCGGCCTGGTTGGCAATATAGCTCCCGGCGGCGGCGCGGATGTTTTTCTGGGCGGCAGCCGGAGGAGGAGGGGCAGCCGGAGGAGGAGGGGCAGCCGGAGGAGGGGCGGTGCCGGGCTCGCCAGGCTCCGCCGGATTAGTCGGCCCTATAT
>CBIFWW010000024.1:0-29293 GCA_966186435.1 uncultured Enterobacteriaceae bacterium
CCCCATTCCCCCCCCAACAGGCTAAAGTAACCAGGATATATCAAACAGGAAGAACGTCATGCTCACCATCAACCCACAACTGAACCCCACTGCCATCGCGGCGGCCAACATCCTTGGCCATTGGCTGGCGGCAGATGACTTCACACATCAGACGGTTATCGACACCAGGGATATCATTGTGTTGGCCGGTAATGCGGTGATCCCAGCCATTGATGCTGCCTGCCAACTGGCGGCGGAAAATAACATCCCATTAGTCATCACCGGTGGGATCGGGCACTCCACCACCTTTCTCTACAGCGCCATTGCCAGCCATCCGCGCTATAACAACATCCCGACAACCGGCAGGCCCGAGGCCGATATCTTGGCGGATATTGCCCACCAGTTCTGGAAGGTGCCTGCGAAGAAGATTTACCGTGAAACGCACTCGACTAACTGTGGTGAAAACGCCACCATGACCCGCAATTTGTTGGCGCAGTTAGGATTGTCGCCGCGCCGGGTAATCCTGGTGCAAGACCCCACCATGCAACGCCGAAGCGCCGCTACCTTTGCCCGGGCCTGGCGTGGAGAGGAAGATCAGCCGGAGTGGTGCAGCTTCCCCGGCATAATCCCGGTATTGGCGGCCACAAAACAAGGGGCGAGGTTTAGTGGCGATAATAATGGCATGTGGCCCGTGGACCGCTATTTATCGCTGATTATGGGAGAGATCCCAAGGATTAGGGATGATGCTAATGGCTACGGCCCACAGGGCCGTGATTTTATTGAGCATGTAGATATGCCGGAGTCCGTCGACGCCGCCTGGCGGCAGCTGGCGGATGACCCGCAAGTTAAAGCATTACTGGCCCACCGGGCCTTACCTTAAGGTAATAGCAGGGCGGTCAGGGTCTCCATGAGCAGTTAAAATGTGACCACCAGCTTGCCGGTAAAATCGCGCTAGTTAAACCGGGCCAGGGCCTGGTTTAACCCGGTAAAAGGTGCCAAAACCATTAATACCTATCTTACTCATTAGATGGTCCTCATGTTTACTTCGGGTCGTAGACACTAAAACTGACTCAGCGATAATTGAATAGCGTTAATCAATCAAACCACGCGGGTAGGGTAAAACGTAAAGGTATAATTCCGGTTGCGGAAAAGCAGGGCTTTTTGCTTATACTCGGTAACCTTTTTGGAACAAATATCCACCTTAAAGATGAATTGGTTCGCGGCGAGTCGACCCCGGATCAGCGTGCTATCAGGATGGCTGAAATCAGCCATCTGCGACGGGCCTACCTAAAATAACTGCCAACAGGAACAAACAATATGAAATCACGTGCAGCCGTAGCCTTTGAGCCAGGAAAACCGTTAGAAATCGTCGAAATTGATGTGGCACCGCCGCAAAAAGGCGAAGTCCTGGTGCGTATTACTCACACCGGCGTTTGCCACACCGATGCCTACACGCTATCAGGGATTGATCCAGAAGGAGTATTCCCGGCGGTACTGGGCCATGAAGGCGGTGGCATTGTGGTTGAAGTAGGGGAAGGAGTAACCAGTTTGAAGGCAGGGGACCACGTGATCCCGCTTTACACCGCGGAGTGTGGCGAGTGTAAATTCTGTAAATCTGGCAAAACTAATCTATGCCAAGCGGTGCGTGCCACCCAGGGTAAGGGCCTGATGCCTGATGGCACCACCCGTTTCTCCTACCAGGGCAAACCAATTTACCATTACATGGGCACCAGCACCTTTAGTGAATACACCGTGGTGGCGGAAATCTCGCTGGCGAAAGTGAACCCAACAGCTCCGCTGGATAAAGTGTGCTTGCTGGGCTGCGGTGTGACCACCGGCATCGGCGCGGTACACAACACCGCCAAAGTGAAGCCCGGTGATACCGTGGCGGTATTCGGCCTGGGTGGTATCGGCCTGGCGGTGATCCAGGGGGCGGTACAGGCCCAGGCCGGGCGTATTATTGCTGTGGATACCAACCCGGAAAAATATCCCCTGGCGAAAGAGATGGGTGCCACTGATTGCATCAACCCGAAAGATGTCGATAAGCCTATTCAGGATGTCATCGTTGAGATGACTGATGGCGGCGTTGACTTCAGCTTTGAATGTATCGGTAATGTAGATGTGATGCGTTCCGCCCTCGAATGCTGCCATAAGGGCTGGGGCGAAAGCGTGATTATCGGCGTGGCTGGCGCAGGCCAGGAGATCCGCACCCGTCCATTCCAATTGGTGACCGGCCGCGTATGGCGCGGTTCGGCTTTCGGTGGCGTGAAGGGCCGGACCCAGCTGCCGGGCATGGTAGAAGACGCGATGGCTGGCAAAATCCGCCTCGATCCATTTATTACCCATCGCCTGCCATTGGCCAAAATTAATGAAGCCTTTGATTTAATGCATGAAGGGAAATCTATTCGTACTGTGATCCATTTCGGCGATAAATAATTATCAACCCCCTTTAGTACCCTGTGCCTGCCTAAAGGAAACCAGCAAGGATGTATGCCCAACACCAGGGGCTGCGACGAAATTCAGGGTTTCTTGTTTGGCAAGCCGATGGATATCAAGGTACTTCAGCGTTGGGGCGGCCGGTACGGTTTTGTGATCGTACCGGCACAATCTTTCTTTTTGAGTAGCCGCTCGCAATTGATTAATCCTGGCCTCGCAATTAGCGGCAATTTTGCTCACATTGATTTCAAATAAACTTGCTATCAACTTCATAGCGATCCTTGGGTAGCCTGGCATTCCCACTTTTGCTCCGGGGCTGGATAAGTATTTACCCTTCAATAAAAAACATTGTTGATTTTGTTCGTTTTAAACAAGCCGTAAGGAATGCGGTCTGCCTTAGAACGTGTCTCATTTATCGCCGTCAGGCACCGGACCCCTTCCAGCAGATTAAAGACTGATTACGTTATGGAAAACCGGCACAATGTTAACCAAATTTTTTTCACTCAAGGTGGTTTCACTTGCTACGGCTCTGCTGACTATTTTTGTTATAGCGGTGTTCTTCATCCAGCGCCCTTCAACACCGCAGTACGTCACGGCAATCGTGCGCCAGGGAGATATTGAACATTCAGTATTGGCTACCGGCCGGATTGACGCCATTGAACGGGTGAGCGTAGGGGCGCAGGTTTCAGGCCAGGTTAAAGCATTGAAGGTGAGGGCAGGTGAACGCGTTGTTAAGGGCCAGCCGATTGCGGATATTGATGATCTACCGCAACGTAATGAGTTGCGCCATGCGCAAGCCGCATTCAACGTGATCGTGGCTGAACGACAGGCCCGGCAAGCACTGGTCAATCAAGCAATGCAGCGTTTTCAACGCCAGCGGAAGATGTTACGTGAAGATGCAAGCTCCCGTGAAGAGTTTGAAGCCGCAGAAGCCACCCTTGCCACCGCCCAGGCCGAGTTACAGTCACTTAAATCGCGGCTAGCCCAGGCCGAGATAGAGGTAGAAAAGAAAAAAGTCGATTTGAGTTATACCCGTGTTGTGGCACCGATGGATGGCACGGTTATCGCTGTTGTGACTCATCAAGGGCAAACCGTTAACTCTAGTCAAAGCACCCCAACTATCATCAAGCTGGCGCGGCTGGATGTCATGTCCATTAACGTGCAGATTTCAGAGGCCGATATCACGCGCATTTTCGTTGGGCAAAAAGCGCGTTTTTCGATTTTTTCCGATCCAGATAGGCACTATGAGACCAGGGTGCGCGCTATAGATTTGGCACCTGAGTCATTAATCAGAGAGGATTCGCCCGCCAATAGCCTTTCCGCCCCCCTCTCGGGTACAGCAAATGCCTCGGTGTATTACAACGCCATACTAAATGTTCCGAATCCAGAAAACCGGCTACGCATTGCCATGACTGCACAAGTCAACCTACTGATTGAGGAAGCTAAAGATACCCTAATGGTGCCGATGCAAGCGGTGTATACCGATGGTGCCAATCAGCAGCAGGTTCAGGTTTTGGCCCAGGGGGGCAAACTTACGGAGCGTAAGGTTGTCACCGGTATCTCCAACGGCGTGGATATTCAGATCATTAGTGGTTTACACCTTGGGGAGGTGGTTGTTTTATTGTCACAGGATGAAGAGGGCGTCAAGGATGAGGTGATGCCATGAAAGAGATTATCAGGTTGAAGGGTATCAGCCGCATCTACCGTAATGGGGATAAATCACTGGTTGCGTTAAAAGCGGTTGATCTTTCCATTGCTGCCGGTGAGTGGGTGGCCATCATTGGTGCTTCTGGCTCGGGGAAATCCACGCTAATGAATATCCTGGGGTGCCTGGACGGGCCAGATGAAGGCGATTATTACATTCAGGGGAAAAACGCCTCCCACCTGTCACCTGACGAGTTGGCCCAAGTAAGAAGGGAACACATCGGTTTTATCTTTCAGCGTTATCATCTGATGCCCGATCTCAGCGCTTTGGGCAATGTGGAGATCCCGGCGATTTACGCCAACATTCCCCGTGATCAGCGCCGATTACGTGCCGCCGCTTTATTGGAAAAGTTAGGCTTGGGGGCGCGTAAACACCATTATCCCGGTGAACTTTCCGGTGGCCAACAGCAGCGGGTATGCATTGCCCGCGCATTGATCAATGGCGGGGAAATTATTCTGGCCGATGAACCCACCGGGGCGCTGGATTCCCAGTCCGAACAGGAGGTGTTGGCCATCCTTAAAGAACTCAATCAATATGGGCACACCATCATTATGGTGACCCACGATATGAAGGTCGCGCAGTTTGCCCAGCGCATACTCGAATTACGCGAGGGTGAAGTTATCTCAGACAGTGGCCCCAGTAAGAATAAAACGCCATCATTTCTCCCACTTAATACTAATCCACAAAATCATTGGCAGCGTTTTTTCGATCGCGCTTACGCGGCCTTGCTCATGGCAATCAAAGCAATGAACGCACACCGCCTTCGCACGTCATTAACAATGACGGGTATTATTTTTGGTATTACGGCTGTGGTGACCGTGGTCGCCCTCGGCGAAGGGGCAAAAAGACGAACACTCGAGGAAATCAAAGATCTGGGGTCCAATGTACTCAGTATTTACCCTGGGCGGGGGCACTTCGATACCCGTGCCGATAGCCTGCGTACATTGGTGCTAGCGGATGCAGATGCCCTGGCAAAACAAAGCTTCATTGATAGCGTTAGCCCGGAAGTCAGCGTTTCAGATACCCTGCGGTATCTTGGCAAATCCGCCCCCGCGACGGTGAATGGGGTGGGACGCGACCATTTCCGCGTTACCGGCATAAAAATAATCCAAGGCAGGCCATTTCATCGCGATACCAACGCGTTGCAGGAAGTCATCATCGATGAGAACGCCCGTATAGCATTATTTGACCGGGAGAAAACCCCCGCCTTAGGCGCGACGGTTTTTCTTGGTTTGGTCCCCGCACGTGTAGTAGGCGTTGCTAAAAACTCCGCTTTTGATGCGCCAAACCGCATCACGGTTTGGATGCCCTACAGCACAGTAATGTACCGCATGGCGGGCAAAACAACCCTGACTAGCATAAGCATCCGCCTGAAAGAAAACGTGACTAATCAGGCCGCCGTGAGCGCGATATCCCGTTTGCTAACTCAACGTCATGGCATCCAGGATTTCCAAATTTATAATCATGAACAAGTCAGGCAATCCCTCGAACGGACGTCGTTAACCTTCAGCCTGCTGATTTTGATGGTTGCCAGTATCGCTTTAATGATTGGTAGCATTGGCGTGATGAATATCATGCTGGTATCAGTAGCGGAAAGAACCCATGAAATCGGGGTACGGATGGCAGTGGGCGCCCGCCGCAGCGATATTATGCAGCAATTTATGATTGAGGCCATGCTGGTATGCCTTGTCGGCGGCATTTTGGGGATCGCGCTTTCATTCGCAGCGGGTGAGTTTTTTACCCTGATGGCAGGTGGAATATTCACGGCGATTTATGGCTGGCAGGCGGCAATCGTCGCGTTTTTCAGTTCTACGCTTATCGGTTTGATCTTCGGTTATCTCCCTGCGCGCCAAGCGTCAAGGATGGATCCCGTGGTTTCACTGGCCAGTGAGTAGCCTATGAAAAAGCACGTTTCGTTGCTGGTTTGTTTCACCGCCGCCCTGATTTCAGGCTGTGCCAACAGACTTAAAAGTGAATACCGCGCGCCTGAGGTGGATTATCCCACCCACTGGTATCAAGAGGAGGCAGCCCCAGCTTATGAACCCTTTAGCTGGTGCGGGTTTAACGATAGCCAGTTGGATAGTTGGTTAGGCCAGGTTTTTACCAACAACAGCAACCTGGAGCTTGCCATATTGCGTGTTTACCGGGCAAGGCTGGAAGCGGATAGGGTGACTATCGCCAGCACTCCGGGGCTTAAAGGGTCATTGGCAGTGGATGCCAGAAAACCCTTAGACAGTTCTTCGCAGTGGGCCAAAGGTAGCGCTGGTTCACTCACTACCGGGTATGAACTGGATCTGTGGGGTAAAATTGCCTTTCAGCATGATGGTGCGGCCTGGTCTGTTCGGGCATCGACGGAAGATTTGCATGCCGCACGTTTAGTTTTACTCGCCGATGCTAGCACTAATTACTGGCAGATAGCCTTAGTCAATCAACAGATAACGGTGCAACAGCACAGTATTGCCTACGCTCAAGAGACGCTGCGCCAGGGTAATAGCCGCTACCGTGCGGGCAGCGTTTCATCCCTGGATGTTGCCGATGCTAAACAAAGCCTACTGGCCCAGGAAGCCAGATTGCTGTCACTGCAACGGGACCGTTTGCTGCTATTGAATCAGCAAGCGGTGTTACTGGGTACCGCACCGGGCAACCCGGTGGTGGAACCCTTAACGCTGCCCACAGGGGCATTACCTGTGGTCAATGGGCATATACCGGCCAGCGTGTTGAGAAATCGGCCGGATATCCGGGCCAAAGAAGCACGGGTACATGAAGCCCTAAGTACCCTGGATATCAAGCGTGTGCACTATTACCCCGAATTTTCGTTAACCGGCGCGCTGGGTACCAGCAGCCGCTCACTGCTGTCATTTATCCAAAATCCCGTAGGTACCCTGGGTGCCAGCCTGACACTGCCATTTTTGGAGTGGCAGCAAAGGGGTAACGAAATAAAAATTGCCCGCAATGACTATGAACAGCGTCTATTGGCGTTTAAGCAGTCGCTCTATCAAGCCATGAGCGATATTGAAGATGCTCTCTCTCTACGTGACCAACTGTTGGCACAAGAAGGAAAACTGGTGGAGAGCTATGAATTAGCGCTGCAATCAGAACGAATTAATGAGGTGCGTTACCGTGAGGGGGCAGTGCGGATATCATTTTGGCTTGAAGCTCAGGAGAAGCGACGCCAGGCCGCCTTAGTATTAAATGATAATCGCTATAATCAATTGAAAAATCTGGCGCGTATTTATCTGGAGTTTGGTGGCTCCGCGCATTTTCCTTAAGGGCTACAGCAAGCTCCGGCATCTGTCCGGGGCTGGTTTGCACATACAGAGCGGGGTAATCGGTGTAGCCTGTTTCTCCTTTGGCATAACCACCCTCTGGAAAGAGACCGAAGTGGCTTCGTTAAAATCAGCCCGGTGAAAGGCAAGGAACAATAAGTGTGTTTAAATGCCCCGCAGGGCATTACAGCGGCATGCTTTTACGGATCGCGCCAATCAGAATTTGGGCTGCCGGTGATAGCGGAGTGTCTACCCGGGTGAGAATACCGATAGGTTCCCCACTGCCCTGGGCCGGTAGCGGCAGGGCGCACAGCGTACCCTGGCGCAGATCCGCTTTCACTGCTCCCGACGGTACGAACCATACATAGTCAAAATCCACTGTTAGTTGACGTGAAAGCGAAGCAGACAGGGTTTCAATACAGTTAGTCGGCAGCTTGCAATTCTGGCGGTTTAGCAAGGACTCGGCATTTTGGCGCGGGATGGTGCCTTTGGGCGAAACCACCACCGGCCACTCCATCACCCGGCTCATGGTGACGGTGTCACTTAATAGTGGATGGCTGGGCCGTACTACCAGTTTAAGGGATTCGAGGAATAGCAATTCGTAATTCAGGCCGCCCATTAATTCCGGGTCAGACATGCGGCCAATACCGAGATCCAATTCCCCGGATTTCAACCCCGCCAGCAGCATGGTGTTATTCATGGTACCCACCTGCAAAGTGACGTCTTTTTGGTGCTGATGGAATTGACCAATCACCCCCGGTAGGATCCCCAAAGCGGCGGTAGGCAATGCGCCGATGCGCACCACTTCCGCCGGCTGGTTCTCTTTGCGGGAGAGAGAAAGCCCGGCGTGATTCAGGGCATCCAGCACTTTCACCGCATGGATCAGAAACTGCTCGCCATTGAGGGTGAGATGCGCCCCAAGGCGGCCACGATCAAACAGCCGTGAACCGGTGAGCTGCTCCAGCTCATTCAGTGTCTTGGAGAGCGCCGGTTGGCTTAGGTTGAGCGTTTCAGCCGCACGCCCCAGGGTACCCTGTTGAGCGACGGCGACGAATGTATGTAGATGGCGCAAACGAATGCGCTGACTGAACAAACCATTTTTTTCCATAATTCAATGTGTAAAACACTCCCCCATGGCAAACAAGCCATTACGGCAAAATTTGATAACTTGATAACAAAATTTATTTAACAAGATTTAAACATTGTCGCTAAGTTCACTAAAAATAGCCACTTTTTAGCGTTACCAAAATTTGGTGGCTTGATAACTGCTACCAGATGCATAACCCACAGTTATTTTCTGTAGCTTCCGGGCAGGCGCAAACTGGATCACAAAATGTAAATTCTCCGGCCCGGTGCGGCGGTGGGCTTCTACTATTCCAGCAAGACCCCATAGAGGCAGTATGCGATGACCAGTAATCTCTCACCGGATCTAATTCGGGAAGCCTTTTCTCAGGCAATGTCAGCAATGTATCAACAGGAAGTCCCCCAATATGGCACCCTGCTGGAGATGGTAGAGGATGTAAATTTAGGGGTGTTGGAACAGCACCCCCGGCTCCATGAGCAGTTGGTCAATGCCGATGAGCTGGCGCGGCTGAATGTAGAGCGCCACGGGGCGATTCGGGTAGGCTCTGCCGCCGAACTATCCACGCTACGGCGGCTGTTTGCCGTAATGGGGATGCAGCCGGTGGGCTATTATGATTTGGCTCAGGCCGGGGTACCGGTACATTCTACGGCGTTTCGCCCTGTTGACGACAACGCCCTGGCCCGCAATCCATTTCGAGTATTTACGTCGCTATTGCGCCCGGAGTTAATTGCCAATGAAAAGCTGCGCAAACAGGGCGTAAACCTGGTGAGCCGCCGGGCGATCTTCACCCCACGCTGCCTGGCCTTAATTGAGCTGGCCGAAAAACAGGGGGGATTGACCGAAACCCAATCGTCGGAATTTGTACAGCAAGCCCTGGAAACCTTCCGCTGGCATCACAATGCCACTGTAGATCAGGCGACTTATCAGGCCATGAGCGATCAGCATCGGCTGGTGGCGGATGTGGTGTGCTTCCGGGGCTGTCATATCAATCACCTGACCCCACGCACGTTGGATATCGACCGCGTCCAAGCCCTGATGCCGGAATATGGCATTACCCCCAAGGCCATTATTGAGGGGCCGCCGCGCCGTCAGTATCCGATTCTGCTGCGCCAGACCAGTTTTAAAGCGCTGGAGGAACCGATCCTGTTTGCCGGGGATAATCAGGGGACCCATACCGCTCGTTTTGGTGAAATTGAACAGCGTGGCATGGCATTGACCCCGAAAGGCCGCGCCCTGTATGACCAGCTGCTCCAGGAAGCGGGGATCGGCAAAGATAACCTTAGCCATCAGCTGCGATTACAGCAGGCTTTTGAACGCTTCCCCGATGACGATGTGCTGCTGCGCCGCCAGCAACTGGCCTATTTCCGCTACCGCCTTACGCCGCTAGGGGAGAGCCATCGCCATGCGATTCGCCACGGCGACGATCCCCAGGCCCTGGTGGAGCGCGGCTGGATCGCCGCGCAACCTATCACTTATGAAGACTTCCTGCCGGTCAGTGCTGCCGGTATTTTCCAGTCTAATTTGGGGGATGAAACCCGCCAAATCAGTGGGGGAGATGCCAGCCAGCTTGCCTTTGAAAAAGCCCTCGGCTGCCCAGTGTTGGATCCGTTTGCGCTGTATCAGGCGGCAGAGGATCGCGGCAAAAAACGCTGTGGGCTGATGGCGTGAGGGGGAGCGAATAAAAACACTGGCCCTATGACGGCGCAAACCGCTACCCTGATAAAAACAGGGAGACGCGATGGCACGTGACAACGGGATTACCCTTCAGCTTCAGCAAGGTGCCCTTCAGGGCTTTACCGACAACGGCATCCGCCAGTGGCGGGCCATTCCCTATGCCCGGCCACCGGTAGGTGAGCTACGCTTTCGGGCGCCTCAGCCCCCGGCGAGCTGGGAGGAAGTGCGCCAGGCCGATGGCTTCTCAGCCGCCAGTTGGCAAAATCAGGAGTCCTGCCAGGAGCTGGGGGGCGGCGATCCCGGGGCTATGTCGGAAGACTGCCTGTACCTGAATGTCTGGTCACCACAGCCTGGCGACCAACCGCTTCCGGTAATGGTGTGGCTCCACGGCGGAGGTTTCACCCTTGGGGCAGGCAGCCTGCCGCCTTACGACGGGTCCGCACTGGCCCGCCGTGGCGTGGTGGTGGTCAGCGTCAATTACCGGCTAGGCCACCTCGGCTTCTTTGCCCACCCGGCACTGGAGCATGAAGACCGGCAGGGCCAGACCTGGAACTTCGCCCTGTTAGACCAAATAGCCGCCCTGCAATGGGTGCAGGCCAATATCGCCCAATTCAACGGCGATCCAACGCGAGTGACCTTATTTGGCGAATCCGCCGGGGGCCGTAGCGTGCTCTCCCTGATGGCTTCCCCCCTGGCCGCAGGGTTGTTCCAGCGCGCCATTGTGCAGAGCGCCTACACCTTGCCGGATCGCAGCGCCGCCGAAGCGCTACACCAGGGGGTAACCCTTGCCCGGCATCTCGGTCTTGAGAACGCCAGCGCAGAACAGTTACGGGCGTTACCAGCGGAGGCATTTATCAACCTCCAGCCGCCGCTGACCATTGGCCCGGTGCCCATCGCCGGGGACCGGGTGTTACCGGAGCCAATGCTGGCAGTGTTCGGGCAGGGCCGCCAGCACCCGCTGCCGCTGATGATTGGCAGTAACAGCGATGAGGCCAGCGTCATGGCCTGGTTCGGGGTGGATCTGGCAGGGCAGGTGCGGCGGCTGCGTAACCAGCAGCGCCTGGGGCTGGGGGTGATCCGTTTGCTTTACCCCGGCGTGCGCGGTGACGTGGAATTGGGGCGGCAGCTATGCCGCGATATGGCCTTTACCGTGCTCGGGCAGGTAGTGATGCTGGCCCAGCGCCGGGTCAATCAACCCTGCTGGCGCTACTGGTTTGATTATGTCAGCGAGGCCGAGCGCGACACCTATCTTCACGGCACCTGGCACGGCAACGAAGTCCCTTATGTGTTTGATAATCTCGACCGCACCCTGCCGCTCAGCGATTACGCCAGCGCTAACGACCGGGCCTTTGCCCGGCAGGTGGCGGATTACTGGGTCGCCTTTGCGCGGGCCGATGGAAACACTACCATTCTGGCAGGCCCGGAGCCGTGGCCTGCCTGTGGCGCTGGCAAGGATTATCTGATGCGTCTGGGCCTGAACCGCCGCGCCGGTTTCCGGGTTGTACGGCGCTTTATGGGCCTTCGGCTGGCTTTGTTCCGGCGTATTATGCACCGCCATGTCTCCCTGGACTGAAGGGGCAGAAATCCGCTGGCACAAAAAAGTTTCTGCGAGATGATTAAAACAATAGCAATTTCGGGTTATTTACCGGGCATGTTGTTAATTATCCTGTTGAATTATCATTACAAACTACCTATTGGCGAAAGGTATTGGAAACGGCTGCCGTTTTGACTAGAGTGTGCAACTTAGAGGTTGCACAGCTTGCCGCCGCTGCGCCCGGCGCAGTGACATGTTGATGGATAAGTAAGGACGATTTCTCAGGCATGAATCGCAGACGTTTTATCAAAGCATCTATGGCCCTGGCTGCTGCCTGTGGCGCACCCGGTCTGGCACCGTTAATTTCCCGCTCCGCCTTTGCCGCCGACCAGGCCAATATCGCCGATGGGCAGACGCAGGCCTTTGATTTCGCTACCTTACAAGGGATGGCCATTGACCTGGCTAAGCAACCCTGGGGCGGCGCTCCCCGGCCATTACCCGAAACCCTGGCGAACCTAACCCCCCAGGCCTACAACAGCATTCAGTACGATGCCGGCCACTCCCTGTGGAATGGCATCCCGCAGCGCCAGCTAGATGTGCAGTTCTTCCACGTCGGCATGGGCTTCCGCCGCCGGGTGCGCATGTTCTCGCTGGATGCTAAATCCCGCCAGGCCAAAGAGATCCACTTCCGCCCGGAGCTGTTTAACTACCACGATGCCGGGGTGGATACCCGCCAGCTGGTGGGGCAGAGCGACCTCGGTTTTGCCGGGTTTAAAGCCTTTAAAACCCCGGAACTGGCTAAGCGTGATGTGGTCTCTTTCCTGGGAGCCAGCTACTTCCGCGCCGTGGATGACACCTACCAGTACGGGCTTTCTGCCCGAGGCCTGGCGGTAGATACCTATACTGATGGCCTTGAAGAGTTCCCGGACTTCACCGCCTTCTGGTTTGAAACCCCGAAAGCCAGTGACACCACCTTCGTGGTCTATGCCCTGATGGACAGCCCGAGCGTGGCCGGGGCCTACAAATTCACCATCCACTGCGAAGCCAAAAAAGTGGTGATGGAAGTGGAAAACCACCTATATGCCCGCAAGGACATCAAGCAGGTGGGGATCGCCCCGATGACCAGTATGTTTAGCTGCGGCACCAATGAGCGCCGCATGTGTGACACCATCCACCCGCAAATCCACGACTCAGATCGTCTGGCGATGTGGCGCGGTAATGGTGAATGGATTTGCCGCCCGCTTAACAACCCGCAGCGCCTGCAATTTAACGCTTATCAGGATGAGAACCCAAAAGGCTTTGGCCTGTTACAGATGGATCACGACTTCAACAGCTATCAGGACGTGATGGGCTGGTATAACAAGCGGCCAAGCCTGTGGGTAGAGCCACTGAATAAGTGGGGTAAAGGGGCAGTCAGCCTGATGGAGATCCCAACCACCGGTGAAACATTAGATAATATCGTCTGCTTCTGGCAGCCGGAAAAACCGATCCGCAGCGGGGATACCCTTAACTTCAAATACCGCCTGCACTGGAGTGGCTTACCGCCGGTGCAAACCCCGCTGGCCCGGGTTTATGCCACCCGTACCGGGATGGGCAGTTTCCCGGAAGGCTGGGCGCCGGGGGAACACTACCCGGAGAAATGGTCGCGCCGCTTTGCCATTGATTTCGTCGGTAAAGGTCTGAAGGCCGCCGCACCAAGAGGGATTGAGCCGGTGATCACCCTGTCTAACGGGGAAGCACGCCAGATTGAGATCCTGTATGTGGAGCCTTTCGACGGCTACCGCATTCTGTTTGACTGGTATCCAACTTCCGACTCCACCGAGCCGGTGGATATGCGGATGTTCCTGCGCTGCCAGGGCGATGCCATCAGTGAAACCTGGCTGTATCAGTATTTCCCACCGGCAGCGGATAAGCGGAAATACGTCGACGACCGCCAGATGCGATAAGCGATCATCATTAAAAAATCCGCTCTCAGCTCACTAGGGCGGATTTTTTATCACCATCAAGAATGTCCACTTCCACATGAAGAGCGCTGACCCATGGCAACCCAAGACTACCCTGATGACAACTTGACCGTTGATGACCATATAACCCTGTGTTCCGCCCACGAGCGCTATACCGAAGACTTGTATCAGCTGGTGGTGGCTAATCAGGCCTGGTTACAAAAGTCCATGGACTGGCCCGGCTCGGTGAACGGCCCCGATGATATTCGGCGCACTTTGGCCGGGAACCATCTGCTACATCATAAGGGCTTCGCCAAAATGTATCTGGTGAAGTATCAGGACCAGCTGGTTGGGGTGGTGTCATTCAACCAAATCGAACCTACTAATAAAGTGGGCTATATTGGTTATTGGCTGGCTGAGGATCGCCAGGGGCAGGGGATCCTCAGCCGGGCGCTGGAAAAAATGATCGCCCATTGGGCCAGTCAAAAGCTGCTACGGCGCTTTGTCATCAAATGTATTGTCGAGAACCGGGCCAGCAACCGTATGGCCGAGCGCTGTGGCTTCACCCTTGAAGGGCGGATGAAACAGGCGGAATTTCTTAATGGCCATTATTACGACCAGCACCTGTGGGCACGAATTATCCCGGATTAAACCCCACAAAGGGCAGACTGCGGGTGATGCGCTGGTCGCCGCAAATGGCCTGATGACTGCGAATTTGAATTACATCACCGGGAAGGGCCACGATGGCGGCGTGTTCGAATACCCGTACATGGCCGCTGACGATGGCCTCGCCGCTGATCAGGGCGTCGCCATAAACCTCAACGTGATCGTCCAGCAGCAGCGGGCCGCCGCTTAAATGGGCTGAGCCGTATACCCGCACATGGTGTTTAAGCAGGCAATCCCCCTGAATAACGGCCTGGTCAAAGGCCTCCGCACTGTAACGCAAGGTGGGGATTTGGTCTGGTTCGCTCCCGGCCAGCAGCCGGGCAAACCCATAGACCTTGGCGCAATCGCACACCCAAACGTTGTTTAATTCATTGCCCTCCAGGTGGGCGTGGCCATAGACCTGGGCGCGGTGTTCAACAAAAGCGTGAGTTAACTGGCAATCCCCGTAAATCTGGGCCTGATGGGCGAGGGTACTGCCAGTGACCTGGGCGCGGCCACCGATATGCAGGATTTGCTGGTCATCCGCTGTCAGGCCCCGCGCACCAAATACCCGGCTATCAATAACACGGACTTCTCCGTCAATTAAGCACTCGCCGCGCACTTCGCTATGGCTGACGTCGGCTTTGCCACCTATACAGGCCCGGTGGCTGATGATACAGCTATCAAGGTGGGCATCATCGATGACCCGGGCGCCCAGGCTCAGAGTACAAGACCCGGAAATGTGCGCGTTGCCTTCCACTCTGGCACCGCCGTAAACCTCACTGTTTTCATCATAGATCCAACAATCCCCTGATTGGCTGAGATTATGGCAGTCTTCCACCCAGCCCCCGGCTTGCCCGGCGTGGACATCGGCAAAATCACGCAGGGCGATAATCTGGCGCAATACCACGCTGTGGGTGGCATCATCTTCAACGGTTTCCCGGCGCTTTTCACCGCCCAAACGGTATTTATCCATGCTCGTCCCCCAGTTGCTGTAAAAGTAAACGTAGCAGATATCGTGACTTTTCCCCTAAGCAAGGTAGTGTTTATGGCGGACTTTCACTAAAATCCATATTAAATACATTTTAAAATTTAAACAAAATGCAGAAGAATAACCTTCCCCCATAGCGTAGCGCAAAGGGGGAACTTGCCTACGGGCTACTACGGCACGGTATTAGAGATTATCGGTATCGGTTTTGCCTGGCGCTGCGCAGCTCAAGTACGGCGCTGCCTGCTGCCGTAGGGACCGGGTTGCCAGCATCATCTTTTGAAAAGGAAGCATTATGACTGTGCGTGACGAAAATTACTTCACCGACAAATATGGCCTGACCAAAACCCACTCTGAAGTGCTGAACACCATGGAGTTCATCACCCAAGGTAAAACGCTGGATTTGGGCTGTGGCAATGGCCGCAATAGTCTGTTTCTGGCGGCCAATGGGTTTGACGTGACGGCCTGGGATCGCAACACCCAGAGTATTGAAAGCATGGCGCGCATTGCGGCGGCGGAAAACCTGAGGAATTTGTCCTACGGGATTGTGGATTTAAATAACCATAAATTCGACGGCCAGTATGACCTGATCCTGTCGACGGTGGTGATGATGTTCCTGCAACCGGAAACCATCCCGGGGCTGATTGCCAACATGCAGCGCTGTACTCTGCCCGGTGGCTACAACCTGATTGTGGCGGCGATGGACACCCCGGATTACCCGTGCACTGTCGGTTTCCCCTTCGCTTTCAAACCCGGTGAATTACAGCATTACTATGCAGGCTGGGTGCTGGAAAAATATAACGAAGACGTGGGCGAACTGCACCGCACCGACAAGCACGGCAACCGTATTAAACTGCGCTTTGCTACCCTGCTGGCCCGCAAGGCTTAAGCCGCTGGCCACTGACCCCGCTGGATCACGGTCAGGTAACCATCATCATCGGTGAAGGTCTGGCCGTGGTTGTCCCAGTAGGGGTTGTGATTGGTAACCCGTTGAAACCCTGCTGCCAGCATCCGGTGGTAGCATTGCTGCCAAGCTTGCGGGTCAGGCAGATAGATAACCAATAAATCCTCCGGCCCCGGCGTGGGGCAAGTTGGCATCTCCTAATGAACGGTAAATTCCAGGTGCCAGGGCAGCCCCGCCATACCCAACATGTTACCGCTGAATCCTTGATGGTCAGTAAACTGGCCGAGTAACTTAAGCCCCAGTCCTTCGCTATATTGTGCGGTGCTGCGGGCTAAATCCCTTACTGGCCGCGCCAGACGAATGTTGAAAACCGTCATTGCTTATCCTCTTTGATTTACCCCTCTGGGTTATGCCAGAAACTGCTCAAAAATTGTGTCCAATAATGCCCTTAGTGAATGTTGATATACGCTAAATTTATGTTGATTATACTTCTTGGGTAAAATCGTGATATTTCTCATAACGCGTTGGTGTAGTTTGATTTAAATGGCATCGCTTTATTAAACGTTCTGTTAAGCTTCAGCCCATCCTTCCCTAATTAGAGATAAATAGAATGCCCATTAAAAACGTTCTGAAAGTTGGTGCGCTGTGCGGCGTAATGTTGCTGGCCGGGTGTGCATCTTCCGTGACTGCACCAGCCCAGTACTCCGGCTTCTTAAAGGATTACTCCGGGCTGCAAGAGGTCACCACCGCTAGCGGTAAAAAGGCGATGCGTTGGACGGCCCCGGGCTTTGATCCGGCTCAATATGATTCTCTGGTGTTCAACCCGATTCAATATTACCCGCAGCCCAAGGCCACTACCCAGATTGGTAATACGGTGTTAGAAGATATTCGCCAGTATGCTAACAATCATTTGAAAGCGGCGGCGGCGCAAAAAATTAAAATTGTCACCACCCCTGGGCCAAAAACGCTGATCTTCCACGGGGCTATTACTGGGGTGGATACCGGTAAGCAAGGGCTGCAATTCTATGAGGTGATCCCGGTCGCTATGGTGGTCGCCGGTACCCAGGCATTGACCGGTCACCGTACCATGGACACTGATCTCTACTTTGAGGGCGAGCTGGTGGATGCCGCCACCAATAAAGTGGTGCTGAAGGTAGTACGTAAAGGGGAAGGGCAGACGCTGGCGAATGAAAATACGCCGCTGACCCTGCAAACCATTAAGCCAGTGATTGATAACATGTCGACAGACATCACCATGTTTGAAGTGAAATAACCCTCGATTATGCCCGCTTCAGGCGGGCATTTTCTTTACCCCAATAATGTTACCTCACCTTTCCTGGCCCTAAGCGCTACCCTAAGATATTACGCTTTCTGTCTGGCCGGCTTATGTCTACAATAGCGCCGCCTTTTATCACCCGGAATAACACACTTATGCGCCTGCACGCCAATCATCTGGAATTACTCAGCCCTGCCCGTGATACCACCATCGCCCGCGAGGCTATTCTGCACGGTGCAGACGCGGTCTATATTGGGGGGCCGGAGTTTGGCGCCCGCCACAACGCCGGAAATACCTTGCAGGATCTGGCGAATCTGGTGCCCTTTGCCCACCGCTATGGGGTGAAAATCTTCGTCACCCTGAACACTATCCTGCATGATAATGAGTTGGAACCCGCCCGTAAGCTGATCCACTCCCTATACGATGCCGGGGTGGATGCCCTTATTGTTCAGGATATGGGCGTGCTGGAAATGGATTTGCCGCCGATTGAGCTGCATGCCAGCACCCAGTGTGATATCCGTACTGTTGAAAAAGCCAAATTCCTTTCTGATGTCGGCTTCTCGCAAATCGTGCTGGCCCGCGAATTGGATCTTCAGCAGATCCACGCTATCCATCAAAACATCGATGCCAATATCGAATTCTTTATCCACGGCGCCCTGTGCGTGGCCTATTCCGGGCAATGTAATATCTCCCATGCCCAGACCGGCCGCAGTGCCAATCGGGGCGATTGCTCCCAGGCCTGCCGTCTGCCTTACACCTTGAAAGACGATCAGGGCCGGGTGGTGGCTTATGAAAAACACCTGCTGTCGATGAAGGACAATAACCAGAGTGCCAATCTGGAAGCCTTAGTCAACGCCGGGGTGCGCTCCTTCAAAATTGAAGGGCGCTACAAAGATATGAGCTACGTGAAGAACATCACCGCTTACTATCGCCAGCAGCTGGATGCCTTGCTGGAGAACCGGCCTGAATTTCAGCGCGCCTCTGCGGGCCGTACTGAACACTTTTTTATGCCGTCCCCGGATAAAACCTTCCACCGTGGCAGCACCGATTATTTTGTGAATGGCCGCCTGGGTAACATTGGCGCCTTCGACTCACCGAAATTTGTTGGCCTGCCGGTGGGCGAGGTGCTGAAAGTCGCTAAAGATCATTTGGATGTTGAAGTCACTGAGCCGCTGGCTAATGGCGATGGTCTGAACGTACTGATCAAGCGGGAAGTGGTTGGCTT
The DNA here is from genome assembly GCA_966186435.1 of uncultured Enterobacteriaceae bacterium. Taxonomy (GTDB): domain Bacteria; phylum Pseudomonadota; class Gammaproteobacteria; order Enterobacterales; family Enterobacteriaceae; genus CBIFWW01. The sequence continues at coordinate 18,660 of CBIFWW010000024.1, forward strand.
TCGGGCCAATACGGTGGAAAAAACCGCAGAAAACCGCTACCGGGTTTGGCCGAATGAAATGCCCGATGCCATGAAAACCCTGCGGCCTCATCAGCCCCTCAACCGTAATATGGACCATAACTGGCAACAGGCCCTGCTAAAAACCTCTAGTGAGCGCCGCATCCGGGTGGATCTGGAACTCAGTGGTTGGCAGGAGCAGTTGGTATTGACCGCTACCAGTGAAGACGGTGTCAGCGCCACTTGCACCTTGAATGGTGAGTTCGCCGAGGCTAACAACCCGGAAAAAGCCATGAGCGGTCTGCGGGAGGGTTTGGGCAAATTGGGCCAGACGCTGTACTTCGCCCGTAAGATTGATATCAGCTTGCCGGGCGCATTGTTTGTGCCCAACAGCCTGCTGAATCAGCTGCGCCGCGACACTATCGAGGCACTGGATGCAGCCCGGCTGGAAAACTATGTGCGCGGCAGCCGCAAGGCCGTTGTCACCCCGGCCCCGGTTTACCCTGAAAGTCATTTGACCTTCCTCGCTAACGTTTATAACCACAAGGCGCGGGAATTTTATCAGCGTTATGGTGTGAGCCTGATCGATGCGGCCTATGAAGCCCATGAAGAGAAGGGCGATGTGCCGGTGATGATCACCAAGCACTGTCTGCGTTTTGCTTTTAACCTGTGCCCGAAGCAGGCCAAGGGCAATATTAAAAGCTGGCGCGCCACCCCAATGCAACTGGTGAATGGGGATGAGGTGTTGACGTTGAAGTTTGATTGCCGTCCTTGTGAGATGCATGTGATCGGCAAGATTAAGAATCATATTCTTAAGATGCCGTTGCCGGGGAGTGTGGTGGCGTCGATCAGTCCTGATGAGTTAATGAAGACGTTGCCATCGAGGGGGAAGGGGCAGGGGTAGGGCTGGTGCCCCCAGAACAGCTGGCACAGTCATTGAGTATTCAAGCTGGGGTAGCCACTCCCAGCATTAAGCGCAAGTATTACCGGGCCAGGCTGTTGTTGTTATACTGGCGGCTCGAATGAAAAATAATGACGAGTTAATATGCCTCAGCCACACCACGATGCCTTGCAAGCGAAAATCGAACAATCTGAATCTCGTGTCGCAAAAGTTGTTTTCCCCACCACCATCAATCACCACTCCACGCTGTTTGGCGGCACGGCCCTGGCCTGGATGGATGAAGTCTCTTTTATTACCGCCACCCGCTTTTCCCGCAAGCGCCTGGTGACGGTATCTACCGAAAAGATCAACTTCCAGCACCCAATCCCCTCTGGTTCTATCGTGGAGCTGGTTGGCCGGGTCACACGGGTAGGGAACACTAGCCTGACGGTGACGGTCACGGTCTATCTTGAAGATATGTACCAGGAAGGGCGTGAGGCGGTGATCAACGGCCAGTTTAATTTTGTGGCGGTGGATGAAGACGGTAGGCCGACCAAATTACAGGATTGATTCGTGACAACGTCACTTTATGCCAGCACTATTTTCACACTCCACGCCCGATCCTGCGCCCCTGGCAGGATCGGGACTTGCCTGCTCTCGCCGCGATAAATGCCGTTCCGCTGGTGATGCGCCATTTCCCGTCACTCTGGACTCTTGAGCAAAGCGCCAGCGCCCGGAATCCTCCAGCTGCATCCTTTTTGGCTGTTTATTCACTCTAGTTCAGAGGTGATAGATAGGCCTCGAGCATATGAAATGCTGATGTTACAGCGTTGATTGACAACAATTGTCTAAGCTTCAGAAAACACGCAGATAAAGGGTAGCCGCAGACCATTTAAATAGCGCGATACAGTAGAGTGCGCGCTCCGTCACAAGGCGACGAAATATCCTGACGGCGGCAGGTCGGCACGCTGGCCGCAAGCTACTGTTTTAATCACAGGAGAAATTTTAAAGCCAGGCTGGCTGTTTCCAGTAATACTTTCAGACAGGAGCATCCACGGTATGACTATGTCCTTCGCGCGCAGCGCCCTTGGCGCTTTATGCCTGACGGTGGTGACGGCCCAGGCCGCTGAACCACCCACCTCTCTGGGTAAAACCGAGGGCCAGCTCGATATTATTGCCTGGCCTGGCTATATCGAACGCGGCCAGACCGACAAAAACTACGATTGGGTCACCGGTTTTGAAAAAGAGACCGGCTGTAAAGTTAACGTCAAAACCGCGGCCACCTCCGACGAGATGGTGAGCCTGATGGCGAAGGGCGGTTATGACCTGGTCACCGCCTCGGGCGACGCTTCCTTGCGTTTGATTATGGGTAAGCGGGTGCAACCGATTAACACCGCCCTGATCCCCAACTGGAAAAACGTTGACCCCCGTCTGAAAGACGCCCCCTGGTTCAATGTGGCCGGTAAAACCTATGGCACCCCTTATCAGTGGGGGCCAAACCTGCTGATGTATAACACCAAAGTGTTCCCGACCCCCCCAGACAGCTGGAGTGTGGTGTTTGTGAAACAAAACCTGCCCGATGGTAAAACCAACCAGGGCCGGGTGCAGGCCTATGATGGCCCGATTTATATCGCCGATGCGGCGCTGTTTGTTAAAGCTACCCAGCCGCAGCTGGGCATTGACGACCCTTACATGCTTACCGAACCGCAATATCAGGCAGTGCTGAAGGTATTACGTGACCAGCACGGGCTAATCCACCGCTACTGGCATGATGCCACTGTCCAGATGAGTGACTTCAAAAATGAAGGGGTGGCGGCCTCCAGCGCCTGGCCGTATCAGGCCAATGCCCTCAAAGCTGATAACCAGCCTATCGCCACCGTATTCCCGAAAGAAGGGGTGACCGGCTGGGCGGATACCACCATGCTCCACAGCGATGCCAAACACCCGGAGTGTGCCTACAAATGGATGGACTGGTCACTGAAGCCGAAGGTGCAGGGGGATGTGGCGGCCTGGTTTGGCTCGCTTCCTGCGGTGGTTGCCGGCTGTAAAGCCAGCACCCTGTTGGGTGATAAGGGTTGTGAAATCAACGGGTTTAACTACTTCGACAAAATCATGTTCTGGAAAACCCCCATCGCCGAAGGCGGGAAGTTTGTGCCTTACAGCCGCTGGACCCAGGACTACATTGCCATTATGGGTGGCCGCTAGAACGTAGCTGTACACGCCCCCTTAAAGGGGGCGCTATAACGAGACCGTTGGCATGATTTTGGGGGTGGTATGCCTTACGCAGTAAAATTTGACCAGGTGAGCCGCCTGTACGGAGAGGTACGCGCGGTTGACAATGTCTCCGTTGAGATTGAAAACGGGGAATTTTTCTCGATGCTTGGGCCTTCTGGCTCTGGCAAAACTACCTGCCTGCGGCTGATCGCCGGCTTCGAGCAAGCCACTTCTGGCACTATTTCTATTTTGGGCAAACCGGCTCAGGATCTCCCGCCCTATCAGCGGGACGTGAACACCGTGTTTCAGGATTATGCGCTGTTCCCCCATATGAATGTGCGGGATAACGTGGCCTATGGCCTGATGGTCAAAGGGGTAGACCGTAAAACCCGCCTCGCCAAAGCCGATATGGCACTGGAGCAAGTGGCCTTGGGTTTTGTCCGCGACCGTAAACCGGCCCAGCTTTCCGGCGGTCAACGCCAGCGGGTGGCCCTGGCCCGGGCGCTGGTGAACCAGCCTCGGGTATTATTGCTGGATGAACCGCTAGGGGCGTTGGATCTTAAGCTGCGGGAACAGATGCAGCTGGAGCTGAAAAAACTGCAACGTGAGTTGGGTATCACCTTTATTTTCGTCACCCATGACCAGAGTGAAGCCCTGTCAATGTCTGACCGGGTGGCGGTATTTAACAACGGGCGCATTGAGCAAATTGACTCCCCCCGGGAACTCTACATGCGGCCAAAAACCGCCTTTGTCGCCAGCTTTGTCGGTACCTCAAACGTGCTGCATCCGGCGCTGGCGGAAAAAATCTGTGGGATTAACGGGGCCTTTTCATTACGCCCGGAACATATCAGCCTTGATAACAGCCAGCCAATTCGGGTGCAGGGCACCATTACTGAAGTGCAATACCAGGGGGCCAATACCCGTCTGGAGCTGCGCCTCGACGGCGGCGATAAGTTGGTCGCCAGCCTGGCCAATCTTGGTGCGTCTTTAGGGGATGCGCCGCCGGTTATCGGCCAGCATGTGGTGGCCTCCTGGCCGCTCCATGCCATGGTGGCCCTTCAGGCGGAGGGGTAACGATGGACGCACCGATTCATTACCAAAAATCCCCCGGGCTGGTCAGACGTAGCTCCACGTTTCTATGGCGCCATCCGGGATGCTGGCTGGGCTTATTGCTGATCCCACCGCTGATGTGGTTTGGCATTATTTACCTAGGATCATTACTTAGCCTGCTGTGGCAAGGGTTTTACACCTTCGACGACTTTACCATGTCGGTTTCGCCCACCCTGACCCTCGCCAATCTGGCTGCCCTGTTTAACCCCAGTAATTACGACATCATTCTCCGCACCTTGGTCATGGCGGTGGCGGTCACTATTGCCAGTGCGCTGCTGGCTTTCCCCATGGCCTGGTATATGGCCCGCTATGCCAAAGGCAAATGGAAGGCATTCTTTTATATCGCGGTAATGCTGCCGATGTGGGCCAGTTACATCGTGAAAGCCTATGCCTGGACCTTGCTGCTGGCCAGGGATGGGGTGGCTCAGTGGTTTTTAAGCCATATGGGGCTGGAGCCGCTGCTGACAGCGGTGCTGGCGCTGCCGGGGATTGGCGGTAACACCTTATCCACCTCCGGCCTTGGGCGTTTTCTGGTGTTCCTCTATATCTGGCTGCCCTTTATGATCCTGCCGGTGCAGGCGGCGCTGGAGCGGATTTCACCTTCGCTGCTCCAGGCCTCCAGTGACCTGGGGGCTAAACCCTGGCAAACCCTGCGCCATGTGATTTTCCCACTGGCGATACCGGGCATAGCCGCTGGCTCTATTTTTACTTTCTCCCTTACGTTGGGTGATTTTATTGTGCCGCAGCTGGTCGGGCCTCCGGGCTACTTTATCGGCAACATGGTTTACTCACAGCAAGGGGCGATTGGCAATATGCCGATGGCCGCAGCCTTTACGCTGGTGCCGATTGTGCTGATCGCCATTTACCTCTCATTGGTGAAACGATTGGGGGCCTTCGATGCACTCTGAACGCGCGCCGCTGATTCTCAAAATCGCTACCTGGGGTGGGGTGATCTTCCTGCACTTCCCGCTGCTGATTATCGCCATCTATGCTTTTAATACTGAAGATGCGGCCTTTAGCTTCCCGCCCAAAGGCTTAACATTCCACTGGTTTAGCGTGGCGGCCAGCCGCGACGATATTGTGGATTCAGTGACGTTGTCACTTAAAATTGCCGCGCTGGCAACGGCGGTGGCTCTGGTGTTGGGCACCCTGGCTGCCGCCGCCCTGTGGCGCCGTGAGTTCTTTGGCAAACACGCTATCTCCTTCCTGTTGCTGTTACCGATAGCCCTGCCGGGGATCATCACCGGGATTGCCTTGCTCACTGCCTTTAAAACCCTGGATATCGAGCCGGGCTTTTGGACCATCGTGGTGGGGCACGCCACCTTCTGCGTAGTGATTGTGTTTAACAACGTGATAGCGCGCTTCCGCCGAACATCCTGGAGCCAGGTGGAAGCCTCGATGGATTTAGGGGCCGACGGCTGGCAAACCTTCCGTTATGTGATCCTGCCTAACTTAGGCTCCGCTCTGCTGGCCGGGGGGATGCTGGCTTTCGCGCTGTCATTTGATGAAATTATTGTCACCACCTTTACCGCCGGGCACGAACGCACCCTCCCACTGTGGTTATTAAACCAGTTGGGACGGCCCCGTGATGTGCCGGTGACAAACGTGGTGGCGCTACTGGTTATGCTGGTCACGATGATACCTATCCTGGGAGCCTGGTGGCTCACCCGTAACGGCGATACCGTCGCCGGCGGGGAAAAATAAACCAAAGGTGAAACTATGCAAACGCAACAATTGATCGACGGAAAACTGGTTGAAGGGCGCGGCGTGATGCTGGAGGTGCACAACCCCGCGAATGGTGAGGTGATCGCACGTATCCAGGAGGCCAGCCCGGAGCAGGTCGATCAGGCTGTGCTGGCCGCTGACCGTGCTTTTGCCCAATGGCGGCTCACCACCCCGAAGGAACGTGCGGAGCACTTACTGAAGCTGGCGGATGCCATTGAAGCCAATGCGGAAGACTTTGCCCGCCTGGAATCCCTGAACTGTGGTAAACCTTTCCAGAATGCCCTGAATGATGAGATCCCCGCCATTGTCGACGTTTTCCGTTTCTTTGCCGGGGCCAGCCGTTGCCTGAATGGGCTAGCGGCCGGGGAATATATGGCCGATCACACCTCGATGATCCGCCGTGATCCGCTCGGCGTGGTGGCCTCTATTGCCCCGTGGAACTACCCACTGATGATGGCGGCCTGGAAGCTGGCACCGGCGCTGGCCGCCGGTAACTGTGTGGTGATCAAACCCTCTGAAATCACACCGCTCACTGCTTTTGCCCTGGCGGAAGTGATGAATGACATCTTCCCGGCGGGGGTGGTCAACGTGCTGTTTGGCCGTGGGCCAACAGTGGGCGATGCGCTTACCGGCCACGATAAGGTGCGCATGGTCTCCCTGACTGGCTCTATTGCTACCGGGGAACATATTATCAGCCATACGGCTTCTTCGATTAAACGTACCCATATGGAGTTGGGGGGCAAAGCGCCAGTGCTGGTGTTTGATGACGCCAATCTGGATGCGGTAGTTGAGGGTATCCGTACCTTTGGTTTCTATAATGCCGGGCAGGACTGTACCGCCGCCTGCCGTATTTATGCCCAGAAAGGTATCTATGAGCAGCTGGTGGCTAAGCTGGCTGAGGCAGTCAGTACCCTGAAGCACGGTGACCCGAATGACACCAGCACTGAGCTGGGGCCATTGAGTTCAGCGGACCATCTGGCGCGGGTGGTGAAGGCGGTGGATGCAGCCAAAGCCTTGCCTCATGTCAAGGTCGCCACCGGCGGCAATAAAGTGCCTGGGGCGGGCTATTTCTTCGAACCGACCATTCTGGCGGGGGCGAAACAAGATGACGCCATCGTACAGCGTGAGGTGTTTGGCCCGGTGGTCAGCGTGACGCCATTTGACGATGAAGATCAGGCGCTGGAGTGGGCCAATGACTCCCAATACGGCCTGGCATCCTCGGTTTGGACTCAGGATGTGGGCCGCGCCCATCGGCTAAGCGCCCGCCTGCAATACGGCTGCACTTGGGTAAATACCCATTTTATGCTGGTGAGTGAAATGCCACACGGCGGCCAGAAACATTCCGGTTATGGCAAGGATATGTCCCTGTACGGGCTGGAGGATTACACCGTGGTGCGCCATGTGATGATCAAGCACTAGGTTCTGAGGCTGTTAAAGGCGGTGCCAGAGGGGGCCGCCTTTTTTTGTGGCGGTTATTTGTCCAGTTGTGACACGGTAATCACCGGGTGTTTTCCCGCCTTCGATAAGGTACCGCTGATAATGATTATCTGATCCGGCTTCACTTCACGGTCTTTAAAAACCGCTTTGGGGATCACCACGTCGATGGTGTCGGATTTATCCCTGAACAGGTAATGGTCCTGTCCTTTCTGCTCAATCAAATTACCGCGCACGGTAACCGATGCATCATTGTGCATGGTCTTGACGAATTTCACCGTCATCATTCGTTCATCTTCTGTTCCCCTGTAGCCATCTTCAATATTGTGGGGAGCAGGGGGCGTGGCCTCTTTTTTAAACCCGCCCTGGTCATCAGCATGGGCCAGGGTGACAGGCAGCGTCAGTAATGCGGCGGCAAACAGTAGCGCAGGTTTCATCATGACCTCATCAGGTAGTGGATTGCCCAGTAACAGGCTTATTTTTAAGCATAAACCGTAGGCGGGATATTGCCACCACCGCATAGGCAGAAGATGGGTAGAACTGTCTGAAACTCAAGCCCTCATCACGGTTAGCAACAGCGCTCAATTTGTCTTATTCCGCCGTGCGGCAGGCATAAAAAAACCGCGATGGCGCAGTGCCGTTCACTTAAGCGGAATGGCATTACGAATTATCGGATAGCAGGTTTTTAACATCTTAATCATTTTCCCATCGTGAGTGGTAAAGTTCTGCCACATCCTTTGCCCGATAATAGTCTGCGGTTAGCGAGGTCAGAACGGTTTTATCCACGCCGTTTACCTCGTAAGTGATAGCCCGGGCATACCCGTATTCCGGCAGGGAAGGATTTTTTCCAGGCCTGTGGCGACATCTTCAGCTTCAGCATTCTGTAGCCTGAACCGTAGCTTTCTTCTGTTTCCGCCACCATATTCTTACGGGCTGGCAGCAACCAGTGACGGTTTTTCCCTGCTAAAATGTCACTACGTCGGTAGGGGGCTGTCACGGAATCCAGGTCTGATGGGAGCGAAGCTACAAATTACGACATTTGCCCTTTATCATAATGTCGGGTTTACACAGCCAGAACTGACGATGCAGCACTGGCTGTTATGCTCTTAGCTAATTATGTAATCACTAGTAGAAAATGGTTATGTGAAGTTGTAGACAACCTGCACGATTACGGTTTTCTCACCATTTAAAGCGCCGACATACACAGATTCCTGAGGATCAGTGCTACGCCAACACGTTGACTCAAAGTCACATTCAGCGCGCTTGTATCCTATGGACGTCAGATAATCTTCTATTTTACTGGTATCTTTCGTATCGTAGAATTTCATTGCATACACATGCGTGGCAGGTCCTGTGATGTTCGCGAAATCAAAGGAATAACGGGCGGAAATACGCGGCATTTTTCTTAGTATGTCAGGAGTATAAAAATCATACTCCCGTTTATCCTGCTCGGTATAGTGAGCGCTACCGGCGAATTCCAATTTGACCCATGGCCAGGCACAGGTGAGGGCAACAGCAGTAAAGATAGTTGCACCACCGAATACCTTAAGAGACCTACACATAGGGTAATGCCCCCCTTTAATGGACAATCGCTATGATAACCATTTCATAGATGAGTGATTTTTACTCAGTTCCAGTTCAAAAAAGTCAGATGTCGTATTTTGTCGCCTCGCTCCCACCAGGCCTGGTCACAGAAATCGAGCAGGTCATTGAGAAGTGACATAAAGAAAACGGCTTCCTGTTATGGAAGCCGTTATAGTGCCGAAGATTAAGGATCGGCATTGTGCATTAGAGTTTTCGTAAAACGTTCCAGGGGCTTATTTCTTATCGTCAGCGCTGTAATATAGCTCGCCTAATTTAATCAGCGGGCGGCCCTGTGATTTACGATGCAGGTTGGCATCACGCAGGGAGTAAACGCAGCCGCAGTATTCCTGCTGGTAGAACTCCTCTTCTTTGCTGATCTCGATCATGCGGGCGGATCCACCGCCTTTACGCCAGTTGTGATCCCAGTAGGTCAGCCCTTCATAAGGCGCGGCCGCACGGGCACCACAGTCATTCACTTGCTTCATGTCCTTCCAGCGGGAGATCCCAAGCGAGCTGGTCATCACGCTAAAGCCGTTCTCAGCTGCGTAAAGCGCCGTGCGCTGGAAACGCATATCGAAACACATAGTGCAGCGTGCGCCGCGCTCTGGTTCATGCTCCAGGCCCTTAGCCCGCTCAAACCAATTGTCGGTGTCATAGTCCGCGTCAATGATCGGCACACCGTGTTTCTCAGCAAAACGGATATTCTCTTCTTTACGCAGCAGGTATTCCTTCTGCGGATGGATATTGGGGTTATAGAAGAAAATGGTGTAGTCGATACCAGATGCCTTCAGGGCTTCCATCACTTCGCCTGAACAGGGGGCGCAGCAGGAGTGCAGAAGGAGTTTCTTTGCCTCGTTTGGTAACGTCAGTTGAGGCCGTACTAATTCACTCATGGGGATTCCAACGGATTGCTTACACATTAAGCGCTAATTTTAGCAAAAAAATCGGGGGGTGATAACCGAACTTTGCTCCGCATCCCACGCTGCACAGGCCTGACAACGACAAGGTTAATGGTTTTGAAACACCTGATAAGCAGTGTTGATAATTAAAATAGCTTATTAAGTAACGCTAATAATTGTGATCCACCGCAAAAAAAATAAACCCGGAGAATTTATTTTAAGTCGGCGGTTTTTTATTGGCTGCCAAATGCATTTTACCTATGCTTTCAATAATTAAGATAAGGGCCTGTGGGAATTATTTTAAAATATTAGGTCGCGTGCAAGATGTTTGGAATTGTTAAAGTCTTTGTGAATCAATATTTAATTTTTGGTGCAGCTAATGCACCTCATATTGCTCTAACGGGACGAGGCAGGAAGGTTAATGACAAGTGATCTACACTGAATTTGCTGAAAATCACAGCTTAACTCACTGGAAATCGCTATGAAGAATACCCAAGTTAGCTCTGAAAAAGGTCAGTCTGATAAACACGGCAAAGCGCCAGCGAAAGATGATAAAAAGCCTGGGCCGCAAAAAAGGAAATAAAAGATAAGGCCGCTTCGGCGGCCTTTTGCATGGCTAAATGGCTGCTAGGTATCCTCATTATAAGCCCCTTGAATAATCATAATTTCACCATAAGCACATCTGATAATCCCATTTGAATATCGGCTTGCCCTTATAAATAAGTAAGAGCATACTGATTTCACACCAAATAAGAATGCCTATTTATCATTCTATCTCTTATTAATAAAAT
>CBIFWW010000025.1:0-28624 GCA_966186435.1 uncultured Enterobacteriaceae bacterium
GATTCGGTTTCATTACTCCTGAAGATGGCAGCAAAGACGTGTTCGTACACTTCTCCGCTATCCAGAGCAATGGTTTCAAAACCCTGGCTGAAGGCCAGCGTGTTGAGTTTGAAATCACTAACGGTGCTAAAGGCCCATCTGCTGCAAACGTAATGGCTATCTAAGCTACGTTTCTGCGAGAATTCAAAAACCCGCTCAATGAGCGGGTTTTTTTTCGTTCTTTTTGTGCTAAAAGTTAAAAATGCCTTAGCTGTAGAGATAGCCACCTAACGCCCATGCAACCTGGCTATACTAAACGCCAGACTTAACCCGCTAATAATAGAGTCTTTCATTGTTATCCCCCGGTCAACTTAGCAACAGTTTCCCAGAGAATGATTAAGCCAACATTAACGCCTTTAGTTATTAAGTGAATTGTTGACTAGCCAAAATGCCAGCGCTGTCATGGTTAGGGAGCCTGTAAGGTTTACTGCCATATTAATTGCCGCCCATCCCAGCTTGCCCTGCTGAATCAGGAACACCATCTCGGCCGAAAAGGTAGAAAAGGTGGTTAAACCACCGCAAAAACCAGTAGTGATCAACAGCTTCCATACCGGATCAATATGGGTCAGCCGTGAAAACCAGGCCAGGCCTAAACCAATGATCAGCGCACCAATTAAGTTTGCACACAGCGTGCCGAGGGGAATGGCATGGTGAAGAGGGTTTAAGCGCAGGCTAATGGCCCAACGGGTGACGCTACCCAGGCCGCCGCCGATAAAAACGGCCAACATCATCTGTAACACAGTCACACCTGTATTATTATTCAAAGAATAAAGTATACCGCGCAGAGATTTAACCGGGTAGTTATAGGCTTACAGGAGGCAGGATGAAAGCAGCAGTAGGACAGTTTGTAGTTACACCTGACTGGCAACAGAACCTGGCAACCTGCCAGCGGATAATGGCCCGGGCACAGGATGCCAGAGTGGACCTCCTGGTGCTGCCAGAGGCGTTGTTAGCCAGAGATGATAATGACCCACATCTTTCGGTAAAGTCTGCTCAGCCGCTGGATGGGGCTTATATGAAAGGCCTATTGGTACAAAGCCACGGTTCGCCAATGACCACGGTGTTGACGATACATGTACCCAGCGGTTCTGGTAGGGCCACCAATACACTAGTGGCGATTCGTCAGGGTGAAATCCTGGCGCACTACCATAAACTTCATCTTTACGATGCCTTTAGTATCCAGGAATCGCAAAAGGTCGATCCAGGGCAAACTATTGCACCATTAATTGATGTCGCCGGGATGAAAGTGGGGCTGATGACCTGTTATGATCTGCGCTTCCCTGAGTTAGCGCTCAGCCTGGCATTAGCCGGGGCCGAGGTGTTGGCGGTGCCAGCAGCTTGGGTTAAAGGGCCGCTTAAAGAACATCACTGGTCGATATTGCTCAGTGCCAGGGCGTTGGATACTACCTGCTATATGGTAGCCAGCGGAGAATGTGGCAATCGTAATATTGGGCAAAGCAAAATCATTAGCCCGAGTGGTGTAGGTTTGGCGGGTTTGGGCACTGCCCCGGGTCTAAGCATGGCAGACCTGGATGGGGCAGAGGTAGCTGAAGTTCGGCGTCAACTCCCGGTATTAACCAATCGACGTTTTGCACCACCGCAATTGAAGTGATGTTTTTTTAGACAATTTTTGATCCACCTTGTTACAGATTGCTATTGTGTTGCGGTTTTAAATGACCGTTAATATCGTCAGGTCTATTTCTACCACCGTTTACGGTGTATTACTAAGAAGGTAAGTATGGGTGAAATTAGCATTACCAAACTTCTGGTGATTGGTGCACTGATCGTCTTGCTGTTTGGTACCAAAAAATTACGTACGCTGGGCGGCGATTTGGGTTCTGCCATCAAGGGCTTCAAAAAAGCCATGAACGAAGATGACACCAGTGCAAAAGCCACCACCGCTGATGAAGCGACCGCAGATCGTCTGTCTCATAAAGATTGATTCTGCCCGCCTTCATCAGGCATAAAAAAACCGGCTAAGGGATAGCCGGTTTTTTTGTCACTAAATATTGGCTGATTACTTCACTTCTTCGCCCTTGGCCTGCATATCTGCATGGTAAGAGGAGCGTACAAACGGCCCACAGGCGGCATGAGTAAAGCCCATCGCCAAGGCTTCGGCTTTCATTTCATCAAACTCAGCAGGGCTGACGTAACGCTGAACCGGCAGGTGGTGGCGGCTTGGCTGAAGATATTGCCCCAGCGTCAGCATGGTAACCCCGTGGCGGCGTAAATCACGCATCACTTCAATGATCTCGGCATTGGTTTCACCTAAGCCAACCATCAGCCCGGACTTAGTTGGGATATGGGGATGGGCTTCTTTAAAGCGCTCCAGCAGCTTTAGAGACCAGTTGTAATCAGCACCGGGGCGCACCTGGCGATAAATACGCGGCACGTTTTCCAGGTTGTGGTTAAACACATCCGGTGGGGTAGCGGTGAGAATGTCCAGCGCTTTATCCATACGACCACGGAAGTCTGGCACCAGAGTTTCAATTTTAATGTTAGGGCTTTTTTCACGGATGGCTGTAATGCAATCGGCAAAGTGCTTGGCCCCGCCGTCGCGCAGGTCATCACGATCAACGGAGGTGATAACCACATAACGCAGCGCCATATCGGCAATGGTTTGGCCTAATTTTGCTGGCTCATTCGCATCTGGTGCCACCGGGCGGCCGTGGGCAACATCGCAGAATGGGCAACGGCGGGTACAGATGGCGCCGAGGATCATAAAGGTGGCGGTACCGTGATTGAAACACTCTGCCAGGTTAGGGCAGGAGGCTTCTTCACACACTGAGTGCAGGCCGTTTTTACGCATGGCAGCTTTGATGCCCTGGATGCGGCTTGAATCAGCCGGCAGCCTGATTTTCATCCACTCTGGTTTTCTTAGAATTTCCTGGCGCTCTGTCACGACAGTTTTTACCGGGATAAGAGCCATTTTATCGGCGTCGCGGTATTTAACGCCGCGTTCCATCAGAATGGGTTTACTCATAGGATGCGTGTTCCAGTTGCTGAAAAAGAAGGAAGACGTTTAAATTCAAGAAACTGCTGTATTTATCAACTATTTTTGAATTAACGGGATGAGTATATCATCGAAATTGATGGGAAAGCAGCCGGCTAAATCAGGAAAATGGGAAATATTTGTGAATCATTTGTTGTTCAGTGCGCTTTGTCAGGTTGCGGCGAATTTTTATCCTGTAACATCGCCAGCCGTTTTTTAGCACTATTCGCTGAGGGCATTGCGGATGGCATCAATGACTTCATTGAGTAGCGCGTCGCGCAGTGCCAGCTTATTGATATGCAGGTTAGTCTCCAACGGTTTATCGGCGCTGCGCGCCCAAGGGGACTCATATAGGGGATAGGTTGAACGCAACATGGCGAATATTCTCTCCGGCAATAGCCCGGCAAGTTGGCCGGAACCTACCATCGCCGCTACCGTTAGCATGTTATAGCTACTAAAACTGATAATCCCATCCGGGAACAATTCACTCACCCGCTGGGCAACTTCCCGCTGTAAATAATCCTGTAGAATCGCTAACTGCTGTTGTTCGGAACAGTGGGGCTTAGGCAGCATGTAGAACGGGTGATCGGGGCTACAGGCCAGGATTAACCGCTCTTTGAACAAGGGGAAGCTGGCAACTGCGCTGCTGTAGTAGCGGTTGGCATCTATCAGGATGTCGGTTTGTAGCTGGGCGAGCTGGGCTTCACCATCTTCCACTGCAATATGGCGAATTGTTATATTTGGGTTGACCTCCCTGACCGCGGCGAATATTTGAGGCAGCAGCAGCGCACCATAGGTGGGGCGGGTAGCAATGGTGATTGTCCGTTGGGCTGAATTAGTGTACTGGAAGTCCAGGGCGCTCAGAATCGAATCAAAGCCCTTGCTGATATAGTCGTGAAGCCAGGTGGCATATGCTGTCGGGATCACGCCCTGGCCTTTGCGGATAAACAGCGGATCCGGGAACAGCAAGCGTAGTTTCTGAATGCTCTGGCTGATGGCGGAGGGGGTAAGGTTCAATACTTTGGCCGCATTGACGATACCTTTATGCAGGTACACGGCCTCAAATACCGTCAGCAGATTAAGGTCAATATTGCGTAATAACTTAAAGGCGGGAAAAGGGTTGCCCTCATCCTTATTAACAGGTTTCCCGTCAGGATATTTATCTATGCTCATTGTATTCCCGGCTGATAGCAGATGAATTATTCATTTAATGAATATATTTTATACGACCCATTAATTGATAATGACCTGGTAATTATGTTTAAGCCAGATATATCCTTGAGTTTTTTAACTTTATTAGACGGGCCGGGCCAGAAGATAGCCCGGAGATATTCAAAGAATATAGTCGTGTTCCGGGTTACCGAGTAGCGATAACAATTGTACCACCAGGCGCGGCTGCACATCAGATAACTGGGTTGCTGGGTTAAACGCCGCCATTTGAGTCATTTCCATCCCGGCGTAACCGCAGGGATTAATACGCTGAAAAGGGGAGAGGTCCATATCAATATTTAACGCCAGCCCGTGGAAAGAGCAGCCTTTGCGAATGCGTAGCCCAAGGGAGCAGATTTTACGTGGCCCCACATACACACCGGGCGCATCTGGCCGGGCATGGGCTTCGATACCCCACTCCGCCAGGGTATTTACCACGGTTTGTTCCAGCACGGTGACCAGCTCACGGACACCCAGCTTGCGGCGCTTCAGATTAATCAAAACATACAGTACCTGCTGGCCAGGCCCATGATAAGTGACTTGGCCGCCGCGATCGCTCTGGATTACCGGGATTTCACCAGGCGCCAGAAGATGTTCAGCTTTGCCAGCTTGGCCTTGGGTAAATACTGGTTCATGTTCTACCAGCCAGATTTCATCGGGAGTGGTATCGGTGCGGTCATCGGTAAACTGGTGCATGGCGAGCGAGATCGGCTCGTAGGGTTGTAAACCGAGGCGGCGAATCAGAATGGGATCTTGAGACAAGACTGCGTCTCCGGGTAACTAATGGTGGGGCAAGTATATCACAGGGTTTAACAAAAAATTTACCCGGCATTTGCCGGGTAATGATTACAGAACCATACGGACAATTTCGATATTGCCCAGTTCTTCGTATAAGGTTTCCACCTGGTCAATATGGGTAGCCGTGATGGTGATGGAAACAGAGTGATAATTCCCTTTACTGCTCGGTTTCACTTCAGGGGTGTAATCGCCAGGGACATGGCGTTGCACCACCTCGACCACCATATCTACCAGCTCCGGCTTCGCCAGGCCCATTACTTTGAAGGTAAATGAGCAAGGGAATTCAAGCAGTTCTTTAAGATTGGTCTTCATGGTAGCTCCAGCGTTTGGAAATAATAACTCCCGCCAGAGCGGGAGTTTTGATGTTGCATAGTATATGGGGGCATTAGCGGCACTTTCAAGTGCTCAATAATTAACCAAACCAGTGGTGGAACATCAGTTTGATGTAATCGAACAGGCGGCCAAAAATATTGCCTTCATCAATCTGCTGTAAAACCACCAGTGGGCGCTGATCAACGACTTTACCGTCAAGCTGGAAGTTGATAGTACCGACCACTTGGTTTTTCTGCAGCGGGGCATGCAGTTCGGTGTTGTTCAGTACATAGCTGGCTTTCAGATCTTTCATCCGGCCACGAGGGATGGTCAGATAAACGTCTTTGTCCACACCCAGGGAGGCACGGTCATTATCACCAAACCAGACTGGCTCAGAGGAGAATTCTTTACCGGCCTTAATAGGGTTAACGGTTTCGAAGAAACGGAAGCCCCAGGTCAGCAGTTTTTTGCTTTCTGTCTCACGGCCTTTATAGGTGCGGCCACCCATCACGGCGGAGATCAGGCGCATCTGGCCTTCAGTGGCTGAGGCAACCAGGTTGTAACCTGCCGCATTAGTATGGCCGGTTTTAATGCCGTCCACTTTCAGGCTGTTATCCCACAGCAAGCCGTTACGGTTTAGCTGGCGGATACCGTTAAAGGTAAATTCCTTTTCACGGTAAATTTTGTACTCTTCGGGAACATCGCGGATTAACGCCTGGCCGATTAACGCCATATCGCGAGCAGAGCTGAACTGGCCATCTGCATCCAAGCCGTGAACGGTCTGGAAGTGGGTGTTACGCAGGCCAAGTGCATTCACATAGCTGTTCATCAAGCCCACAAAGGAGTCCTGGCTACCGGCGACGAAATCCGCCATTGCCACACAGGCATCGTTACCGGATTGCAGGTTGATACCACGAATCAGTTGGGAAACCGGGACTTCCATGCCAGGTTTGAGGAACATCAGAGAAGAGCCTTTGAATACCGGGTTACCGGTCGCCCAGGCATCTTTACCGACAGTCACAACGTCAGATTCTTTAAATTTACCGGCCTTCATCGCCTGCCCGATAACATAGCTGGTCATCATTTTGGTGAGGCTGGCTGGGTCTCGGCGGGCATCGGCATTCTGTTCAGCCAGGACTTTACCCGAGTTGTAGTCGATGAGGATGTAAGACTCAGCATCGATCTGAGGAACGCCTGGGATCATGGTTTTGATGTTGAGATCATCAGCAGCATGAGCGGCGGTAAACGCGGTGAGGCCAATCATCGCAGAAAGCGCCAGGCGCTTGGCAAAACGGGCAGGGGTAGCTGTATTCATGGTAAGAATGACGACATCCGTGATGTAAAAAGTGGTTTACTATAGCAAAAGCTATTTTTAGTAACATCCGACTTTGCGCACGAGTTTGTTAAACTTATTTACACGCTGTACGCAAAGTTTGGATGCCGCGGAATTTATTGTGCCGGCGCGACGGTCACAAAGGATTGTTGCTGAGCTTCACTTAGCAAACGCTGCTGCAGGGACTGCGCCTGCGCTTTGCTGGCAAATGGCCCCATCTGCACGCGGTAGACTGCGCCATTGTGGGAAACCAGGCCTGGTACGCCGAACTGCTGGCTTAACTTCTGTTGCCACTGGCTGGCGCGGGCCGCATCACTCACTGCCCCTACTTGCACTACAAACTGGCCACTGGCACTGGCCGCCGGGGCGGCGGCTGTTGGGGTAGCCACAGCGGGAGCAACCGCAGGTGCAACGCTACCTTGAACGGATCCCGGGGCAGTGATTGGCGCGTTACGGGTACCGGTATCAATAGGGGATTGATCTGTAGGCTGTTCAGTCGTCGCTGCCGCTGTCGCCGCTGCGCCAATGGCTACGACGGGGGCCGCGCTTTCAACGACGCCATCTTTCAGCGGGGTTGGCGCACCCAGGAAACCGTTACTGTTAACCGGTACACCTTCGGTGCTGTCACTTTTCAAACCGTCATTGCTGATGGCGCGGACGTTACTTTGCGAAGTGGTGTCCTGTGGCATGGAAGAGGCGCTCCCCATACCGCTGTTTAAATCCGGGCGGGCTGGCAGGGCATAGGTTTGTTTAGCCACGGTGGTGCAATTCGTCCCTGGGCCGGACAAGTTCCCATCCTGGGCCACAATAATCGGGTCGATCTGCACTTTGGTATTATTTGAGGTGTTCAGGCGATCGGCGGCGGCGCGGGACAATGAAATCACCCGATCGTTACCAAAAGGCCCACGGTCGTTGATGCGTACCACTAACATCCGGCCATTCGCCAGGTTAGTGACGCGCACATAGCTCGGGATTGGTAGGGTAGGGTGGGCTGCCGTAAACTGGTTGGGATCGAAAGCTTCACCGGAGGCTGTCAGGTTGCTATTAGGTTCAGCATCATAAATGGCTGCCAGACCTTTTTGGCTGAAGTTCGACGGATCCTGCACAATTTTGTAGGTTTTACCGTCGCGCTGATAATCCTGGTTGGCCGTTGGGTTTAGGGCTTCGTAATTAACATCGGCACCGCTAATTTCGGTGACTGGCCCAGTACAAACCGCAGGCTGCACCGGCTGAGTGTTCACCGGCTGCTGCCCATTATCATTTGAATTACAGGCTGCCAGTAAGGCTGCCGCTATCCCAATCCCAAGCCACTGCTTACGCATCGCACACCTCATTACACACTCTTCGACAACATCTTCCGATGGGTATGGATGGACATCACTATCCCAAACCCGGCCATGAGTACGATAAGCGCAGAGCCACCATAACTCACTAATGGCAGCGGTACCCCTACTACCGGTAGAATTCCGCTCACCATACCAATATTAACAAATACATAGACAAACAAGATTAGCATCAGACCGCCGGCCATGACACGGCCAAATGTGGTTTGCGCCCGGGCGGCGATAATCAAGCCACGCATGATCAGTAGGAGGTATAGCGCCAGTAGCACCAGAACACCTACTAATCCTAATTCTTCAGCCAGTACGGCAAAGATAAAGTCGGTATGGCGTTCAGGCAAGAATTCCAATTGGGACTGAGTACCGTGAAGCCAGCCTTTGCCCTGGAAGCCGCCGGAGCCAATGGCTATTTTGGATTGGATAATGTGGTAGCCGGCCCCCAGCGGATCGCTTTCGGGGTTGAGTAGCATCATCACCCGGTCCCGCTGATAGTCATGCATCAGGAAGAACCACAGTATCGGAATAAACGCCGCCAATAGCAGCACCGCTACACCGATTAGCTTCCAGCTCATCCCGGACAAGAACAGGACGAACAAACCGGAAGCGGCAATCAGAATTGACGTCCCGAGGTCTGGTTGGGCCGCTACCAGTAGGGTTGGCACAAAGATTAATACCAGTGCGATAGCGGTATTTTTTAAGGTTGGCGGGCAGACATCACGGTTGATAAAACGCGCCACCATCAGCGGCACCGCAATTTTGGCGATTTCAGATGGCTGGAAGCGCACGATACCCAGATCCAACCAGCGTTGCGCGCCTTTAGAGATCGCCCCAAAAGCATCCACCGCTATCAGCAGGAAGATACAGACGATATACAGCCACGGCGCCCAACCCTCGTAAACCCGGGGCGGGACCTGAGCCATAATAATCATGATCACTAAGCCGCCGAGGATTTGGCCGATTTTACGTTCCATCATGCCCGGGTCCTGCCCGCTGGCGCTCCAGACAACCAGTGCGCTATAAAACAGCAATAGCATGATAGTGAGCATAAACAGGGGATCGAGGTGGATCTTTTCCCAAATGGTTTTTTTATTCGGATTATCCGTCACGATTATTGATCCTCGGCACCGGCTTGTGCCGGGGTTTCAACGGGCAATGTGGTGTTTTCATCGCCGAGCATAATATGGTCGAGAATTTGGCGCATCAGTGTACCTACCGCCGGGCCTGCCCCGCCGTTCTCCAGGATCATGGCCACCGCCACCTTTGGATTATCATAAGGGGCGAAGGCCGTCATCAGCTTGTGGTCACGCAGACGCTCAGAGATCCGGTGGGCGTTATAGGTTTCGTTCGCTTTTAAGCCAAATACCTGTGCCGTACCGGATTTAGCCGCTGCACGGTAAGGCGCAGAGGCAAAATATTTATGGGCGGTACCGTTGGCGCGGTTAGCGACGCCATACATCCCGTCTTTGGCAATTTCCCAGTAACCAGAGTGAATATCACCAATTGGCGCCTGCTGCGGCTGTACCCAGGGGATCTGTTTGCCATTAATCATGGTGCTCTGAAGAAGATGTGGCACTTTCACCACGCCGTCATTAATCAGCGTCATCATGGCTTTGTTCATCTGGATCGGCGTGGCCGTCCAGTAACCCTGGCCGATGCCCACCGGGATGGTATCGCCCTGATACCACGGTTTTTTGAAGCGCTTTAGCTTCCATTCACGGGTTGGCATATTCCCGGTACGCTCTTCCGACAGGTCAATACCAGTGAAGTGGCCGTAGCCAAACTTACGCATCCAGTCAGACATGCGGTCAATACCCATGTCATAGGCAACTTGGTAGAAGAAGGTATCGGCAGACTCTTCCAGGGCTTTGGTCACGTTCAGACGGCCGTGGCCCCATTTTTTCCAGTCGCGGTAGCGTTTTTCGGAGCCAGGCAGTTGCCACCAACCCGGGTCAAATAGCGAGCTGTTACGGGTGATCACGCCCGCGCTCAGCGCAGACACCGCCATATAAGGTTTAACCGTCGAAGCCGGAGGGTAGACACCCTGGGTGGCGCGGTTGATTAGCGGAGTGTTTGCATCATTCAGCAGGCCAGAATAGGCCTTGCTGGAGATACCATTGACGAAGGGGTTAGGGTCATAACTTGGCATGGACACTAATGCCAGAATCGCCCCGGTGCGGGGATCGGTCACCACCACTGCGGCACGGCTACCGGCCAGTAGGGTTTCAATATAGGATTGGAGTTTCAGATCCAGAGATAAATAGATATCGTGGCCTGCCGTTGGTGGCACTTCTTTCAGCTGGCGAATCACCCGCCCACGGTTATTGACCTCGACTTCTTCATAGCCAGTCTGCCCATGCAGCACATCCTCGTAGTAGCGTTCAATGCCCAGCTTGCCGATATCATGGGTGGCGGCGTAGTTAGCCAGCTTGCCGTCTTCATCCAACCGTTCAACGTCTTTATCGTTGATTTTGGATACATAGCCAATGACGTGAGTCAGGGCTGAACCATAGGGATAATAACGCTGTTTATAGCCTTTAACTTCAACACCCGGGAAGCGATACTGGTTCACGGCAAAGCGTGCCAGCTGCACATCGGTTAAGTTGATTTTTACGGGAATAGAGGTAAAGCGGTGAGAGCGGCCCCGCTCTTTCTTAAAGTTAGCAATATCGTCTTCAGTCAGGTCGACTATTGGCCGCAGGGCGTCCAGGGTGGCCTGAATGTTATCCACCTTCTCCGGCATCATTTCAACCTGGTAAATTGTCCGGTTGAGGGCCAGCGGGGTGCCGTTACGGTCGTAGATAATCCCACGGCTGGGCGGGATAGGCACCAGCTTGATGCGGTTTTGGTTAGAGCGGGTTTGATAGTCGTCGTGACGGACGATCTGCACATTATACAGGTTGGCTAATAGCACGCCGGTAAGTAGCAGGATGCCGATAAATGCGACCAGCGCCCGGCGCACAAAGAGCGCAGACTCTGCCGTATAGTCGCGAAAAGAATTCTGTAATTTCATCCGCTGCTTAATCTACCTGATGCGTCACTCACGGTGATACGGGTGGTTAGTGGTAATGCTCCACGCCCGGTACAAACTTTCTGCTACCAAAACCCGAACCAGCGGGTGGGGCAGCGTCAGGTTAGACAACGACCAGCTTTGCTCCGCGGCAGCTTTACAGGCTGGAGAAAGGCCTTCCGGCCCGCCAATCAGTAAACTGACGTTGCGGCCATCTTGCTTCCAGCGTTCAAGTTGATTAGCCAGCTGCGGGGTATCCCAGGGTTTACCCGGGATATCGAGCGTAACTATCAGATTACCTTTGCCGGCAGCCGCTAGCATCATTTCACCTTCTTTCTCCAGAATACGTTTAATATCCGCATTCTTACCGCGCTTCCCGGCTGGGACTTCAACAAGCTCAAAAGGCATGTCTTTTGGAAAGCGATGGAGATAGTCGGTGAAACCGGTCTGCACCCAATCGGGCATTTTGGTGCCAACGGCGACCAGTTGCAGCTTCACCCATTAACTCCAGAGTTTTTCCAGCTCGTACAGACGACGGCTTTCTTCCTGCATCACGTGCACGATAACTTCACCCAGATCGACAACAATCCAGTCGGCCTCGCTCTGGCCTTCAACGCCCAGTGGCAGCATACCGGCAGCGCGTGATTCTTGAACCACGTGATCGGCGATAGACATAACGTGACGGCTTGAGGTGCCAGTACAAATGATCATGCAATCAGTGATGCTTGATTTGCCCTTCACATTAATAGCGATGATGTCCTGGCCTTTCAGGTCATCAATTTTGTCGATTACAAAATCCTGGAGTGCTTTATCCTGCAAGTGTTCCCCCTGAAGGAATTCAATGGTGGTGCGTAAAAGAGGTTGTCAACGGTAAACGTGACACAGCTGGCCGGAGCCAGTGTTTTAAAGTGGGCTATCATCCCATTGCCAGCGGTGATTTGCATCGCCATTTTTGTAAAACAATTTCTACACTGGCGCCAGACAAATCCCGGCTGCGGAGGATAACAGGCTGAGAAGTAGTGTCAATGGCTTAAGCCTGGCACCTTTGATCCTACACAGTCCGGTACAGCCGATGGCGCAGGATATAATCAAGTACCACGGGTGGTAGAAGGCCGTCGCAGGGCAGACCACCTTGTACCCGCTGGCGGATTTCAGTCGCTGAAATTGGGTAAAGTGGGGTGTTAGCAAGGTACACGTGGCCCCCGGGGCGCTGATGTAAATCTTCCACGTTATCGGTGAGTAACGCGTCCAGCCAGCGTTGCCCGGCAGAATCATTCATCTGGATGGGGTAGCCGGGGCGGCGCATCACTAACAGATGGCAAAGCCGGGTAAGATCCTGATAGCGGTGCCAGTTGGCGAGGTTAACCAGCGAGTCCTGGCCGATAATAAAAGCCAGTGGCTGGCTTTCGCCAATTTCCTGGCGTAGGGCTTCAAGGGTTTCCACAGTATAAGAGGGGGCCTGGCGCAGCAGCTCCCGCTCATCGACGGAGAATAACGGCTCGTTGGCAATCGCCAGTTTGATCATGTCCAGGCGCTGTTGGCTGGTGGCTCCAGGCTGGTGGCGATGGGGCGGAACATTATTAGGCATGAGTTTTACATGGCCTAATCCGCATTGCCCCGCCAGTGCCGCCACCGGATAAAGATGCCCATAATGGATTGGGTCGAAGGTGCCGCCATACAGGGCCAGCAATTTCGTCACCTCAGCCATCGATAAAAATCCCCGGCAGCGCACGGGTGCAGATCAGCAGCGACAACCCCTCCAGCTCATGCCAGACGCTTTGGCCGTAGTCTTGCTTGAGCACGATTTCGATTTGGCTCATCAGGCGCACCGCCTGGTTGAGTTGCGCCAGACTCAGCCGGTTAATGGCTTCTGTCACCATACCCCGGCGGTTCTGCCAGATCCGGTGTTTATCAAACAAGGCTTTGAGCGGCGTGTGGCTGGACTGGCGCTTAAGGGCCAGTAGCATCAGTATCTCCCGTTGGGCGGTGCGCAGCAGGATCACCGGCTCACTCCCTTCCAGCCGCAATTGGCTTAGCACATGCAGCGCCCGCTTGCTTTTACCCGCCAACAGGGCATCTACCCAGTGGAAGGGAGTAAAGTGGGCGGCGTTGTTAACCGCTTGCTCAACCCGGGGCAGGGTGAGTTTGCCATCGGGCCATAACAGCGATAGCCGCTCCAGTGCCTGGGATAACGCCAGTAGGTTGCCCTCGTAGCAGTAACACAGCAATTGAACCGCGGGTTCATCCAGCACCAGCTGCATCTGTTTAGCCCGGTTAGCCACCCAGCGCGGCAGCTGGTTTTGCTCAGGCGTTTGGCAACTGACCTGGGCGGCGCGGGTATCCAGGGTTTTTATCCACCCGGCATTCTCTTGGGCCTTATTCAATTTATTGCTGCGGACGATCAGCAATAAATCTTCATGTAGCATGCCCACCAACTGTTCCAAATGCTGGTTAATCGCGGCATTGGGGCCGTTCTCGGGGAGCGCCAGGGAAAGGGTCTGGCGGCTGGAAAACAGGCTCATGGCCTGGCTTAAAGAAAACAGCGCTTCCCAGTCAGTATTGTTATCTATCTGGGCGCTGTGGTGCTCAGTAAAGCCGTGGGACTCCGCAACGTGGCGAATTGCGTCCTGGCTTTCCTGGAGTAAAAGAGGGTCATTACCGGAGAGTAGATACGCCGCGCGCAGCCCTTCAGAGAGCTGCGCGCGGAGTTGTTCAGGGTAAAGCTTGATCATTGGCTGGCAGAAGACGCTGGCAAGGTCGTGCTCACCCGGCCAGAAGTAGCCTGGTTATCTGGGGTGACTACTTCTTCACGCCCTACAGCATTTTTAACATCTGCTTCATGTACCGCGACCAGTTTCCGCACCAGCTGTTCAGCGATTTGATCGTACATTTCATTAATAATCATTTGCTGTTCGGCATCTTTAGCTAACGCTTTCTGCGGGTTATCAAAGTATGAGCGATAGGTTTTAGCACTAATCGGATAGATATCTCTGCCCGGGATCAACACCGATGCACTGGCGCTCATTACCATCTGATATTCCGCCGTCTGGCCGTTCTGGAACACAGAAGCAGTGTCCTGACCAGTGCTTGATGCACCCAAACGTAGGGATGGAATATCCTGACGCATTGGGTCTTGCTCGACGACTTTTACACCGCTCAGACGCAATTTATTACGCACCGCACGGGCCAGTGGCCCGTTAGGGTCACTGGAGTCAAGAATCAGCGTTTTTAGACTGGTTGGCACCGCCGTGGTACTACGCAGGTGGAAACCACAGCCGGCGGTGATTAACACCGCCAGGCTTAATAACAATGTGAACAAATATCGCACACTTCCTCCTGTGCTTAGCCCACTACCAGATTGAGCAATTTCCCCGGAACGTAAATCACTTTACGCACGGTGACACCCTCAAGATATTTTGCAACCAGGTGCTCCTGGGCTGCACGCTCACGAACCAGCTCTTCGGTTGCATCAGCCGGAACGGTGATCTTACCGCGAACCTTACCGTTAACCTGAACCACCACCAGGCGGGAATCTTCCACCATGGCTTTATCATCAGCAACCGGCCAAGGGGCGTTGTCGATTTCGCCTTCGCCTTCCAGCGCCTGCCACATGCTGAAGCATACGTGTGGTGTGAACGGATACAGCATCCGCACTACCGCCAGCAGCGCTTCATTCATCAGCGCACGATCCTGCTCACCTTCCTGCGGTGCACGGGACAGCTTGTTCATCAGCTCCATAATCGCCGCAATAGCAGTGTTAAAGGTCTGACGGCGGCCAATATCATCGGTCACTTTAGCGATGGTCTTATGCAGATCGCGGCGCAGCACTTTTTGATCTTCGCTCAGTGCCGCAATATTTAGCGTTGGCACCGGGCCACGGTCAGCATTTTCGTAAACCAGTTTCCAGACGCGCTTCAGGAAGCGATTGGCCCCTTCGACGCCGGATTCTTGCCATTCCAGCGTCATATCGGCTGGGGAGGCAAACATCATAAACAGACGCACGGTATCGGCACCGTAGCGCTCAACCATCACTTGCGGGTCGATACCGTTGTTCTTGGATTTCGACATTTTGCTCATGCCAGCATAGACCAGCTCGTGGCCTGCTGCATCGGCGGCTTTGGTAATACGGCCTTTTTCGTCACGTTCAACGATAGCGTCAGCGGGGGAGACCCAATTACGCTCGCCGTTTACGCCGGTGTAGTAGAAGGCATCAGCCAGCACCATACCCTGGCACAGCAGCTGTTTGGCAGGTTCATTAGAGTTAACCATGCCCGCATCACGCAGTAGCTTGTGGAAGAAACGGAAGTACAACAGGTGCATGATGGCGTGTTCAATACCGCCAATGTAGATATCAACCGGCAGCCAGTAGTTGGCCGCGTCTTTATCCAGCATCCCTTCCTGGTACTGAGGGCAGGTGTAACGCGCGTAATACCAGGAAGACTCCATAAAGGTGTCGAAGGTATCGGTTTCACGCAGGGCAGGTTGGCCATTAACGGTGGTTTTGGCCCACTCAGGATCGGCTTTGATTGGGCTAGTGATACCGTCCATCACCACATCTTCCGGCAGGATAACCGGCAGTTGGTCTTCTGGGGTTGGGATCACGGTACCATCTTCCAGGGTCACCATTGGGATTGGCGCACCCCAATAGCGCTGGCGGGAAACCCCCCAGTCGCGCAGACGGTAGTTAACTTTACGTTCACCCACGCCCTTGGCAGCCAGTTTATCGGCAATGGCGTTGAAGCCTGCGCGGTAATCCAGACCATCGAACTCACCTGAGTTAAACAGCACGCCTTTTTCAGTCATGGCCTGAGCGCTCAGGTCTGGGGCAGATCCGTCGGCAGCCAGAATCACTGGCTGGATGTTCAGCCCGTATTTGGTGGCGAATTCCCAGTCACGCTGGTCGTGGCCAGGTACGGCCATTACGGCACCGGTGCCATATTCCATCAAGACGAAGTTGGCCACCCAAACTGGCACCGATTCGCCGGTCAGCGGATGAATCGCGTTGATGCCGGTTGCCATGCCTTTTTTCTCCATGGTCGCCATTTCAGCTTCGGCAACCTTGGTATTACGGCATTCATCGATAAATTGGGTCAGGGCAGGGTTGTTCGCCGCCGCCTGTTGCGCCAGCGGGTGACCGGCAGCCACCGCCAGGTAAGTCACACCCATAAAGGTGTCCGGACGAGTGGTGTAAACTGTCAGTTTCTGGTCGCTGTTTTGCACGTCAAAGGTGATTTCTACCCCTTCAGAACGGCCAATCCAGTTACGCTGCATGGTTTTAACGGTATCTGGCCACTGATCCAGCGTATCCAGATCATTCAGCAGTTCGTCGGCATAGGCAGTGATTTTGATAAACCACTGTGGGATCTCTTTACGTTCAACCTTGGTATCACAGCGCCAGCAGCAGCCATCGATAACTTGTTCATTCGCCAGAACGGTCTGGTCATTCGGGCACCAGTTAACGGCAGAGGTTTTCTTGTACACCATGCCTTTTTTATACAGCTCGGTGAAGAACTTCTGTTCCCAGCGGTAATATTCAGGTTGACAGGTCGCCAGCTCGCGGCTCCAGTCATAACCGAAGCCCAGCATTTTGAGCTGGTTTTTCATATAGTTGATATTGTCGTAAGTCCACGGTGCCGGTGCGGTGTTGTTTTTAACCGCTGCGCCTTCAGCCGGAAGGCCGAAAGCATCCCAGCCAATCGGCTGAAGCACATTTTTACCCAGCATACGCTGGTAGCGGGCAATCACGTCACCAATGGTGTAGTTGCGGACGTGGCCCATATGTAGTCGGCCAGAAGGATAAGGAAGCATTGACAGGCAGTAATACTTCTCTTTGCTCTCGTCTTCTTTAACTTCAAAAGTGCGCTTCTCATCCCAATGCTGTTGAACGTGGGATTCTATCTCTTCCGGGCGATATTGCTCTTGCATGGCTGCCAGTAGTCCTGTTTTTAAATACAGCTACGAATGTAGCATTTACGGTATACATTTAGATCGGCATAGCATAGCCGATATGCACTCGCCAAAACAGTGTTTAGCGCCGCCGGGGGCGGATTTCTCTGGATGAATCGCTTTGTACGTTTTTTCGAACCCCGTGCGGGTGCTAACAGTGCGCTTGGGGATTAACGTCTATTATTAGAAGAGCTTAGCCAGATACTGGAGGGAAGACGATGAACAAGGTGGCGCAATATTACCGCGAACTGGTGGCTACATTAACCGCCCGGCTGAAGGGAGGAGAGCGAGATATCGACAAACTGGTGACTAGCGCCAGACAAAAAATGCAGCAAACCGGGGAGTTAACCCACACCGAAATTGATGAGATTACTCGGGCGGTACGCCGGGATTTGGAAGAGTTTGCCCGGAGCTATCAGGAGAGCGAGGATGAACTGGAAGACAGCGTGTTTTTGCGGGTGATTAAAGAAAGCCTGTGGCAGGAGTTGGCAGATATCACCGACAAAACCCAACTGGAATGGCGGGAGGTGTTCCAGGATCTTAATCACCACGGGGTTTATCACAGCGGTGAAGTTGTGGGATTAGGCAATCTGGTGTGTGAAAACTGCCATCATCACATCGCCATCTACACCCCTGAGGTGCTGCCGGTTTGCCCGAAATGCGGCCATAACCAGTTCCAACGTCGTCCCTTCGAGCCTTAATAGTCAGGGGGCCATTGGCCCTCTTATTCCTGCTTAATGATAAAACGCTAAGGCTTTAGCCAGCAGTTCGACAAATTCCTGCCTGTCTATATTCACCATCACCTGCACATTCGGTGCCATGCCGGTTAGCCCAGAGTGATCCTCCACGGTCATCAACCTTCCGGCCTGGGGCCACGATAACAAGGCGGCAAAAGCGTGAAACAGCGCGCAATCTGGCGGCCAGACTGCGCGCGTTTTTATCAGTGGAGGATCTTGGCGAGGAAATCTTTGGCGCGGTCAGAGGCCGGGTTGGCGAAGAATTGATCTTTATCGGCGTCTTCGACAATCTTGCCCTCATCCATGAAGATCACCCGGTTAGCCACTTTACGGGCAAAGCCCATTTCATGGGTCACCACCATCATGGTCATCCCTTCATTGGCGAGTTCAACCATCACATCCAGTACCTCGTTGATCATTTCTGGGTCGAGGGCGGAGGTAGGTTCATCGAACAGCATTGCCACCGGATCCATGCACAGCGCTCGGGCAATCGCCACACGCTGCTGCTGGCCACCGGAGAGCTGGGCCGGGTATTTGTCCGCATGGGCGGAAAGGCCAACCCGCTCTAACAGCTTTTTGGCTTTTTCCCGGGAGGCAGCTTTATCGCGTTTCAGCACCTTGACCTGGGCCAGGGTCAGGTTTTCGATAATCGACAGGTGCGGGAACAGTTCAAAATGCTGGAATACCATCCCCACTTTGGCCCGCAGTTGGGCAAGGTTGGTCTTCTTATCATTAACCTGGGTCCCATTCACGCTGATAACCCCTTTCTGAACCGGCTCCAGCCCATTCACGGTTTTGATCAGGGTGGATTTACCGGAGCCGGAAGGCCCGCATACCACCACAACCTCACCTTTTTTTACTTCGGTGGAGCAGTCAGTTAGCACCTGAAATTGACCATACCACTTAGACACATTTTTCAGGGAAATCATTATACAGTCCTTTTCTTAAGCCAGGTGACCAACAGCGAGGCGCTGAGGCTGATGATAAAGTACACCGCGCCTGCAAACAGGATCATTTCTACCTGGGTGCCGTCGCGTTCGCCGATATTGGAAGCCGTGCGGAAGAAGTCAGCCAAACTGAGTACGTAAACCAGGGAGGTATCCTGAAATAACACAATTCCCTGGGTTAGCAGCAGCGGCACCATGGCGCGGAATGCCTGAGGCAAAATAATCAGCTGCATGGATTGCCAGTGGGTCATCCCCAGCGCCAGCGCCGCGCTGGATTGCCCGCGGGAGATGCTCTGGATCCCGGCACGAATAATCTCTGAGTAGTAGGCTGCTTCAAACATCGAGAAAGCCACCATGGCAGAAATCAGGCGGATATCGGTGCTTGGCGATACCCCCAATACTGTTTGCAGGAAGCCAGGCACGATCAGATAGAACCACAGCAGCACCATCACCAGTGGGATGGATCGGAACACGTTCACATAGGCGCTGGCAAACCAGCTAATAGGTTTGAAGGGGGAGAGGCGCATCACCGCCAGGATCGTCCCCCAAACAATACCGACCACAATGGCTGTCAGGGTGATCTTCAAGGTAATGATCATCCCTTGCCACAGGAAGGGCAGGGAAGGAACGATGGAACTCCAGTCAAACTCGTACATTTATTTGCCCCCCAGGTTGCCAGGCAAACGAACTTTACGTTCCACCAGGTGCATGATCAGCATGATCACGGTGTTAATCAGGACATAGGCCAGAGTGATAGCAGTGAAGGACTCCCAGGCATGGGCGGAGTAATCCAGCAACTTACCGGCCTGTGCCGCCATATCCACCAGGCCAATGGTTGAAGCAATGGCGGAGTTTTTTACCAGGTTCATCATTTCCGAGGTCATCGGCGGAACGATCACCCGGTAGGCGTTGGGCAGCAGCACGTAGCGGTAGGCTTGCGGCAAAGTCAGGCCCATCGCCAGGGCGGCATTCTTTTGGCCCCGGGGCAGGGATTGCACCGCCGCGCGCACCTGTTCACACACCCGGGCCGCAGTAAACAGGCCGAGACAGAGTGCCGAGGAGACAAAGAACTGAATATTCGGATCCAATTCCGATTTAAACCACATGCCAATATCTACCGGCAGGAATTCCGGGATCACCAGATACCAAGTAAAGAATTGGACGATCAGCGGCACATTACGGAACAGTTCAACGTAAAGGGTGCCAATAGAAGAGAGCCAGCGGTTGGGCACGGTACGCAAAATACCGAACAGCGAGCCGACGAAAAAGGCGATGATCCATGCCACGATCGATAAAGTGACGGTGACCTGGAACCCGCTCCACAACCAGCCCAGATAGGTGGTGTTGCCGAACGGGGCGGGCTGTAGAAATATTCCCCAGTTCCAATCTATAGACATAACGTACTCCGAAAAAGAGGGGGTAGCTGCGCTACCCCCTGAAGATTGAGAAAAGGCCAATTCAAGATGCCACGCGTTTGTGGCTGCTTGATTTCACAGCGGATGGGGAACGGCCATCCGCTGTACTGTCTGTCCTGGCCAGTTATCGTCAATCGTGAGGGCGATGCCCTTTATAAGTTGTTGTTAACTAGTTCAGTGCTTTGTCGTTTGGTGTCTTGAACAGCGTTTTCATGTCATCAGATAATTCAAAGTTCATGTTCAGGTTCTTCGGTGGGATGGGGTTTTTAAACCACTTCTCGAACCATTTGGTGGCATCACCAGAGCTTTGAGCCTGAACGATGGTGTCATCGATAAGCTTTTTGAACGGTGCATCGTCTTTACGCAACATACAGCCGTAGGCTTCTTTCGATTGCGGCGTACCTACGATCTCCCACTGATCTGGCTTCTTGGCCTTGGCGCGTTCACCGGCCAGCAGGGCGTCATCCATCATAAAGGCCACAGCGCGGCCGCTTTCCAGAGTACGGAAGGAGTCACCATGGTCTTTGGCGCTGATAATTTTCATGTCCATTTTTTTCTCGTCATTCAGCTTGTGCAGCAGAATTTCAGAGGTGGTACCGGAGGTGACAACCACGGTTTTGCCTTTAAGATCGGCGAAATCTTTAATGTCCCCGCCTTTCTTAACCAGCAAACGGGTGCCGATAACGAAAATAGTGTCAGAGAACGCGGCCTGCTTCTGGCGTTCCAGGTTGTTAGTGGTAGAGCCACATTCAAAATCGTAGGTGCCGTTCTGTAACAGCGGGATACGGTTTTGAGAGGTTACCGGCAGCATTTTCACCTGCAGGTTTGGCTTATTCAGCTTCTTCTTAACGGCTTCGACAATCGCGTTGGAGTAATCCTGAGAGTAACCCACCACCTGTTGCTGATTGTTGTAGTAAGAGAACGGGACGGAGGATTCACGGTGACCTACGACGATCACCCCATTTTTATTGATTTTATCCAGAGTCGGGCCAAGGTCGGCCGCGCTGTCGGCTGCATGGGCCATGCTGGCGCCCATCCCCATGGCCACCATTGCATGGGCCAGGTTACGTAATTGCATATCAACTCCTTAATCGAGGCACGGATGTGCTGATAACGGTTGTGAATGTGGTCGATGTTGTTGTGTTTAACGCTGTGCCAATCAAAGGCGGCTTGCTGCCTATTTGTTAACATTTTATATGGTTATATGTAAACAGGTTGTGCTTATATTGTTTATATTTGCGAACCTCGCCGCACCAAATGTAGGCAAAAAAAACGGCTTTGCACCATGTTGGCACCCGTAATATGGGCGTTCTGGCTAATACCTGGCTGCCGTTCCATTTATTGCGCGGGGTTTCGATATATGTTGCAAACCGTAATTGCAATTGGTGTGCCAGAAATAAAGAAGGCCGGTTTCAACCGGCCTTTTTACATTGTGGAAGGATATTTAGCGTTTACGGCGCTGGCGCAAAGCCAGGATTGCCCCGGCGAATCCGCACAGCAGGGTGATCACCCATATACTCCAGTTACCGGTACGGGCATAAGGGGTCAGGCCTCGGGTTGGCGTGACTTTCGCTTTCAAAACCTGTTGTTTAAATTGCGGGATAATGGACTGTACTTCACCCTGAGGGCCAACAACCGCAGTCACACCGTTGTTGGTGCTACGCAGTAACGGCCTGCCCAATTCCATGGCCCGCATACGCGCCATCTGGAAGTGCTGCCAGGGGCCGACAGAGTGGCCGAACCAGGCATCATTGGAAATCGTGAGTAGGAAGTCGGTATCCGGGCGGAAGTTATCACGTACCTGTTGGCCGAGGATAATTTCGTAGCAGATCGCAGCAGTCAATTTGATGCCATTGGCCTCCAACTGAGGCTGGATGTAAGGGCCGCGGCTAAAGGAGGACATCGGCAAGTCAAAGAACGGCGCTAACGGCCGCAGGATGGACTCCAACGGCACAAACTCACCAAAGGGCACCAGGTGGTTTTTATTGTAGCGGTCGGTGGAGCGGTAGTTATAAGGCGCACCTTCACCCAGGGTGATGATGGCGTTATAGGTGTCGTAACGGTTCTGTTTGTTAACCCGCGCATCCACGATCCCGGTAATCAGGGTGGAGTGGTGGGCGCGCATCAAATCATCCATCATCGCCAAAAACGGCTGTTGGTTCATCTCCAGGTCGGGGATGGCCGACTCAGGCCAGATGATAAGCTTGGCTTTGCCCATCTGTGGTTGGCTGCTATCGAGATAAATCTTCAGGGTGTTGAGCAGTTCGCGCTCATCCCATTTCATCGATTGAGGAATATTACCCTGAACCAGTGCCACGCTGGTAGTGCGTTCCGGTTGCAGCTGGAACCACTGGATATAGCGTAGCGGCCAAGGCAGGGCCATCAGCACCACCGCAACAACTGCCGGTAACCAAAGGCGCGCGCACAAGGCCAGAGTCAGCAGGCCGGATACAGCCATCAACAGGAAGTTTATCCCTTCCACCCCCACTATCGGGGCCAGCCCTTTTAGTGGGCCATCAATCTGGCTGTAACCGAACTGGAGCCACGGGAAGCCGGTTAATACCCAGCCGCGCAGGAATTCAGTAATTTGCCACACTACCGGGGCCACCAGGGCTACGCGCCACCAGGTTTTGGTCGGGGCCAGGCGTGCCAGTAACCCGGCAAACAGACCGGTGTAGAGAGAGAGATAGGCGGCGAGTAACACCACCAGGAAGACGTTAACCGGGCCGGGCATGCCGCCGAAAGTGGCGATGCTGACATACACCCAGTTAATCCCGGAGCCAAACAAGCCAAAGCCCCAGGCAAAACCAATCCAGGCACTTTGCAGCGGGCGGCGGTTGAAGGTCAGGCCCTGAAGACCGGCCAGCGAGAGCAGGGCGGCGGGCCAGAAGTCATAAGGTGAAAATGCCAGCGTTCCGCTGGCACCCAGTATTACTGCCAGCGCGAGTCTGGCGCGCTGGCTTTGCATCAATGCATTAAGATCCATTATCGGGTCATTCTTCCAGATTAGGCTGCGGGGAATCGTCCGGTATTCTTACATGCACCTGAATGATACGGCGGCTATCTGCCATGGCGACTTTGAACTGGTAACCATCGATGTCAATGGTTTCACCCCGTGCCGGCAGATGGCCAAAGGCTTGCATCACCAGGCCGCCGATAGTATCGACTTCATCGTCACTGTAATGGGTGCCGAAAGCGTCATTGAAATCTTCAATGGAGGCCAGCGCCCGAGCAGCCCAGGTATGGCGGCTCAACTGACGGAAATCGGTATCTTCTTCTTCATCGTACTCATCTTCGATTTCGCCGACGATCAGCTCGAGGATGTCTTCAATGGTAACCAACCCGGAAACACCGCCAAATTCATCAATGACGATGGCCATGTGGTAGCGCTGCTGGCGAAACTCTTTCAGCATCCGGTCAACACGTTTGCTTTCCGGTACAACCACCGCGGTACGCAGTACCTTTTCCATACTGAAGGGTTCAGAGTCACTGCGCATAAACGGCAGTAAATCCTTTGCCATCAATATTCCTTCGATGTGATCTTTGTCGTCGCTGATCACCGGGAAGCGGGAGTGGGCGGATTCAATAATGACATCCAGGCACTCATCCAGAGGCTGGTTACGCTTCAGGGTAATCATCTGGGACCGTGGGATCATGATATCGCGGACCCGTTGGTCAGCAATGTCCATCACACCTTCCAGCATTTCACGGGTATCGTCATCGATAAGCGCGTTTTGCCCGGAATCACGGATTAGCTCCAGCAGTTCGTCACGGTTTTTAGGTTCGCCATGGAAAAGCTGGCTCAGGAGCAGGGAGAAAAAACCCTTCCTGGGGCTAGGGTTATCGCTACTGTGTGAATTATCGTCGCTCATGGCGTTTGGGTTGGGTTCTCATGTTAGTAAATGATTGGCCGGGCGGGATTAGGCGCACCCGGCAGTAAAGTCCAGAAGGACTATTGTTTCTCGGCAATGTACGGATCGACATACCCAAGAGCAAGCATTATCTCTGTTTCCAGGGATTCCATCTCTTCGGCTTCGTCGTCTTCGATATGATCATAACCCAGAAGGTGCAGGCTGCCGTGTACCACCATGTGCGCCCAGTGGGCATCCAGCGGTTTTTCCTGTTCTTTAGCTTCGCGTTCCACCACCTGGCGGCAAATGATCAAATCGCCCAATAACGGTAGCTCAATGCCCGGAGGGGCTTCGAAAGGGAAGGACAGCACGTTAGTGGGTTTGTCCATCCCCCGATAGGTCAGGTTTAACTCGTGGCTTTCAGCTTTATCCACTAAACGAATGGTTACTTCAGACTCGGCCTGGAATTGGGGGATTACCGCATCCAGCCAGTGCTGAAACCGTGCCTCTTCAGGCAGGCCATTTTCGTCTTCACAGGCGAGCTGTAAATCGAGAATTACCTGGCTCATTTTTGCTCCTGGGTTGCCGCTAGTGCATCGCGCTTACGTTCTTCGGCAAGTTCATCTTTACGTTTTTGATCGGCAGCTTCCCATGCTTCATAAGCGTTAACGATCCGCGCAACCACCGGGTGGCGCACCACGTCTTCGCTATGGAAGAAGTTGAAGCTGATTTCATCGACTTCTGCCAGCACGTCAATGGCATGGCGCAAGCCAGACTTCACGTGACGAGGCAAGTCAATCTGGGTGATATCCCCGGTAATCACCGCTTTGGAGTTAAAACCAATACGGGTCAGGAACATCTTCATTTGTTCGATAGTGGTGTTCTGGCTTTCATCCAGAATGATAAAGGCATCATTGAGGGTGCGGCCGCGCATGTAAGCCAGAGGGGCCACTTCGATGACGTTGCGCTCAATCAGTTTTTCAACTTTTTCAAAGCCCAACATTTCAAACAGGGCGTCGTACAGCGGGCGCAGGTACGGGTCAACCTTCTGGCTCAGATCCCCTGGCAGAAAGCCCAGTTTCTCCCCAGCCTCCACCGCCGGGCGGGTCAGCAGAATGCGGCGGATCTCCTGGCGCTCCAGGGCATCCACGGCAGCGGCAACGGCCAGATAGGTCTTACCGGTCCCGGCAGGACCAATCCCGAAGGTAATGTCGTTATCGAGAATGTTGGCGATGTATTGGGCCTGATTCGGGGTGCGTGGCTTAATCACCCCACGCTTGGTTTTGATATTCACGGCCTTGCCGTACTCTGGCACGCTTTCGGCGGCCTGCTCCAGCACGCGATACTCTTTGATCGCGAGGTGGATTTGCTCAGGGTCGATATCCTGAGTTTTACCGCGCATTGGCGCAGTATCAACATATAAATGGCGCAGGATATCGGCGGCGGCATTCACCGTCAGCGTACGGCCAGTGAGCTTGAAATGGTTGTCACGGCGGTTGATTTCGATTCCCAACCGGCGTTCCAGTTGTTTGATGTTGTCATCAAAGGGGCCGCACAGGCTCAGTAAACGAGCGTTATCTGCTGGCTCCAGCAGTAATTCACGGGTTTCGATATTCAAATTATTCCTCTTACCTGATTCGGGGCTGTCGGCGTGAATCTCCGGCGTGCTGATGCACCTGCCATTAGAAAATTATTCACACTGTAAAGGCAGGGCGCAAGGCTCCCATTGGATATTTGGGTGACAAGTTCAGAATGCAAGTGTCGAATAATGAAACAGGCGGGCCAGACAGCCCGCCATAATAGGAATTCAATAATCAGGGCTGATAAATACCGACGCCCAGATCATCTTCTTTGCGGGTACGGGCAATGACTGATTCTGGGGATTCCGTCACCCGCAGGCCCATTTGTTCTTCAGTGCGCACCAGTTTGCCGCGCAGGGAGTTGGTCAGCACTTCCAGGATCTCGACATCGGCAAATTTACCAACTATGTCCGGGGTGCCTTCAAAGTTCACCACCCGGTTGTTAGGGGTACGGCCAGTGAGCTGCATAATGCTTTTGCGTGAGGTGCCTTCTACCAGGATACGCTGGGTGGTGCCCAACATACGGCGGCTCCAGGCCATGGCTTGCTGATTGATACGGTCCTGCAAAATATATAGACGCTGCTTTTTCTCTTCATCGGGCACGTCATCCACCATATCGGCAGCCGGTGTCCCCGGGCGGGCAGAGAAGATAAAGCTAAAGCTCACGTCGAAATTGACTTCGCCAATCAGCTTCATGGTCTGCTCGAAATCTTGCTGAGTTTCGCCAGGGAAGCCGACGATAAAGTCAGAACTAATTTGGATATCCGGGCGGGCGGCCAGCAGCTTACGGATAATCGATTTGTATTCGAGAGTAGTGTGCGTTCGGCCCATCATGGTCAGCACCCGGTCTGCGCCGCTTTGAATTGGCAAATGCAGGAAGCTCACCAGCTCCGGGGTGTCGCGATAAACATCAATAATATCATCGGTAAATTCGATAGGGTGGCTGGTGGTGAAACGAATTCGGTCAATACCATCAATGGCCGCCGTCAGACGTAGTAACTCGGCAAAGCTACAGATGGATCCATCGAAGTTTGCGCCGCGGTAGGCATTCACGTTCTGTCCCAGCAGGTTTACTTCACGCACGCCCTGGGCCGCCAATTGGGCGATTTCCAGAATAATATCATCCGCCGGGCGGCTCACTTCCTCACCACGGGTATATGGCACCACGCAGTAAGTACAATATTTATTGCAGCCTTCCATAATAGAGACGAAGGCGGTAGGGCCATCGGCCTTAGGCTCCGGCAGGCGGTCGAATTTCTCGATCTCCGGGAAACTCACATCAATTACCGGACGGCGCGTGATGGCACCGCTTACCTGGCTTATCATTTCTGGCAGGCGGTGTAGGGTTTGTGGCCCGAAGATGATATCCACATAGTGGGCACGCTGGCGGATCAGTTTCCCTTCCTGGGAGGCCACACAGCCGCCAACGCCAATAATAATTTTAGGGTTTTTGTTTTTCAGCAGTTTCCAGCGGCCTAACTGGTGAAACACCTTCTCTTGCGCTTTCTCGCGAATCGAGCAGGTATTAAGCAGCAGAACGTCTGCTTCTTCTGCTACCTCCGTCAGCGTAAAGCCGTGGGTGGATTCCAGCAGATCGGCCATCTTCGATGAATCGTACTCGTTCATCTGACAGCCCCAGGTTTTAATATGGAGTTTTTTGGTCATCGACTTGCCATTGCTCATAAAGGCCACGCTAAAGGGGGCATATTGTAATGCTTTGGTTGACTCATGACCAGTGACGGGCCTTACCCTGGGGGCCATAAATTCCGGTAAACTGGGCGGCATCTTTTGAAAAGGAAAAGACCGATGGAGAATCAACACTCTGAAGTTGCCGTGGTAGGCGGCGGAATGGTTGGCGCGGCGTTGGCGCTGGGGCTGGCGCAGCAGGGCTTCCAAGTCACGGTGATTGAGCAGGCGGCGCCGGTTGCGGTGGCGCTGGAGGGGCCGCCGGATGTGCGGGTTTCTGCCATCAGCAGT
This sequence comes from uncultured Enterobacteriaceae bacterium, assembly GCA_966186435.1. Classification (GTDB taxonomy): domain Bacteria; phylum Pseudomonadota; class Gammaproteobacteria; order Enterobacterales; family Enterobacteriaceae; genus CBIFWW01. The sequence goes on from CBIFWW010000025.1 coordinate 27,484, forward strand.
GCCTCTGTTGCATTACTGAAGGAACTGGGCGTATGGCAAACCGTATTAGGCAAGCGTTGCCACCCTTACCGGCAACTGGAAACCTGGGAGTGGGAATCGGCCCATGTGGTGTTTAATGCCGATGAGCTGGCGTTGCCCGAATTAGGCTATATGGTTGAAAACCGGGTGCTGCAAACGGTGCTGTGGGATGCGCTGGTGGCCCATCACAATATCACCCTGCGCTGCCTGGCGATGTTGACCCGGATGGAAGAAAAAGACGGCCGCCATTGGCTGCACTTTACCGATGGCGCTCCGCTGGTGGCCCGGATGGTGATGGGGGCTGATGGGGCCAACTCAATGATCCGCGCCTGGTCTGGCATCGGCCTCCACGGCTGGGAGTATGCGCAATCCTGCATGCTGATTACCGTGGCCTGTGATTTCGCGCCGGGTGATGCCACCTGGCAGGCCTTCACCCCCGATGGCCCACGGGCATTCTTACCGCTTTATGATAACTGGGCCTCGCTGGTGTGGTACGACACGCCATCGCGCATCCGCCAGTTGCAGTCCTTGCCGCTGGAACAGCTGCAAGAGGCCATTAGCCGCCACTTCCCGGCTCGGCTGGGTAACGTGACGCCGGTGGCTCGCGGTAGCTTCCCGCTGGTGCGCCGCCATGCGCTGCAATATGTGCAGCCAGGCTTAGCCCTGGTTGGGGATGCCGCCCATACCATCCACCCATTAGCCGGGCAGGGGGTGAACCTGGGTTATCGGGATGTGGATGCGTTAATAGCGGTGCTGGTCCAAAGCCGCAGCAATGGCGAGGACTGGTGGTCGTTGCCGGTTTTGAAACGTTATCAGCGCCGCCGGTTGCCGGATAACCTGTTAATGCAAAGCGGCATGGATATGTTCTATGCTGGCTTCAGCAATGACAAGGGGCCGCTCAAGGTAGTACGTAATCTGGGGCTGATGGCTGCGTCTAAAGCCGGGGTATTAAAACGTCGGGCATTGAAGTACGCCCTGGGGTTATAAGCGACAGGGGCAACAGCCCCTGTTTAGATTTGCCGAATGGCGGATAGCAAATAGCCCACTTAAAGAAGCGGGCTATTTTATTTGGCTGGGGTACCTGGATTCGAACCAGGGAATGCCGGTATCAAAAACCGGTGCC
>CBIFWW010000026.1:0-28612 GCA_966186435.1 uncultured Enterobacteriaceae bacterium
AATCACTTACATATTCAATTATTACTTTTCCTAAAATAATTCAAGTTGTAGAAATGCCCATACACAGGCAGCTTGAAATATGACGGATATATATTCCATGAAATTCGGAAGGAGCTGTTATGTCTTTGTCTCGTCAGGCAATTGTTGAAAATTTAAAAGAAATCGTTGGTCCAGAGCGCGTCAATACCGATGAGAAAGTCCTGCAACGCAACAGTATCGACCGTTTCCGTAAATTCCCGGATATCCACGGGATCTTCACCCTGCCACTGCCTGCCGCAGTAGTAAAAGTTGCCGATACCGAGCAAGTCTCCCGCGTGTTGGCCTTTATGAACGAAAATGGCATCTCCGGGGTGCCGCGTACCGGCGCATCCGCCACTGAAGGCGGTCTGGAGACAGTGGTAGAAGACTCTGTAGTGCTCGATGGCTCCGGGATGAACAAAATACTCAATATTGATATTGAGAACTTACAGGCGACGGCCCAGTGTGGCGTGCCGTTAGAAGTACTGGAAAATGCCCTGCGCGAGAAAGGCTACACCACCGGCCACTCCCCGCAGTCCAAGCCGCTGGCGCAGATGGGCGGCCTGGTGGCAACCCGCAGTATCGGTCAGTTCTCTACCCTGTACGGTGCCATTGAAGATATGGTTATCGGCCTAGAAGCGGTCTTCCCCGATGGCTCCATCACCCGCATCAAAAACGTGCCGCGCCGTGCCGCTGGCCCGGATATCCGCCACGTCATCATCGGCAACGAAGGTGCGCTGTGCTTTATCACCGAAGTGACCGTGAAGATTTTCAAATACATGCCAGAAAATAACCTGTTCTACGGTTACGTTCTGGACAACATGAAGACCGGCTTCAACATCCTGCGTGAAGTGATGACCGAAGGCTACCGCCCATCCATTGCCCGTCTTTATGATGCGGAAGATGGCACCCAGCACTTCACCCACTTTGCCGATGGCCGCTGTGTGCTGATCTTTATGGCAGAAGGTAACAAGCGTATCGCCCAGGCCACCGGTGACGGTATTGCCGAAGTGGTGGCCCGTTATCCTGAGTGTGAACGCGTAGACAGCAAACTGATTGAAACCTGGTTCAACAACCTCAACTGGGGTCCGGAGAAAGTGGCTGCTGAACGTGTTCAGATCCTGAAAACCGGCAACATGGGCTTCACCACCGAAGTCTCCGGGAACTGGAGCTGCATTCATGAAATTTATGAAAATGTGATCCGACGTATCCGTGATGAATTCCCATCAGCGCAGGATATCACTATGCTTGGTGGCCACTCTTCTCATAGCTATGTGACTGGTACCAATATGTATTTCGTCTATGACTACAACGTTGTGGACTGCAAGCCAGAAGAGGAAATCGACAAGTATCACAACCCGCTGAACAAGATCATCTGTGAAGAAACTATTCGCCACGGTGGTTCAATGGTGCACCACCACGGTATTGGTAAACACCGCGTTCACTGGACCAAGGATGAGCACGGCACCGCATACAAAATCCTCAAGGGGCTGAAAGATCAGTTCGACCCGAAAGGCATCATGAACCCAGGGTGTATCTATCCTATCGAGAAATAATCATCGGCGGCCCCTGCGGGGGCCGCAATTTGCTGCGTTTAATAGGGAGAGTCATGAACGCCACACCGATAAAAATGGATGACCTGCCTCTCACACGTTTTCATTGCCGCATTGCCGGGCTGACTTTTGGCGCCCATCTGACAGATGGTTACGTGCTGGGGGTGATTGGCTATGCCCTGGTACAACTTACCCCACAAATGAATTTGTCCCCTCTGGAGGAAGGCTTAATTGGCGGCGCTGCGCTGCTGGGCTTGTTCCTCGGGAGCTTGTTATTGGGCTGGCTTTCCGATCATATAGGCCGCCAGAAAATTTTTACCCTCAGCTTTGCTCTGATTACCCTCGCATCTTTCCTGCAATTCTTTGCGCAAACCCCGGAGCAACTGTTTATTTTGCGGGTGGTAATGGGCTTTGGCCTGGGGGGCGATTACTCCGTGGGACACACGCTATTGGCGGAATTCTCGCCGCGCAAGTACCGCGGGGTACTGCTCGGGGCCTTTAGCGTGGTCTGGACACTCGGTTATGTGGTGGCGGGCGTGGTCGGACACCAGTTGATAGGCATGGGGCCTGAAGCCTGGCGCTGGCTGTTGGCCTCTGCCGCCTTACCCGCACTGATCATTACCCTTCTGCGCAGGGGTACGCCAGAATCCCCGCGCTGGTTACTGCGGCAGGGAAGGTTTAAAGAGGCCGCCGATGTGGTGCTACGCTTCCTCGGCCCGAACGTGATCATTGGTGATGAGCTAAAAGCCACCACGTCCCGCTCCTTTATGACCCTCTTTGCCCCCAGCGTCTGGCGGCGCACCGCGTTTAACAGCCTGTTCTTTGCCTGCCTGGTCATCCCGTGGTTTGTGATTTACACCTGGCTGCCAACCATCACCTCTTCTATCGGTATGGAAGATGGGGTGACCGCCAGCATCTTCCTCAATATGTTGCTAGTGGTTGGGGCGTTACTCGGGTTGGTGCTAACCCAATGCTTCTCCCGTCGTGGCTTTTTGATTACCAGCTTTACATTGCTGATGGTGACTCTGGGCCTGTTGGCGATCACCGCCAATACGCCGGGCTGGTGGACGCTGGTTCTGTTTGTGATTTTTACCACCGCTATCTCCGCCGTCAGTAATCTGGTGGGGGTGCTCCCGGCAGAAAGCTTTCCAACGGATATCCGCTCATTAGGGGTGGGGTTTGCTACCTCCATGAGCCGCCTGGGTTCCGCCATCGCCACGGTGCTATTACCGCTGGCCCTGGTGAACTACGGCTTGCAACTGACCATGTTTATTCTGTGTGGCGTATTGGCCGTGGGGCTGGTGGTGTCGGTGCTGTGGGCGCCGGAAACCAAAGACTTACCCCTTTCGGCGGCGGCGGAGCATAAAAAGCCGGTAAAGGAGGGGGTGAATGAACATCCTGTTAGCCTTCAGGGCTGAGCCAGACCTGCCAGGGTTAACCGAGCGGGATTGGCAGGCTGCCGCCGAAGGCACTCAAGGGCCAGAAACGGCCTGGATCCGCCGCGTACTCGGGCCTGATGAACAGGCTGCCGCGGAAGTGATGCTCAGCAACCGGCCGCAGGATGTTGCATTCACCTATACTGCCTGGAATAGGGGCGAGCAAAGCGCAGCCCCACTGATGCGCCAGCTCGCCGCATTGGGGTTTGGCCCGTTAGTGCAGGCAAGCCCATTGCCGGGGAGCAGCGTTTTCCACCCCGGTGCGGTGGCACAGGCGCTGGCTGAATACGTTCAACAGCATCCCCAGCACTTAATTATTTGTGGCAGCCAAAGTAGTGAAGGTAATAACGGCCAGGTGCCCTGGCAGGTGGCTGCACGACTCGGGTGGCCCTGCCTGGCAGGGGTAGTGGATTTTACCGTCGACGCCGGGGATATCCTGGTGGAGCAGGAGCTGGACGGGTATCGCCATCGCCGCCGGGTGCGCCCGCCGATGGTGTTCGCCATGATAAATAATGGCCGCTATGCCCTGAGAGTGCCAACGGTGCAACAGAAGATGGCGGCGGCCAAAGTAGCGATTGCCCGGCAAACTGCTACTGCCATCGCCGCGCCAGCCCCCACCTGCTGCCAGCTTACCCGCCCGACATCAGGCCGGGCAGGGCACATTATCAGCGGCAACTCGCCGGAAGAAAAAGCCCGTATTCTGTGGGAAGAATGGTTAAAGCCGGAGCTGGCTCAATGAAGATTGTGATGGTCACCACCCGCCATACTGCCCCTGAGCATCAGCAGGCGATAGCGCAGTTTTTAACGGATAGCCAGATTGATAGCGCAGCCTGCCAGCACTGGCAGCTGGATTGCGACAACCCCTGGCCCGATAGCCAGGTGGTGCTGGCCGCGCTGTCTGATGCCCTGGCCAGCCAGCCCGCCGATGTGGTGATTTTCCCCGGTGACAGCAGCAGCATGGAGTACGCCACCCGCCTCAGCACTCGGCTGGGCGGTTGCACCATAAACCAGGCCCGGCGCATTATCCCCGGCGCTGAGTTACAAGTGGAGAAGGGGGCCTGGGGTAATGGGCTGTATGCCACCCTGATACCTGGGGCCACCCCCTGTTATCTGGCGGTGGCCCGGCGTTCACTGGGATCGATCGCCGCCGATCCGCTGCCGCCTATCACCAGGCAGATCGCCGTTGATCCTGCCGTACCGGGTTGGAGCCTGGATCATCAGATCGAACCTATTATTCAAGGTAAAGGGCTGGAGCAAGCCACCTGGGTACTGGCGATTGGCGAAGGTGCCGGGAGTGCAGGTGGCGCGCAGGAAGCTTGCCGCCTGGCGCAACAATTAAACGCGCAACCCGGCGGCAGCCGCCAGGCGGTGATGAATGGTTGGCTGCCGATGGACAGCCTGATAGGCATGTCCGGCGCGCTGGTGGCCCCTGAAGTTTGCCTGGCGGCAGGGGTTTCCGGCGCACCGGCATTCAGTTATGGCATCAGCGCCAGCCGAAAGGTGGTGGCGATCAATACCGATGCCAGTGCCGCTATTTTTAAACAGGCTGATGTGGGCATCGTTGATGAGATGCTGCCGGTGCTGCGTGAGCTGGCGCGGTTAGCGGCTAAGTCCGGTGGCTAGCGTCCAGACCCCGGTATTGGTGGTAGCCAAGGCTGATGCCCCGGCAGCCAATGCCAGGCGGGCGTCCTCTTCATCACACACCAGGCCACCGGCAATGATCGGCTGGTGGATCTTCTCTGTCACCCAACCCAGTACCTTCGGCATACAGCCTGGCAGGATCTCCACACAGTCCGGGTTGGACTGCGCCACTTGACGATCGATATTGTGATAGGAGATCGAATCCACCAAAAAGATCCGGTGGATGGTGAAAAACCCCTGGGCGCGGGCGGCTTTCACCATTGATGCTTTGGTGCTGATAATACCGTCGGCCGCCGTCACCAGCTTCAGGAAATCAATCACGATCTCCTTATTTGAGGTGCCTTCCAGCAAATCAACGTGAACGAAGGCATATTTCCCGGCTTTTTTAATTTGCCCGACAATCTGGCTGATGGTGCAGATATTGCCATACAGCACCGAGATAAATTTGCAGTCTGAGGCGATGGCCTGCTTCAGGCTGGCATTGTCTTTTACTGCGGCAATCACCGGTGACTGTTTAAGTAAGTTGAGTAGGGGCACTGCGATATTCTCCGAAACAAAGGGCAAAACCATTAACCATAGCGTAAAAACAGGCCGTTACCGGCCTCAGGATAGCGCCAGCGGCTCAGGGCCAAGGGGCCGCACAGGGCGCGGCAAGTACCGCACTCCAGGCAACCGTGAAAATTTACCTTCAGTTCCCCTTGCGGGCTGAGGCTGAACAGGCCTGCCGGGCAGGCTTTGACTAACAGGGCTGCCGCTGCTGCATCGGGATCGCGGCAGGGGATAATATGGCTGGTGGTACCGGGGTTATAGCGATTCGCCGCCAGTTTTTTTTCCAGGCCTACAGGCATCGGATGCTCCTTATAGTATCCAGGGCCAGACGGGTCAGGCCGCGTTTACGGCCATGCTTCCACAGCAGGCTGGCTAAGGGGGCCGGGGGATAATGACCGGCCTGATAAACCTCTTTCAAAATGGCGTGACTCATGGCGGGATAATCTTTAAACCAGCCTCTGGAGCCTTGCAATAAGCCTGGAACGTGACGGTAGCGTGCCAGGGTGTTCCGCAGGGTACTCTCCGCCAGATAATTGCGATAAACCTCGTTCATATCCAGCACCTCCGGGTTGCCCCGGCAGGCCAGCAGCGCGGTCTGCGCCGCCGCCCGGGCAGAAAGTGCGGCCATATCCATGCCGCGTATCGTAAACCCGGTGTTGACGCAGAAACGGGCGCTGTCCCCCGCCAGGATCCAGCCCGGCCCGGCCAGCTTATCCGGCACGGTGTGCAGCCCACCCTCCGGCACCATATGAGCGGCGTATTCCAGGGTTTCCGCACTCCGCAATAATGGGCGTAACGTCGGGTGCTGCTTAAAATCTGCCAGCATAGTGGCAAGGGGTTTACTGGCCCGGGACACGCTGGAGAGCGGGCACACCAGCCCCACGGAAAGGGTGTCGCGGTTGGTATAGATAAACCCACCCGCCGGCAGGTCTTCGCAGATCCCGCCGCTAAACAGCCAGGCGGCACCCTGGCCCGGCTCCAGGTTGAAGCGGTCTTCGAGGGTGTTCGCGGGCAGGGCTAGTACCTCTTTGACGCCAATGGCCAGGCTATCCTGGGAAAGCGGGATCACCAGCCCGTGCTGCTCTGCTAACAGGGTATTGGCCCCTTCGCACAGAATCACCAGCCGGGCGTGAATCGCCTCTTCGCCACAGCGCACCCCGCATACCTTTTGCCCTTCTACAATCAGGCTGTCCACGGTGGTGCCTGTCAGGCAAGTCACCCCCTCGGCCTCGGCCTGAGCAAACAGCCAGGGATCGAAACGGGCGCGCAGCACGCTCCAGGAACGGCGTTGGGCCGGTTCACTATTATGCCAGCTTAGGGTGGTGGCACCTTCGGAGGTTAACTGGCTGAAGCTCTCCCGCACCACTTCACGCTCCAGAGGAGCCTGATGGGCGAAATCAGGGAATATATCTTCAAAGGCGTAACCGTAGATGCGGCCGCCGGAGAGGTTTTTGGCACCGGGTGTGGTGGCGCGTTCCAACAGCAAGACCGATAAACCGGCCCTGGCGCACAACACCGCGCTACAAGCCCCGGCAATACCGGCACCCACGATGATGACATCAACGTCCTGTTGTGACATAGGTAACCCTCCTTATTATCGGCGGTATTTTGTCACATCAGGCGTCAGGAGAAATTGATAGGGTGCACAGATAAATATCGCCTGAGTATTCAGGCGAATAGGCTTACTCGCCGCGGTAGACACAGCCAGCGGTGCAGGTTTCTTTGATCATCACCGCGCTCAGCAGTGGGACCAACGGTTTGAGCTGATCCCAAATCCAGCGGGAGAGTACTTCACTGGTCGGGTTTTCCAGGCCAGGGATATCATTCAGATAATAGTGGTCGAGCCGGTCATAGGTGGGCTGGAAAGCGGCTTTTAGCTCGGCAAAATCCATGATCCAACCTGTGTGTGGGTCCACGTCAGCAGTGATTTCCAGGCGAACCATAAATGAGTGGCCGTGGAGGCGGCCGCATTTGTGGCCTGCAGGAACGTGCGGCAGATGGTGTGCTGCCTCAAACATAAAATCTTTAAACAGGGTGGTAGCCATAATACGGTCTCAAACTTGCGAAAAAACCGCCGCATATTACAGCAATTAGCCAACTGGCGCATCCGTATTCCAGCCCATAAAGAAGGCGAGTTTACTCTCAATAAATTAACTAACCACATCCGGTGGTTAATCTCATCACTAAATCAGGTTAGCACTTTTGGTTATTTGATATTTCTAGCTCTTCTTTAATTGTTATTATCCCTCCAGTTAACCTTACTTTAGATAAAACATCAGCCTGGCTATCGGAACCCCACAACGCATGACAACTTTGGCCCCACCCACCGCGATGCTCCCTCTCACACCGGAGCAACTGGCGCGCCTCCAGGCCGCCACCAGTGATTACTCACCCACCCAGCTTGCCTGGCTTTCTGGCTATTTCTGGGGGCTGATCAATCAGCCTGCGGGTAGCGTGGCAGCGCCTGCACCAGCGGCGGTGGCCGCCAGCGTTACGCTGCTCTCCGCCTCCCAGACCGGTAATGCCCGCCGGGTGGCGGAAGCCCTGCGTGACGATCTGTTAGCGGCAAAAATTAATGTCAATTTGGTGAATGCCGGGGATTACAAATTCAAAACCATCGGCCAGGAAAAGTTGCTGGTGGTGGTCACATCGACACAAGGGGAAGGGGAGCCGCCGGAAGAAGCCGTGGCGCTGCACAAATTCCTGTTCTCCAAAAAAGCCCCGGCCATGAAGGATACGGCATTTGCGGTCTTCGGCCTCGGGGATACTTCCTACGAATTTTTCTGCCAATCTGGTAAGGATTTTGACAACCGCCTGGCGGAGCTGGGTGCCGAGCGCCTGCTGGATCGGGTGGATTCCGATGTTGAATTCCAGCCTGCGGCCCAGGCCTGGCGTGAGCGTATCGTTGAGGTGTTAAAACAGCGTGCGCCCAAAGAAGAGGTGGCGGTGGCGGCCAGCGGTAGCGTGAATGAAATCTTCACCAGCCCGTACACTAAAGAAGCCCCGTTAACGGCAGCCCTTGCCGTAAACCAGAAGATCACCGGCCGCGATTCCGACAAAGACGTGCGCCATCTTGAAATTGACCTCGGGGATTCTGGCCTGCGTTACCAGCCCGGTGATGCGCTGGGGGTGTGGTATCAAAACGATCCGGCGCTGGTGCAGGAACTGGTGGAATTGCTATGGCTTACCGGGGATGAAATTGTCGATGTGGAAGGCAAAACCCAGCCGCTGCGCGAGGCCTTGCAGTGGCACTTTGAATTGACGGTTAATACCGCCAATATCGTCGAAAACTATGCCACCCTGACCCGTAACGACGCCCTGCTGGATAAAGTGGGCGATAAAACCGCCCTGCAACAGTTTGCGGCCACCACGCCGATTGTCGACATGGTGCGTTATGCCCCGGCCCAGTTGGAGGCTCAGGCACTGGTTGGCCTGCTGCGTCCGTTGACCCCACGGCTTTATTCCATTGCCTCCTCCCAGGCGGAAACCGAAAGCGAAGTCCACGTTACCTTAGGCGTGGTGCGCTATGACATCGAAGGCCGCGCCCGCAGCGGCGGTGCCTCCGGTTACCTGGCTGACCGAGTGGAAGAAGATGGCGAAATACGGGTGTTTATCGAGCATAACGACAACTTCCGTTTGCCCGCCAACCCGGAAACCCCGGTGATAATGATTGGCCCGGGCACCGGTATCGCGCCGTTCCGTGCCTTTATGCAACAGCGTGATGCCGAAGGGGCCAGCGGTAAAAACTGGCTGTTCTTTGGCAACCCGCATTTTACCGAAGATTTTCTCTACCAGGTGGAGTGGCAACGTTACGTCAAAGACGGGCTGCTCAACCGCATCGACCTGGCCTGGTCACGGGATCAGGCCCATAAAATATACGTACAGGACAAACTGCGTGAGCAGGGAGCCGAAGTGTGGCGCTGGATTAATGACGGCGCCCACATTTATGTCTGCGGGGACGCTAATCGCATGGCGAAAGACGTTGAGCAGGCTTTGCTGGAAGTGATTGCCGAATATGGCGCAATGGACGCCGAAACGGCGGACGAATTTTTGAGTGAGCTGCGCATTGAGCGCCGATATCAGCGGGACGTCTATTAATGAGTGAAAAACACCCTGGGCCACTGGTGGTCGAAGGCAAATTGGCCGATGCCGAACGCTTAAAGCAGCAGAGCAATTACCTGCGGGGCACTATCGCGGAAGACCTAAACGACGGTCTGACCGGTGGCTTCAACGGCGATAACTTCTTACTGATCCGCTTCCACGGTATGTATCAGCAGGATGACCGAGACATCCGCGCCGAGCGCGTGGCCCAGAAGCTGGAGCCACGCCATGCCATGATGCTGCGTTGCCGCTTGCCCGGCGGGGTAATCACCACCCGGCAATGGCAGGCCATTGATAAATTTGCCGCTGATAACACTATTTACGGCAGTATCCGGCTGACCAACCGCCAGACCTTCCAGTTCCACGGCATTTTGAAGAATAACGTTAAACCGGCCCACCAGATGCTGGCCGAAGTCGGTCTGGATGCGCTGGCAACCGCCAATGACGTGAACCGCAACGTGCTCTGTACCTCCAACCCGGTGGAGTCTCAGCTCCATGTTGAGGCTTATGAGTGGGCGAAGAAATTGTCTGAACACCTGCTGCCGCGCACCCGTGCCTATGCAGAGATCTGGCTGGATCAGAAAAAAGTCGCTACCACCGATGAAGAGCCGATCCTGGGATCGACCTACCTGCCGCGTAAATTCAAAACCACCGTGGTGATCCCGCCGCAGAATGATGTGGATCTCCATGCCAACGACATGAACTTTGTGGCGGTAGCGGAAAATGGCCGCCTGGTGGGGTTCAACCTGCTGGTGGGCGGCGGTTTATCCATCGACCACGGTAATAAGAACACCTACGCCCGCACGGCCAGCGAATTTGGCTTTATCCCGCTGGAGCACACCCTGGCGGTGGCGGAAGCGGTGGTCACTACCCAGCGTGACTGGGGCAACCGTACTGACCGTAAAAATGCCAAAACCAAATACACCCTTGAGCGTGTGGGGGTGGAGGTATTTAAGGCTGAGGTTGAGCGCCGGGCTGGTATCACCTTTGCCCCGGTTCGCCCTTATGAGTTTACCGGCCGTGGCGACCGTATTGGCTGGGTGAAAGGGGTGGATGACCAATGGCACCTGACCCTGTTTATTGAAAATGGCCGTATCCTGGATTACCCGGGCCGCCCATTGAAAACTGGCCTGCTGGAAATCGCAAAAATTCACCAGGGGGATTTCCGCCTGACAGCGAACCAGAACCTGATTGTCGCCGGGGTACCGGAGGGCGAGAAAGGACGTATCGAAGCCCTGGCTCGGGATCATGGCCTGATGGCCGCCGCCAAGCCCCAGCGTGAAAACTCCATGGCCTGTGTCTCCTTCCCAACCTGCCCACTGGCGATGGCCGAAGCCGAACGCTTCCTGCCGGGCTTTGTGGACCAGGTAGAAAACGTCATGGAAAAACACGGCGTGGGTGAGGAACACATTGTGCTGCGGGTCACCGGCTGCCCGAACGGTTGCGGCCGGGCGCTGCTGGCGGAAGTGGGGCTGGTGGGTAAAGCCCCGGGCCGCTACAACCTGCACCTGGGCGGTAACCGCAGCGGTACACGCATTCCGCGCATGTTCCGCGAAAACATTACCGAAGGCGAAATTGTGTCTACGCTGGATGAATTGGTTGGGCGCTGGTCACTGGAGCGTGAAGCTGAAGAAGGCTTTGGTGACTTCATCGTGCGTACCGGGATTGTCCGGCCGGTACTCGATCCGGCCCGGGATTTTTGGGAATAACCGAGGTAACCATGAGCGAACTGAATCTACAGGCGCTAAACGCGCTGCCAAAAGTGGACCGCGTGCTGGCGCTGGCCGATACCAACAACCGCCTCGAAGCCATGAGTGCCGAGGAGCGGGTAGACTGGGCGCTGAAACAGCTGCCCGGTGAAGTGGTACTTTCCTCAAGTTTTGGTATTCAGGCCGCCGTCAGTTTGCACCTGGTAAATACGGTTCGCCCCGGTATTCCGGTGATCCTCACCGACACCGGTTACCTGTTCCCGGAAACCTACCGCTTTATTGATGAGTTAACAGAAAAGCTCAACCTGAACCTGCAAGTTTACCGGGCCAAAGAAAGCCCGGCCTGGCAGGAAGCCTGCTATGGCAAGCTGTGGGAGCAAGGGGTTGAGGGGATCGAGAAGTACAACGAGATCAATAAAGTGGAGCCAATGAACCGGGCGTTGGCAGACCTTAGCGCCCAGACTTGGTTTGCCGGCCTGCGCCGCGAGCAGTCCGGTAGCCGGTCGGAATTACCGGTGCTGGCTATCCAGCGCGGGGTGTTTAAAGTCCTGCCGATTATCGACTGGGACAACCGCACCGTGTATCAGTACCTACAAAAACACGGGTTGAAGTACCACCCGCTGTGGGATGAAGGCTATCTGTCGGTGGGGGATACCCATACCACCCGTAAATGGGAGCCAGGCATGGCGGAGGAAGAAACCCGCTTCTTTGGTTTGAAGCGCGAGTGCGGCTTACACGAAGGCTAATTCACAGCCGGGGATAACCTCCCCGGCTACTCGCTATTTGGCGGATTTACCCTGGGCTTGCGCCAGCTCCTGCACCAGCGGCAACACCACCTTCACCACATCCCGGCTGCGCCGCTCAATGCGGCCCGGCAGATGCTTATCCAGATATTGTTGATTATCCAGATGGACATTATGCCAACTCACCCCGTCCGGGAAAGCGGCGCTTTCGGCCCGCTGCTGATAGCCATCTTTGTTCCCCAAAGACCAGTTAGTAGCTTCCACCGAGAGTATCGGGATACCGGCTTTATCAAAGGGAACGCTATCACCACAGCAGCCGGTGCCTTTGGGGTAATTAGCGTTGAGGCCTGGATTGATGGCTGCCGCAACGCCTTTTTGACGAGCGAGATCGAGCGCCCGATCGCGGGTTATTTTGCGGATGTCAGCCGGGGTATTTACCCCACTGTTAAAATACAGCTTATCGCCAACAATCAGGTTATCCAGATTGATCACCAGCAGGGTGTTTTTACGTTCTTCAGCACTCATCCGGCTGAGGATATTGCGCGCGCCTTGCTTATCCTGCTCCTCGGCGCTGGTGGCGATAAAACGGATGCCATAACGGGTAGGCTGTTGCTTCAAGCGCTGAGCCAGCTCCAGTAAAACGCCGACCCCGGCGGCATTATCATCCACCCCCTGTAAGGTCAATCCACCAAGGTTGTTATCATTGTCTTTATCGCTGGTGGGGGCGTAGGTATCCAGATGGGCCATGATGATAATTTGCTGAGGCTCGCTACCGGGATGGGCTGCAATCACCGTATTGCCAACGAAGTTATGCCAGTTCTTATGGCCGCTTTGGCTGGTGTAAATATAGCGGCCATTAAAGGTTCGGATATCGCTTTGATAACCGGCGGCGGCAAACTGCTGGCGCACATAATCCGCAGAAAGCATCTCACCGGGGCTACCGGCCATACGGCCAGGGAAGTAAGTCGCGATGTGGCGGGTTTGATGATTGGCGATCTCGCCGAGGGTAGCGGTTTTAGCTAGTACCGGGGTACTGCAACTTACGCTCAAGGCCAGTAACACCACCAGCCGGCGTAATGGGCAACGCATAGTCAATCCTTAGAGTACGGAGGGAAATTTTTAAGCGGGAACAGTATGAAACCGCAAAATTCATCGGGCAATTCCTGTTGTCCTAAACGCCAGAAATAACGGGTTTTCAGCACAATTTGGTATGTAGTTTGCCAGATTGTTATTACTTTGTGGAACTAGTCATTCCAATTCGGCATTTCAACTGCAACAATCGCGCGCCTTATAGTCCCCTTATTCGTTTCAACTGCTTGCCAGGCCCACTGCGCCGGGCATTTAAGGAAAGGCTATGGACCAAAAACGACTCACCCACCTGCGACAGCTGGAGGCGGAAAGCATCCACATCATTCGCGAAGTGGCGGCAGAATTCGCCAACCCGGTCATGATGTACTCCATCGGGAAAGACTCGTCGGTGATGCTGCACCTGGCCCGTAAGGCGTTTTATCCCGGTACACTGCCTTTCCCGCTGCTGCACGTGGACACCGGCTGGAAGTTCCGCGAGATGTACGACTTCCGTGACCGTACCGCCAAAGAATATGGCATCGAGCTGCTGGTTCACCGCAACCCGGAAGGGGTAGCGATGGGTATCAACCCCTTTGTTCACGGCAGTGCCAAGCACACCGATATCATGAAGACCGAAGGGCTGAAGCAAGCCTTAAACAAATATGGTTTTGATGCGGCCTTCGGCGGCGCGCGCCGCGACGAAGAAAAATCCCGTGCCAAAGAGCGTATCTATTCCTTCCGCGACCGCTTCCACCGCTGGGACCCAAAAAACCAGCGCCCGGAGCTGTGGCATAACTACAACGGCCAGGTGAACAAAGGGGAGAGCATCCGCGTATTCCCACTCTCGAACTGGACTGAGCTGGATATCTGGCAGTACATCTTCCTCGAAAAAATCGACATCGTGCCGCTGTATCTGGCCGCCGAGCGCCCGGTACTGGAGCGTGACGGCATGCTGATGATGATTGATGACGATCGCATTGATCTCCAGCCCGGTGAAGTGATCGAAAAACGCAGGGTGCGCTTCCGTACCCTGGGCTGCTGGCCGCTTACCGGGGCGGTGGAATCAGACGCTCAAACTTTGCCGGAGATTATTGAAGAGATGCTGGTGTCCACCACCAGTGAACGCCAGGGGCGGATGATTGACCGCGATCAGGCTGGCTCCATGGAGCTAAAAAAACGCCAGGGTTATTTCTGAGGAGCCGTCATGAACAACATCATCGCACAACAAATTGCCGAGCAGGGCGGCGTCGAATCCTACTTGCATGCCCAGCAACACAAAAGCCTGCTGCGTTTCCTGACCTGTGGGAGCGTGGATGACGGTAAAAGCACCCTGATTGGCCGCCTGCTCCACGACACCCGTCAGATATATGAAGACCAGCTCTCCACCCTGCACAACGACAGTAAGCGCCACGGCACCCAGGGTGAAAAACTGGATCTGGCCCTGCTGGTGGACGGCCTACAGGCCGAGCGGGAACAGGGCATCACCATCGACGTGGCTTACCGCTATTTCTCCACGGAAAAGCGTAAATTTATTATCGCCGACACCCCCGGGCATGAGCAGTACACCCGTAACATGGCGACCGGGGCCTCCACCTGCGACCTGGCGATCCTGCTGATGGATGCCCGCAAAGGAATGCTGGATCAAACCCGCCGCCACAGCTTTATCTCCACCCTGCTGGGGATCCGCCATCTGGTAGTGGCTATCAATAAAATGGACCTGGTGAACTTTAGCCAGGATACCTTTGAGCAATTCAAACAAGATTACCTGACCTTTGCCGAGCAGCTGCCGGGTGAGCTGGATATCCGCTTTGTGCCGCTCTCTGCCCTCGAAGGGGATAACGTCGCCACCCAGAGCCGCAACATGCCCTGGTACAGCGGCCCAACCTTGTTAGAAATTCTGGAAACGGTCGAGATTAACCAGACCATCACCCAACAGCCGTTCCGCTTCCCGGTGCAGTACGTTAACCGTCCTAACCTGGATTTCCGTGGCTATGCCGGGACGCTCTCCTCCGGCACCCTGCAACCGGGCCAGCGGGTCAAGGCGCTGCCCTCTGGCGTGGAATCTACCGTTGCACGCATTGTCACCTTTGACGGTGACTTGCAACTGGCCCAGGCCGGGGAAGCCATCACCCTTGTGTTGAGTGATGAAATTGACATCAGCCGGGGTGACCTGTTGGTGGCTGCCGATGACGATGTGGCTTCCAGCCGCCGCGCCAGCCTGAATGTGGTGTGGATGGCCGAACAGCCGCTGGCACCGGGCACCAGCTACGACGTTAAAGTGGCCGGGAAGAAAACCCGCGCCCGTGTCGATAGCGTGGTGTATCAAGTGGATGTGAATAGCCTTGAGAAGCGCCAGGTGGAATCCCTGCCGCTCAACGGCATTGGCCTGGTGGAGCTGACCTTCGATGAACCCCTCAACCTGGATAACTACCAGCAAAACCCGGTAACCGGTGGGCTGATCTTTATCGACCGCCTGACCAACGTCACCGTGGGGGCCGGGATGGTTCACGAAGTGCTGGCCGACCAGCCACAAACCCAAAGCCAGTACAGCGCCTTTGAACTGGAGCTGAATGCCCTGGTGCGCCGCCACTTCCCACATTGGGAAGCCCGCGATTTATTGAGGGGGCGCTAATGTCCTCCGCTGATGAAAATGTGGTGTGGCATGACCATGCAGTCACCGCCGCAGGCCGTGAGAAGTTGCACGGCCACCGTGGGGTGGTGCTGTGGTTTACCGGGCTATCTGGATCCGGCAAATCCACTGTGGCCGGCGCGCTGGAAAGCGCCCTGCATCAGCAGGGGGTAAGTACCTACTTACTCGATGGTGACAACGTTCGCCACGGCCTGTGCAGCGACCTGGGCTTTAGCGACGATGACCGCCGGGAGAATATTCGCCGGGTGGGGGAAGTGGCGAAGCTGATGGTGGATGCCGGGCTGGTGGTGCTGAGTGCGTTTATCTCCCCCCATCGGGCGGAGCGGGCATTGGTGCGCGAACAACTCGGGGAAGGGCGCTTTATCGAAGTGTTTGTAGATACCCCGCTGGCGGAATGTGAACGCCGCGATCCTAAAGGGCTATATAAGAAAGCCCGGGCCGGAGAACTGAAAAACTTCACCGGTATTGATGCTGTTTATCAGCCTCCACAAACCCCGGAAATTCATCTGGATGGTCAACAATTGGTAACACATTTGGTGGCTCAATTATTAGACCTGCTGCGTAGGGACGATATTATCAAATCCTGAACCCGCGCCGGGCCATTTCCCGCCTGGTGCATCCAGTCACAGGATAAGAATGCGCAACAGTACCAACGCCATGATGACCCCGGCAGACCGCTCCGCCGATAATGCCGATAATGAAGAAACCACCTGGTCGCTACCCGGTGGCATCATTGGC
The DNA here is from genome assembly GCA_966186435.1 of uncultured Enterobacteriaceae bacterium. Lineage (GTDB taxonomy): Bacteria > Pseudomonadota > Gammaproteobacteria > Enterobacterales > Enterobacteriaceae > CBIFWW01. The sequence continues at coordinate 16,207 of CBIFWW010000026.1, forward strand.
TTTGTCTCCTGGCTACTGGCACTCTTTATCCCTTTCTACCTCTACGGTTCTAACACCCTTTTTCTGTTTTTATATACTTGGCCCTTCTTCCTGGCGCTGGCACCCATTGCCGTGGTGGTGGGGATTGCTATTTACTCATTAGTAGGCGGGCGGCTGATAATGAGCTGCTGCGCCACATTAATGACGGTGGTGGCGATGCTTGGTTTATTATTTATGTGGCTTATGGGCTGATGTGAACACATAATTCAAAGCGTAAGGGACTGTTTGCCAAAGTGCGCAGCGCCCTGAACGCGCATATTCCCCTATTCTGTGGTACATTCTGCGCCACTCGCTAATTAAGCGTAAAATTCCGGCCAACCGGGGGGATGTTGCAAGTGGGTAGTACCGTTTTCGGGGGTGTTAATGGGTAAACTGACGCTACTGTTGCTGGCGCTCTTAGTCTGGTTGCAGTATTCGCTGTGGTTTGGCAAAAACGGCATCCATGATTACACTCGCGTTAACGACGACGTGGCAGCCCAACAGGCCACTAACGCCAAACTCAAAGCTCGTAATGACCAGTTGTTCGCGGAAATTGACGACTTAAACGGTGGCCAGGAGGCTATCGAAGAACGCGCTCGTAACGAGTTGAGCATGACCAAACCAGGGGAAACCTTCTACCGCCTGGTGCCGGACGCATCGAGACGTGCGGCAGTGAACAACAACGCCGGGCAAAATAACCAATAACCCAATCAGGTTTAACACATGGCCTCTTCCTTTCAGGATGTGATTGCCGTGGTGCCGGCTGCCGGGATCGGTAGTCGGATGCAAGCGGAATGTCCCAAGCAGTACCTCACCATTGGTGGTAAAACCATTCTTGAACACGCCATCAGTCGCATTCTGGTGGATGACCGTGTGCGTCGTGTTATCGTCGCCGTCAGCCCTGACGACCGTTGGGTGCATCATTTGCCGCTGGCGCAAGACCCACGAATAACCCTGGTACAGGGTGGCGCACAACGTGCCGATTCCGTGCTGGCTGGCCTCCAGGCAGCCGGTGCTGCGGAGTGGGTGCTGGTTCATGATGCGGCGCGCCCTTGCCTGCATCCAACGGATCTGGCCTCCCTGTTCAATATTATGGGCACCAGCTGCACCGGCGGAATATTGGCGGCTCCCGTGCGCGATACCATGAAACGCGGTGAGCCGGGTCTGCCCACCATCGCCCACACCGTGGAGCGTGAAGACCTGTGGCATGCCCTCACGCCTCAACTTTTCCCGCTAGAACTGCTGCGGGATTGCCTGACCCGGGCGCTAAATGAAGGGGCCACCATCACCGATGAAGCCTCCGCCCTGGAATATTGTGGCTTCCATCCGGCCCTGGTGTGTGGCCGGGCTGATAATATTAAAGTAACGCGCCCGGAGGACCTGGCGCTGGCAGCCTTTTACCTCTCCCGATTAACTGAAAAGGAACAAGCATAATGCGTATCGGACATGGTTTTGACGTACACGCCTTTGGTGGCGTTGGCCCGATTATTATTGGTGGGGTACGCATTCCTTACCCACAAGGATTGTTGGCACACTCCGATGGCGACGTAGCATTGCACGCGTTAACTGATGCTCTGCTGGGGGCAGCGGCCCTGGGGGATATCGGCAAACTGTTCCCGGACACCGACCCGGCCTTCAAAGGTGCCGACAGCCGGGCATTACTGCGTGAAGCCTGGAAACGCATTCAGGCCAAGGGCTACCGTTTGGGCAATGTGGATGTCACGATCATCGCCCAAGCCCCAAAAATGCTGCCGCACATCCCGCAAATGCGGGTGTTTATTGCCGAAGATCTGGGGTGCCATATGGATGACGTGAACGTCAAAGCTACCACCACTGAAAAACTGGGTTTCACCGGCCGCGGCGAAGGTATCGCCTGCGAAGCCGTGGCACTACTGATTAAGGCATCGGCATGATGGATTGGCAAAACCTGACCTGGCTCCACGGTAAACCGCTCTCCAGCGGGGTTATCAAAGCCAGCCCGGAAGATTTTAACGTGGTTGAAGATCTGGGCTATGGCCCGGACGGCGACGGCGAACAGTTATTAGTCAGAATTTGCAAGCAGGGCTGTAACACCCGCTTCGTGGCGGACGCCCTGGCAAAATTCTTTAAAGTCCACGCTCGTGAAGTAAGCTTTGCCGGGCAAAAGGACAAACATGCGGTGACCGAACAGTGGTTTTGCGTGCGATTGCCTGGCAAAGAGATGCCGGATCTCAGCGGCTTCAACCTTGAAGGCTGTGAGGTGCTGGAATACGCCCGCCACCGCCGCAAACTGCGCCTCGGCGCGCTACGGGGCAATGCTTTTACTCTGGTATTACGTGAAGTCAGTAACCGCCAGGACGTGGAAACACGCCTGCAAACCATCCTGCGCCAAGGGGTGCCGAACTATTTTGGCACCCAGCGTTTTGGTATTGGCGGCAGTAACCTGAGCGCGGCCCGCCGTTGGGCCACGGAGGGCTATCCCATCCGTGAGCGAAATAAACGCAGTTTCGCCTTGTCTGCCACCCGCAGTGCGTTGTTTAATCAGGTGGTGAGCGAACGCCTAAAAACTGACTTTAATCAGATTGTTGATGGCGATGCGTTACAATTAGCGGGCCGGGGTAGCTGGTTTGTTGCCACCGAAGAAGAGCGGGCAGAATTACAGGCCCGGGTGGATGCGGGTGAACTGCGCATCACCGCACCGCTGCCAGGCAGTGGTGACTGGGGCACACAGCGTGCGGCCTTAGCCCTTGAACAAGGCTGGCTCAATGACGAGCCTGAATTACTCAATTTACTGGAGCGCGAGCGCGTTGATGCCGCCCGCCGTGCCATGCTGCTGTTCCCAGAACAGCTGGCCTGGGAGTGGTGGGATGATGTCACCGTTCAACTTAGCTTTTGGCTGCCTGCGGGCAGCTTTGCTACCAGTCTGGTGAGAGAATTAATGAATACGCAGGGTGATTATGCGGATATTGCTGAGTAATGATGATGGGATACATGCGCCTGGTATCCAGACGCTAGCAACGGCATTAAGGGAATTTGCCGATGTGCAGGTGGTTGCACCGGATCGCAACCGCAGTGCGGCATCCAATTCTCTCACGCTGGAATCCTCTCTGCGCACGATGGCCTTCCCTAACGGGGATATATCGGTGCAATTGGGGACGCCAACGGACTGTGTTTATCTTGGGGTGAGTGCGCTAATGCGCCCACTCCCGGACATTGTGGTATCCGGCATCAACGCTGGCCCTAACCTCGGGGATGACGTGATCTATTCCGGCACCGTCGCAGCGGCGATGGAAGGCCGCCACTTGGGGCTTCCCGCTCTGGCAGTCTCACTGGATGGTCATCGTCATTACGACACCGCTGCTATCGTCACCAGTAATATCCTGCGGGCCTTCACCCGTGAACCACTGCGCACCGGGCGCATTCTAAATATCAACGTGCCCGACCTGCCCATCGACCAAATCAAAGGCATTAAAGTGACCCGCTGCGGCAGCCGCCATCAGGCGGAGCCGGCTATTGCTCAGCTCGATCCCCGTGGCAACACAGTGTGGTGGATTGGTGCGCCGGGTGTGGTGAACGATGCCGGGCCGGATACCGATTTTGCCGCCGTGGCGGCGGGCTATGTTTCCGTCACCCCGTTGCAGGTGGATCTAACCGCTTACGGTAGCCTTGATAAAGTTGAGGAATGGATCGAAAAATCCGGGGTAAGTGCGTAATGATAAGCCAGCGGGTATTGAACCTCATCAGCCAGCTGCGCAGCCAGGGCATTCAGGATGAGCGGGTGCTCGACGCCATTGCCCGGGTTCCCCGGGACAAATTTATCGATGAGGCCTTTGGCCATAAAGCCTGGGAAAACACCGCGTTGCCGATTGGCTCCGGTCAGACTATCTCTCAGCCTTATATGGTGGCCCGCATGACGGAACTGCTGGGTTTAACCCCCCAGTCCCGGGTTCTGGAGATTGGCACGGGTTCAGGTTATCAAACCGCTATCCTGGCTCATCTGGTTGAGCACGTCTGTTCTGTTGAACGCATTAAAAGCCTGCAATGGCAGGCGCGTCGGCGCTTGAAGCAGTTGGATTTACACAATGTTTCAACCCGACATGGCGATGGATGGATGGGATGGCAAGCACGTGCGCCATTTGATGCCATAATTGTCACCGCAGCGCCGCCAGAAATACCGATGGCGCTGGTGTCGCAGCTGGATGAAGGCGGCATAGTGGTTTTACCGGTGGGAGAAGGGCAGCAATACCTAAAATGCGTCCGCCGCCGGGGCGAAGAACTTATGATAGACACCGTAGAGGCCGTGCGTTTTGTACCGTTGGTGAAAGGGGAGCTGGCATAAGTCGGACAATTTCCGGTTCCATTAGCGGATATCTGGCGTATCGTTAGTGCCTATTTTCGGCTAATTGCCGGTTTATACTGCGTGTTTTGTGATTAGCAGTGAGTTATTTTTTCGGGGGATTCATGAGCACGGGACGCCATAACTTCACATTGCGCCGGGTAGCGGCACTGTCACTTGTCGGATTTTGGTTGGCGGGTTGTTCAAGCAACAACAGCCAGGCACCAATCAGCAGCGTGGGTAATAAAACCAGCGCCGGTACCAGCTCGCCGGATTCCGGCAATACGGGTAGCGGAATGCTGATCACACCACAGACTGCATCACCCTCTATTGCGCCAGCACAACAGATTCAGCCTGCGCCACAGATTCAACCAGTTCAGCCGGTGCAAACCATTCAACCGGTGCAAACTGCCAGCCAGCCAGTACAAACTGCTTACCCGGCCACCAAGCCTGCGGCCCAGTGGAAACACGATCCGGTGCAAGTTGAAAATGGCCGAATTGTTTATAACCGCAAATACGGCAACATCGCTAAGGGCAGCTATAACGGGGGGAGCACTTATACCGTGCAGCGCGGTGATACCCTGTTTTATATTGCCTGGGTAACCGGGAATGATTATCGCGACCTGGCAGCACGCAACCATATTGCTGAGCCTTATGGCCTGACCGTGGGGCAGAACCTGAAAGTCGGTACCAATAACAACAGCGTAGCCTCAGTGGCTCCAGTAGTAGTTGAGACCCCGGCACAGGTCTCTGAACAAAAATCAACCGCGACGGTTGCGTCTAAACCTGTAATTACGTATTCTGAGGACTCAGGTGAACAAAGTGCTAACAAAATGTTGCCTGGTAACGTGAGCGCAACGGCTAAAGCCACTGCTCCGGTTATCGCTCCTACTGTTAGCTCCACTGTTAGTTCCACCGCACCCGTTGCCTCCAGTATCTCCAGCAGCCAGTCAGTATCTTCCTGGCGTTGGCCGACTGACGGCAAAATCATCGACAACTTCTCTTCTGCCGAAGGCGGAAATAAAGGGGTTGATATCGCAGGGAGTAAAGGCCAGTCTATCGTTGCCACTGCAAATGGCCGCGTAGTCTACGCCGGTAATGCTCTGCGTGGGTACGGTAATCTTATCATCATCAAACACAATGATGATTACCTGAGCGCCTACGCCCATAACGACACAATGCTGGTCCGGGAACAACAAGAGGTCAAGGCGGGGCAGACAATAGCTACTATGGGTAGCACCGGCACCAGTTCTACACGCTTGCATTTTGAAATTCGTTACAAGGGGAAATCCGTAAACCCGCTGCAGTATTTACCGCAGCGATGAATCGGTGAATCACTTCGTGTGACTCGTTTGAATCAGTCCGCATCGGCGTTTAACGCAGGTGCAGCCAGATGACTCTCGGGACTCAGGTGGTTCACTCAGGGATCACGGGTAGGAGCCACCTTATGAGTCAGAATACGCTAAAAGTTCATGATTTAAATGAAGATGTGGAATTTGATGAGAGCGGAGTAGAGACTTTCGACGAGAAAGCCTTAATTGAAGAGGAACCCAGTGATAACGACGTTGCAGAGGAAGAGCTGCTTTCACAGGGAGCCACACAGCGTGTCCTGGATGCTACGCAGCTTTACCTGGGGGAGATTGGTTACTCTCCACTGCTAACGGCAGAAGAAGAAGTCTATTTTGCCCGCCGCGCTCTGCGCGGAGATGTTGCCTCTCGTCGCCGCATGATTGAGAGCAACTTGCGACTGGTGGTAAAAATCGCCCGTCGTTACAGCAATCGTGGTCTGGCCCTGCTGGACTTGATTGAAGAGGGTAATCTGGGGCTGATTCGCGCCGTTGAAAAGTTTGACCCTGAGCGTGGGTTCCGTTTTTCAACTTACGCGACCTGGTGGATCAGACAGACAATCGAACGGGCAATTATGAACCAAACCCGTACTATTCGTCTGCCCATTCACATAGTGAAGGAACTGAATGTTTATCTGCGTACTGCGCGTGAACTTTCGCACAAGCTCGACCACGAGCCGAGTGCTGAAGAGATAGCCGAGCAGCTTGATAAACCGGTAGACGATGTCAGCCGTATGCTACGTCTGAATGAACGTATCACTTCAGTGGATACTCCCCTGGGTGGGGATTCAGAAAAAGCGCTGCTGGACATTCTGGCCGATGAAAAAGACAACGGCCCGGAAGATACCACTCAAGATGATGACATGAAACAGAGCATCGTTAAGTGGTTATTTGAACTGAACGCGAAACAGCGTGAGGTTTTAGCCCGTCGCTTTGGTTTATTAGGCTACGAAGCTGCAACGCTGGAAGATGTGGGCCGTGAGATTGGTTTGACGCGTGAACGCGTTCGCCAAATTCAGGTTGAAGGGTTGCGCCGTCTGCGCGAAATCCTGCAAACCCAGGGACTTAGCATCGAAGCATTGTTCCGCGAGTAACCTTCATCTCATAAAAAGCGGTGATCATTCACCGCTTTTTTATGCCTGCAATCTGGCGTTAAGCTAAATTTTTCAACCGATAAATCCACTCCAGCGCCTGCCGTGGCGTTAACGAATCTGGGTCCAGCGCCGTTAGCGCTTCCACTGCCGGATTAGTTTCTTCCGTTACCAACAGTGACATTTGCGTGCCATCCACCCCGGTGGCTGCGGTATTGTTGGAGACAGTTTCCAGCTCACGCAGCTTCTGGCGCGCCCGCTTAATCACCTCTTTCGGTACGCCTGCCAGGGCGGCAACCGCCAGGCCGTAACTTTTACTGGCTGCGCCGTCTTGCACGCTGTGCATAAAGGCAATAGTGTCGCCATGCTCTAGCGCATCCAAATGGACATTTGCTACACCTTCCATTTTCTCCGGCAGAGTAGTCAGCTCGAAGTAGTGAGTGGCGAACAGGGTAAGTGACTTGATGCGGTTAGCCAGATTTTCGGCACAGGCCCAGGCCAGAGAAAGCCCATCATAGGTTGATGTCCCGCGGCCAATCTCATCCATCAGCACCAGGCTATTGGCGGTGGCATTGTGCAGAATATTGGCGGTTTCCGTCATCTCCACCATAAAGGTTGAGCGGCCCGAAGCCAGGTCATCTGCGGCACCCACGCGGGTAAAGATCCGGTCGATTGGGCCAATCTGTGCCTGCTCCGCCGGGACAAAGCTACCGATATAGGCCATCAATACGATCAATGCCGTCTGGCGCATATAGGTACTTTTACCGCCCATATTCGGCCCGGTAATAATCAACATCCGCCGTTGGGGGTTTAGGGAGAGCGGATTGGCGATAAACGGCTCGGTTAACACCTGTTCCACCACCGGATGGCGGCCGCCTTCAATTGCCACACTCGGGGTTTCCACAAACTGCGGGCAAACATAATTCAGGGTGACAGCGCGTTCAGCCAGGTTGGCCAGCACATCCAGCTCCGCCAAAGCGGCGGCGCTGGTTTGTAAATCGCCCAAATGAGGCAGCAATAAGTCAAACAGCTGGTCGTACAGCTGTTTCTCCAGCGCCAGGGCTTTACCCTTTGAAGTCAGAACCTTATCTTCGTACTCTTTCAGTTCCGGGATAATGTAGCGCTCGGCATTTTTTAAGGTCTGGCGGCGAACATAATTGATCGGCACCAGGTGGCTTTGACCACGGCTTACCTGGATAAAGTAGCCGTGAACGCCGTTATAACCCACTTTCAGGGTGTCCAACCCCAGCCGCTCGCGCTCGCGGATCTCAAGCCTGTCGAGGTAATCGGTAGCACCATCGGCCAGGGCGCGCCACTCATCCAATTCTTCGTTGTAGCCAGGGGCAATCACGCCGCCGTCACGTACCAAGACCGGTGGTGTTTCAACCACCGCCCGCTCCAGCAAATCCCGCAACTCGATGAATTCCCCCATCGCGGTGGATAGGCTTTGAATATAGGGAATCTCAATCCCCGCCAATTGGCTACGCAGCGCTGGCAATTGCTGGAAGGCATGACGCATTCTCGCCAAATCCCGAGGGCGGGCAGTACGCAGCGCCAGACGGGCCAGGATACGTTCCAGGTCGCCAATCTGGCGCAGCACCGACTGTAACTCATCGCTATTGTCTTGCAACCCGGCGATGGCCTGCTGACGTTTCACCAGTACCTGAGTATCCCGCACCGGCATATGCAGCCAGCGTTTCAGCATGCGGCTACCCATTGGCGTGACGGTCAGATCAAGTACCGACGCCAGGGTGTTTTCCACCCCGCCCGACAGGTTTTGGGTGATCTCCAGGTTACGGCGGGTGGCCGCATCCATAATAATCCCATCCTGCTGGCGCTCCATGGTGATCGAGCGAATGTGGGGCAGGGCGGTGCGCTGGGTGTCCTTCACGTACTGCAACAAACAGCCTGCGGCACACAGACCGCGCGGGGCATTTTCCACGCCAAAGCCGGTTAAATCCCGGGTGCCAAACTGCATATTTAGCTGCTGGCGGGCGGTGTCGATTTCAAACTCCCACAGTGGACGGCGGCGTAGACCGCGGCGGCCCTCAATCAGGCGCATATCGGCAAAGTCTTCCGCATACAGCAGCTCCGCCGGATTAGTGCGCTGTAACTCTGCCGCCATGGTTTCTTGATCCAGAGGCTCCGTCAGGCGAAAGCGACCAGAGCTAATATCGAGCGTGGCAAAGCCAAAACCTTTGGCATCTTGCCAGATGGCCGCCAGTAGGTTGTCCTGGCGCTCTTGCAATAGGGCTTCATCGCTGATGGTGCCAGGGGTAACGATGCGTACCACTTTGCGCTCAACCGGGCCTTTACTAGTGGCCGGGTCACCAATTTGTTCGCAGATTGCGGCTGACTCACCGAGGTTCACCAGCTTGGCAAGGTAGTTCTCCACCGCATGGTGTGGCACACCCGCCATCGGGATAGGTTCACCTGCCGACGCGCCGCGTTTAGTAAGGGAGATATCGAGAAGTTTGGATGCCCGCTTGGCATCGTCATAAAACAGCTCGTAAAAGTCCCCCATCCGATAGAACAGCAGAATTTCCGGGTGCTGCGCCTTGAGGCGCAGATACTGCTGCATCATGGGGGTGTGCGCGTCTAAATTATCGGTGGTTGTCATAGCCTGAGGATATCCATCTCGTGTGATGCAAGTGTGCAGTGTGGCTAATGGTTTTAAGAGGAACACACTGTTGAATGGAGGGATTGTACACTGAACTCAGCTTTGCAGAAAACGCTGCCTACCCCTTAGGTATCCTCGTCATTTGGTTAAAATGCATTTGAAATGCCGGTTATATATTTACCTGGAATCTCTTATGGATGCGCCGCGTATTTACCGTGAAAAAACCACTCTGTGTTGCATGATCGTGCTATATCAAAAGCATTGCCTGATGTTGAGCACTATCAGCAGCTTGAAGCTTATGCGATGAAACGCCTCGATCGTTGTGCCTTTGGCAATGAACAACCTGCTTGCAAGCAATGCCCGATCCTCTGCTCACTTTCATGCACCTGATTGATGACCGCCGCCCGGTACCACCTCTTCCGGAAAAATACCGCCCAAAAGCACATAAATTGCCCTGACGTGGATGTTTGAGGCATGGGGTCGCAATATTTATTCCTCGTCCCCTGATAGATGAATTACCATAAATAAAATCGTTCCGGTTAGCTTATGGATATCTCATGCTCAAGCGTCAATATGCGTCGTTAATTCCTGTTCTGGTTCTCCTTTCTGCCTGTAGCAGTAAACCGAAAACACCGGTCGCTCCGGTGGAGGCCAGCGGCACCCCTTCAGGCGGATTTTTATTACAGCCCCAGCACAACATGCTGATGCAGACCGGGGATTTTGCCAATAATCCGGAAGCCGAAAAATTCATTAATAAGATGGTGGCGGAGCACAATTTTGACCGCAGCCAGCAGCATGAGATCTTATCCCAGGCTAAGCGTCTGGATTACGTGTTGCGGCTGATGGATCGCCAGGCCCCCACCGGACCTGCGCCAACCGGCCCTACCGGAGCATGGACGCGCTACCGCAGCCAGTTTATTACCCCGGATAATGTGCAAAATGGTGTGGTGTTCTGGAACCAATACCAGGATGCGCTAAACCGCGCTGCGCAAATCTACGGCGTGCCGCCGGAAATTATTGTCGGGATTATTGGGGTCGAAACCCGCTGGGGCCGGGTGATGGGTAAAACCCGTATTCTGGATGCGCTGGCGACATTGTCCTTTGCCTACCCACGCCGGGCGGCTTACTTTTCCGGTGAGCTGGAAACCTTCCTGCTGATGGCCCGCACCGAAGGTGATGACCCGCTGAACCTGAAAGGCTCCTTCGCCGGGGCGATGGGTTACGGCCAGTTTATGCCTTCTTCCTTTAAACAGTACGCGGTGGACTTTAATGGCGACGGCCACATTAATCTGTGGGACCCGGAAGATGCCATCGGCAGCGTAGCCAATTACTTCAAAGCTCACGGCTGGGTGCCGGGCGACCAGGTTGCTGTCCAGGCCATGGGCCAGGCTCCGGGAATGGAAAACGGCTTCAAAACCAACTATAGCGTCGCCACCCTGGCTTCTGCGGGCCTAACGCCGATGCAGCCGCTGGGTAATCACGACCAGTCCAGCCTGCTGCGTCTGGACATCGGCACTGGCTATCAATATTGGTACGGTTTGCCAAACTTCTACACCATCACCCGTTACAACCACAGCACCTATTACGCTATGGCCGTATGGCAGTTAGGGCTGGCAGTTAAACAGGCCCGGGGCGGCATGTAACTGACTAAGGGCCTGCGGCCCTTTTTTTAGCCCACAGTGCCCACATATTGCATTCGGATATGCGTTCTCAATAAGTCAAAGATGGGCTTGCCAATGGGGCATTTTTAGGCCACAAACAGACAGGCAATCAGGAGCAGGTAATGACCGATGATCAGCTGTATCAATTGAGTGAATCTCTTGGGCAGGCGTTAAAACGCCAGCAGGCTACGGTTACTGCCGCAGAATCCTGTACCGGCGGATGGGTGGCGAAAACCCTGACGGATGTGCCCGGCAGTTCTGCCTGGTTCGAGCGTGGTTTTGTCACTTACAGCAACCAGGCAAAATCAGAAATGATTGGGGTTGCTCCTGCCACGCTTGAAGCCCACGGTGCGGTAAGCCAGCAGGTGGTTACGGAAATGGCCCAAGGTGCCTGTAAGGCCGCCAATGCCAGCTATGCCGTGGCGATCAGCGGTATTGCCGGGCCTGATGGCGGCACGGCAGAGAAGCCCGTAGGCACGGTATGGTTCGGCTTTGCCAGCGCGACGGGCGTGCTGGAAACCCGCCGGGAGTGCTTCACCGGGGGCCGCGAATCGGTGCGCCGACAAGCCACGGTTTATGCCCTGCAAACCCTCGGGCAACTATTTCTACAAAATACTTGATACTGTACAATCATACAGTATAATCACTGGCAACGAATTGACCAAACTGGCAGCGTAGCGCAAGGCGCTTCACCTGCATGACAGGAGTAAAAATGGCTATCGACGAAAACAAGCAAAAGGCGTTGGCGGCAGCACTGGGCCAGATTGAAAAGCAGTTTGGCAAAGGCTCTATCATGCGTCTGGGTGAAGACCGTTCCATGGATGTTGAAACGATCTCTACAGGCTCTTTATCACTGGATATCGCACTGGGTGCCGGTGGTCTGCCAATGGGCCGTATCGTAGAAATTTACGGGCCAGAATCTTCAGGTAAAACGACCCTGACCCTGCAAGTGGTTGCTGCCGCTCAGCGTGAAGGCAAAACTTGTGCCTTTATCGATGCGGAACACGCCCTTGACCCGGTTTATGCCCGCAAACTTGGCGTAGATATCGATAACCTGCTGTGTTCCCAGCCGGATACCGGTGAACAAGCGCTGGAAATCTGTGATGCGCTGGCTCGCTCTGGTGCGGTTGACGTTATCGTCGTCGACTCCGTTGCGGCACTGACGCCAAAAGCAGAAATCGAAGGTGAAATCGGTGACTCTCACATGGGCCTCGCGGCACGTATGATGAGCCAGGCGATGCGTAAGCTGGCGGGTAACCTGAAGCAGTCCAACACCCTGCTGATCTTCATCAACCAGATCCGTATGAAAATTGGCGTGATGTTCGGTAACCCGGAAACCACCACCGGCGGTAACG
>CBIFWW010000027.1:0-28209 GCA_966186435.1 uncultured Enterobacteriaceae bacterium
CTTTATACCTTTGTAGGTAATAAAGAAAAATCTGTCATATTATCTGAGAGATTAACTAAGGCAACGGGGGATAGTGACAGCTATTATGAGCACTCGTTGCCGGGGTTATTAACGTTTTATAAAATAATAGCCTTAAGCAGCAATACTCTACTCAGCTATCAGCAAGGGTGACGCAGATTGATAAAGCTTTTGCTTTTGACCCAAAGCCAGCTGATGAGCTGAGTCTGATCAGGCTATTACATAGTATTGATGAAAAAGATCTGCTCCAACAGCGAGTGAAAAAATTAACCACTGCGCCAGAATATGCCTGTTATAGCAATTATTATTGCTATGAAACTAAAGTGCAGGCATTGCAGCCTCTCTATGAGAGTAATCAGGATGCATTGGCGAGTGAAAACTTAAATATCCTTATCGCAGAATCGCAGGGACAGGATTTTGTTGAGTGGGAAATCGCGACTAAGCGGATTGCTAAAGGCTTGATGGAGTTGGGGCGCTTCAAAGAAGGTCAAAAACTTGCTATGAATGCCGAGGATATTTATCTCGATGAAGTGAAAAATAATCCAGGCAGAAGGATGGATGACCCGTATCAACAGCTGGCGGAATTTTACAGCTATGCAAATGACACTGAAAACGCCCGGCGTGTGTTGCATGAGCATGTCCCGGATTTGGAATCCAGCACAATGATTGCTTTTTACATCCAAGCGAAAGAATGGAATAAAGCGCGGGATCTTATAGTCCTTGAAGACAGGGTTGATAGCATGAATTTAACTTTGTTGCAGAATCTTTGTATGACCAATACGCCAGCATGTGTCCAGCATATCACCTTTACGCTAAAAAAACTGACTACTCAGGTGCCGTTGACATTTAGAGATGATTCCGGGAACGAACAGTTTTATCAGATTGGTAAGATTTTCCATTTACTCAAAATAAAACCGACGGCTGAACAGCAACAGCTTATTCAAATGCTGTACGACAATGCAGGAACAATACTCGAAAACCGATAACTTTTGACTGCATTCTGGCTTGTGACAGAATGCAGTCATTAACTGATATTGAATTATAAATAGTAAATGTAGGTAAGTATATTCATTGGCTGGGATAGCGTTCAGAATTCTGTGTCACGTTAAAAATCACTACAACGTAATCACTTTATCGAGGCGGCTCCCAAAATAAATCGCCAACTGGGATAATGTCAAATTCCAGCTCTGGATGGGCATTGTCCATCTGGACTGGGCGTTCATCAACCCCAGATAAAGTAGTTTCAACAAACTGTTTTTATTAGGGAATGCGCCTTTGGTTTTCTTTAACTTTCTGAACTGTCTATTGACGGACTCAATGGCGTTCGTCGTGTCAATCACTTTACGGATCGTTGCCGGATACCGGAAGTAATGTGACAGGTAGGCCCCTTTTCTTCGCCACGACTGGAGCACCACAGGATTAGGATGCTTTGATGCAACGTATTTTATCGAGTTACGGATCTGATGAATGACGCAAAGCTAGACTTCGGTATCCGGGTAAATGCTGTTTATCGCTTCAGTGAATCCGGCCAGGCCATCCACGCAGGCAATCAGAATATCATTCACACCACGGTTAAGGAGATTGGTCAGTATCGATAGCCAGAAGTTAGCATCTTCTTTTTCAGACAGATATAGGCCCATCTATATTTCGGAAACAGAATATTTTAATAATGAGCCTATTTTAAGAATATAAAAAATTATTGTAAAGATAGTAATCGATCCAGGGATGGATATACCTTCCCTCTATAAAGCAAGTAACCATAGTGCCACTCACTGCCACTTGCTGATATTTTCGTATCAATTACCCAAGAGCTACTAATAGTGGAATATAGCCAGTATATTGTGTGACAAATAGCATAAAGCATCCAAAAAATAGTGATTATCAATGGAATAATCATGAAAACTGGGATTTTACTCATTTCAGGAATCATAATGATAAATGCGGTGAGTTGGAAAGTAAGCTTCACGCCAAAAGCAATGCTAAAAAATGTTTTTGCTCTTACTGCGCTGAAAAACCCGGGGTTCTTTAAGCTACTCCTTGTTTCCCTGACGGGAATACCGTTTACATAAATAAGCCATTCGCTGGCTTCTTCAGGAATAGTTACCACACCCATTTGTTTTAAAATATGCAATCGTAAAGAGATTGCAATAGGCAAAATCAAGCCTATAAAAAACAGATAGAACACAGGCGCAGAAGCGCCGAAAAGTGCCAAGGTGATGGATATGACCATACCTACGAATAGCTTTCCAGAATAGAACAGTAATGACGAAGATTGATAATTCATTCCATTGTCCAATTAAAAACGGCGCTGGATAGTCGACGCCGGGGGCAAATTCCATGCCTACAATTAATCTCACCATGTCCTCGGGAGAAGCGTTCCGGGCGCGCTTTTCACGGGGGATTGCGTCTTGCAAGCAATCTGGAGCGTAGGGGTTCTTGCAAGGCTGCTTTTTACATCAAAGCCAGACAACATTAATTGACCATTATGTAAACGACAACTTTATTTTTACATATTCAGTGGCAGGTTTTTTTACTTTCTGGCACCTGAAAACGAACTTTTCATCGAACTCCGTTCCTTTTATTGTCAAAAATCTCACACCCATCCGCCCCATCCATAATTCCCCCTATTCGATTCTTGCGCCTGCTGGGTTTCGGTGCCATGATTGCGCGAATTTTCTTCAATAATAACGGGGCGATTTATGAAGCGTGAGATACCTAACCTCACCCGCTTACCGGCACCCTCTCAGGTGGCGGTGATTGCCCTGTTGTCTATGCCCAACACCATGCGGTAACGCAGCGGGAGCCGATGGCATGCCAGCAGTAAAACCAGAAACCCTCTGTTTTTACTGATGTCTGGCTATCGGTATCAATCCCGTCCTCAGGCAGACTCTTCGCGGGGCAATAGCCCTAATTTTGGTGCCACTGGCACTCACTCATCCTTGAATCAGGGGATTGGTGTACATGAATGCGTTAAAAATTGCCGTTAGTCTCGATTTGCTCGATGTAATTTCATCCCACCGCCCGTTAGTGGGGCTGGATAGTACCGACTTTACCGATGTGGCCGCGGTGGTGGTGACCCCTTCCGATGCCAAAAGCGGCGTGCTGGCCTTATTGAAGCGCAGCGGCTTCGGGCTGCCGATGTTTTTATATGGTGATAGCCAGCCGCTGGCTGAAGGGATCACTGCTGCAATCAGCGGCAGCGAGCAGGACAATTTGGCGCTGGAAGCCGCCGCTGTGGAATACGAAGAGCGCCTGTTGCCACCGTTCTTTAACACCCTGAGCAAATATGTGGCGATGGGCCACAGCACCTTTGCCTGCCCGGGCCATCAGCATGGCGAATTCTTCAAAAAACATCCTGCAGGCCGGGCTTTCTATGATTTCTTCGGTGAAAACGTCTTTCGTGCCGATATGTGCAATGCCGATGTAAAGCTGGGCGATCTGCTGATCCACGAAGGCTCTGCCAAGCATGCCCAGAAGTTTGCGGCCAAAGTCTTCAACGCCGATAAAACCTACTTTGTGCTAAACGGTACTTCGGCGGCCAATAAAGTGGTGACCAACGCCTTGCTGACCCGGGGCGATCTGGTACTGTTTGACCGCAACAATCATAAATCCAATCACCATGGGGCGTTGATCCAGGCCGGGGCCACGCCGGTGTATCTGGAGGCGGCTCGCAACCCCTATGGTTTTATCGGCGGCATCGACGCCCACTGCTTTAATGAGCACTATCTGCGGGATCGTATTACTGAGGTAGCCCCTGATCGTGCATCAGAGGCCCGGCCATTCCGCCTGGCAGTGATCCAGTTGGGGACTTACGATGGCACCCTTTATAACGCCCGCCAGGTGGTGGATAGCATCGGCCATCTGTGTGATTACATTCTGTTTGATTCAGCCTGGGTGGGTTACGAGCAGTTTATTCCGATGCTGGCGGAGTGCTCGCCGCTACTGTTGGAACTAAATGAAAACGATCCGGGGATTTTTGTCACCCAGTCGGTACACAAACAACAGGCCGGTTTTTCGCAGACCTCGCAAATCCATAAAAAAGACAACCATATCCGCGGCCAGGCCCGGTTTTGCCCCCACAAGCGGCTGAATAATGCCTTTATGCTGCATGCCTCCACCAGCCCGTTCTATCCGCTGTTTGCGGCACTGGATATTAACGCCAAGATTCATGAAGGAGAGAGTGGCCGCAATCTGTGGGCCGACTGCGTAGCAGTGGGTATTGAAGCCCGGAAGGCGATTATCGCCAACTGCAAAATGATCCAGCCGTTTATCCCACCGGTGGTGGCTGGCCGCCCGTGGCAGGATCATCCCACCATGGAGATCGCCCGGGATAAGCGCTTCTTTAGCTTTGAGCCTCATGCCCGTTGGCACGGATTTAGCGGCTACGCCCAGGATGAGTATCTGGTGGATCCTTGTAAGCTGTTGCTGACCACTTCGGGGATCGACACCGAAACCGGTGAATATACTGAGTTTGGTATTCCGGCCACCATTCTGGCCCACTATTTGCGGGAAAACGGGATTGTGCCGGAGAAGGCCGATCTCAACTCGATCCTGTTCTTGCTCACCCCGGCGGAAAGCCAGCAAAAATTGGTCCATTTAGTGTCGCTATTAGCGCGCTTTGAACACCATATTGAAGATGACACCCCGCTGGAGCAGGTGCTGCCCACCATTTATCAAAAGTATCCGGTGCGCTATAAAGGTTACACCCTGCGCCAGCTGTGCCAGCAAATGCACGATCTAAACGTCAGCTTTGATTTGAAATCGCTACAAAAAGCCATGTTTCGCCGGGCGGAATTCCCGCCGGTAGAAATGAACCCGCAGGATGCCCATCAGCAATATATTCGCGGCAACGTTGAGTTGATACGCCTGCATGATGCTGAAGGGCGCGTGGCGGCGGAAGGCGCACTGCCTTATCCACCGGGAGTATTGTGCGTGGTACCCGGTGAGGTATGGGGTGGGGCGGCCTTACGTTACTTCCTCGCTCTGGAAGAGGGCATTAATGGATTGCCGGGCTTCTCCCCAGAGTTACAAGGTGTGTATAGCGAAACCGATGCCGACGGTATTAAACGCTTATACTGCTATGTAATTTAATTATTCACTGTTACCTACGCCAATATCTACTGGCGTGGGTAACAAATTCCCCTCCGGTTAATTTTCAGAATACGTTTAATCATTTTTCAGATATTAATCTGGAACGTTTAAATTTAGTTGTTAATCATCATGGAAAAATTAATGGCGATATGATGTCGTTATTAATGTGGCGGCTTCTTTAATCATTGATGTAATTTATCTATTGAATTTAAGCGTGACACTCATAAAAGGAATGAATGATGAAATTTAATAGGAAGTTTATAACCTGTGCGCTGTGGGGGTTATATTCCCCCTTTACGCTGGCGCTTGAATCCGTGCTAATAAAAAACGGGCAGGGCCAGGCGGTATTTAACTTGCGGTTTTACGGCCCAAATGACGGTGAGTTCTCCTCCGGGGATAGATCCACGCGTGTGCTTAGCCCTACGGAAAAATCCCTTATTATCAGTAGCGCCGAGTGGTATGCCAGGTTGCTTAAAACCACGCCGGGCCAGCAGCCATTAGTAGTGAATGTGGGCACTGATAATACTGAGGGCAATGCTAGTGCGGCTAGCCATATGGTTGACCGGCTGGGGCTATACGCCTCCCAGGCGGTTTTCCGTAAACAGCCCCTTAAGCCTAATGAGTTGGATGTGGGCGCCCACGGCGTTATGATTATGGGTCTGATCAAACACAATGCTGACACCCGCTTTAGTGCACTTCCCGTGGGGAAAGTAGATGGCCGTTATAGTGCCACCGTTAATCATGAATTCTTCCATATGCTAGGAATGAATACCTCCATTGAAAATCAAGCGAAGGATAAGAAAAATAGCCATAGCCCCAAAATCGCTGACGGCGTAATTTCAAACTGGACCGCAGGATTGCGCGATGATAACGATAACCCCGCCCGTCCGGGGCAAACCCTGTTATGCGATGACTGTGAAAATCCCGCAACCAAAGATGTTTTCGACCTTCGTAAAGATCAGGGATATTTCACCGGTAAAAATGTGGCTGAAGTACTAGCGGGCGCCCTGAAAGGTATCCCGGTGAAAATAATGGATGAAGACGGATTCGAGGTGAATGATAATTACCTCTCCCATAGCGAATTAAAAAATAGCTTGTTAAGCCATCAGAATTACCGATCCTATATGGCACCGATGGAAGCCGAATTGGCGTTATTACAAGATCTTGGCTATTCAATTGACCGCAAGAATTTTTACGGTTTTTCTATTTATGGTGATAATAAAACTATTTACAACAAGCAGGGTTATTTTGCCCGTAATGGGCAGGGTACGGCCTATCTGAATGGGCAGTTTAATAGCGCTACCCTGGGTACCGGGCTACATATTTATGGCAGCCATAACACCGTCTATCAGCAGGCTGATTTATTGACCAAAGGCCAGGCCGGTGTGGGTGTTCGTATTGATGGTGAGGGCAATAGGTTGTATATCCCACACACCACCCGTATAGCCGCCAATGGAGAAAACGGCTACGGGCTGCTAGTGGCTTACGGCAAAGATCATCGTATCGTCCAGCAGGGTAATATTGAGGCCCTGAAAGGAGTGGCGGCGAATTTTGATTTTGGCGCTAATGTACTCGGCCCGGAAACGGAAGTTCGTGGCTCATATATTCGTCGTGTTGAAGGGGATACGGCTAAAGTGCTCGATGAATTAGCCGGTGCGTTGGTCAATCATTACGATGTTTCTGGAGCGCTAACAGGCAAGCTGGCGGCGATTTATATTGGTGCCACCGCTTGGGTTAAAAACATCAACATCCTTGGTGGTGCCGCTGTCCGCGGCGATATTATCTCTAATTACAGTGAAAAAGATGATAAAGGTGAGATGCGCACCACCACCCTTAGCTTGGGTAAGAAAATGAACGCCCGGGGTGAGGCGGTAAACGAAGCGGATAACAATTTCCGATTTAACTACCAAGGAAATATCACTTCACAGAAAAAAGAATCCAACTTGGTTTTAGATCTGGTGGGGGGGATCTCTGGTCTAAACGGGCATCATAAGCTTCAGAGTGTGGTTATCCGCCCCGGGGCTACACTGGAGAGCGCCGGTAGCTTTAGCCTGGCGGCAGGGAATCCGTTCATTAATAGTGGCACCCTGGCCACCGGGGTGGGTAACCAAATGGGCACCCTCACCATCAATGGTGGCTATTTGCAGAAAGACAACGCCACACTGCAGATCAAAACTCGTGCCATCCAGCATAGCGTTCTTAATATTAAGGGGGATGCTGCGTTGGCCGGGCGCATGCAGCTTCAACCCCAGGCAGATTATTATCCCTCCGGATGGAATCTTTCCTCCAGCAGTCTGGTCAAGGTCAGCGGTGAGCGGAAAGGCACATTCGATAAAATAGAAGGCCAATTAACTTCACCCACCCTAATACTTAGCCAACGGAAGGTGGCCGATGGCATCCAGTGGCGTATCGACCGGGCACCCAATGCTTATCAACAATATTCCGTCACTGAAAACGCCAAAGCTGTAGCAAGTGCCCTGGAGTCAGTCGCCCGTCAACCGCTCACTGGCGGCATGGCATCCTTATTGGCGGCCCTGGATTTCTCTGAGGCCGATGGCCGATCCGTTGGACGGGCACTGCCCCAATTAACCCATGAGCCTTATAGTATGGTCATCAACAGCACCCTCAACAGCCAGTCTCGTCAGGGGGAGATGATTCAAACGGCAAGCCGCGCCTTGCCTGCTGGCGAATGGCGTAGCTTTGCCGACACCTTTGGCGGTGGGTACTGGCAGGATAGCCGTGGTTCAATAGTGGGTTATGAATCCTCCAGCTACGGTATTCTGGCAGGGGCAGAAAAGGGGAGTGAGGCTTTTAATAACTGGACGTTTGGGTTCTCCGGGGCCATCAGTGGCCAGAAGAACACGGCACGGTCTCCTTATAATGCTACTTCCCGCAGTACCGCTCTGGACATTGGGCTACATGCCCGCTACCAGTTACCGGACAACACTGGCCTGTGGATGTTTTACCAGGCTCATGCCGGGGTGGAAGACGGGAAGATGGATCGTAAAGTGGCGGTCAATGGCTACCAAGGGAGTAATCAGGGGAGCTGGACCGGCGTCAATGGCGGCTTGCGCGCTAGCGTGGGCTACCAGTGGCAGCTGACAGAGGGCCTGAACGCTGGGCCGTTTGCGTCCCTGGATTATCTGCGGCTGCATCAGCCTTCGGTGACTGAAAGCGGCGATCAGCCGTTATACATTGCCTCAGGCAATCTGGACAACTTGCGTTCCACTATAGGGCTGGGTGCTGAATATCAGGACCGGGGGCTAACCCTGGCACTCAAAGCCGGGTGGGAGAAATCTTTGTTGGATAACGGCTACGGCAGCGAAGCCCGTTTTCGTCAGGGCAATGGGCCGGCCTTTCGTGCTACCAACAGTTTGGGTGGCCGGAACGCGCTGGCGCTCTCAGCTGGGGCCAATTACCGCCTTAATAGCGAGGTAGACATCGGCGCCGGGATCTCAAGCCGCCTGGGCCAGCAAAACGCCAGTACCCTTGGCGGTAATTTGTCGATTCGCTGGCGTTTTTAAGCCTACTGAAATGCCCCCGTAAAGGGGGCATAATTTCAACGGTTGCGGCGGTAGGTTTTCTGCACGGTATCCACTTTGTATAAATAGCGGCGTGATTCCTGGGAAGGGTGGCGGGTGGTCAGGGTCTGGTAGACATCGCCCGGTGCCATATTATTGATGATATTCACTGCCTGGCCTTTGTCGCTGGAGAACACCCGCAACACGCTGCCTGCCCCGCCGTTGTAGGCGGTGATCACCGCATAGCGCCGGGAGGTAGGGTTATCAATCCCGCCCAGATAAACGTTGTTCAGCATCGCCAGGTAGGCGGTGCCGGTATCGATATTGCTTTGCGGATCGAACAGGAAGCTGCGGCTTGGGGTGCCCCATTTGCCCTGGGAGCGGAACACATCTTTACCGGCGCTATGCTGTACCACCTGCATCAGCCCCAGCGCATCCGCATGGCTAACGGCATACGGGTTAAAGCTGGATTCAGTTTGCATGATCGCCAGGATCAGCGATTCTTCCACCCCATACTTGCGGGAGGCTTCGCGCACCATGCCAATATATTTGTGGGCGCGTTTGTCGAGGTGGTTCGGCACCAGATTAATGGTGATGCTATAAATCACCCGTAGGCCGCTACTGCGGCTTTGCAGCCGGGTTTGCAGCAGGTAATCGGCGAATTTAGAGGCCCGGCCCATCCAGCGGATCGGCTGCCCGGTGTTATCCACCACTTGGCCGTAAAGGAACGGCTGGCGGGAAATCTGAATATCGTTGACGTCGGAATAGAGATCGATAGAGCCAGGATCGTCGCCCATCAGCAGGGTGCTGATAATCGCCTGGCGCAAGTGCGCGGCAGGGTCGGTACCGGCGATGGTTTCGATGGTAATGGTCCCCTGAACGAAGTTGATGTGGCTACGGGTCTGGTATTGATCGGTGTACTTCACGTAGTCTTTCGGACCGGCGATCAGCACCTCGCTAAAACCCCATAAATTTTCAATGTTATGAGCAAACTGGCCCATCAAAATATCGAACCCGTTGGTGTCCTTTACCCAGTCTTCGCTGTAGCTATCGGTTTTTTTACTGGAACACGAGATCAGCAACGGCGCGACCAATGCCAGCGCAATTAATTTTTTCATCTTTCCGGGAGTGCGTCAGTTAGGTGTAAAAAAAGGGCGCGAAGCCCTTATGGTTGTTCCGGCGGCGTATAACCTTCGATATGAACATCTTTGCCTTCGAACAGGAAATTGACCATTTCTTGCTCCAGCAATTTGCGGTGTTCCACGTTCATCATATTGAGTTTCTTCTCATTGATTAACATGGTTTGTTTGGCCTGCCACTTAGCCCAGGCTTCTTTAGAAATGTCGTTATAAATGCGTTTTCCCAGATCGCCTGGGTAGAACTGATAATCCTGGCCTTCAGCGTCACGCTGCAAGTAAGTGCAAAAAATCGTCCGGCTCATTCTTTTATTCCTCTTCGGCTCGCTCGACCAGAACGGGGTCGGCGCGCAATTGTTGTAACAGGCGCTCCACGGGGGCCGCTAAACCAACGGCTGGCGGCCAGTCTAAGTTATACCAGAGCGCCGGGCCTTCATCCATGCATGCGGCCGGGGAGGGCACAGGCAGCCACATCGGCACAATATCCAGGTGGAAATGGCTAAAAGTATGGCGGAAGGCGTTCAATTGGGTGAGATTATCTGCGCAAATCCCCCGTTGCGCCAGCCACTCACGCAGGGCTATTTCACTGTCAAACTGCGGGAAGCAATATAACCCCCCCCATAGCCCCACTGGTGGGCGCTGTTGCAGCATCACTTCCTGCCCCTGCTGGAGCAATAAAAAGTACCCGGTTCGCTCTGGAATTGTCTGTTTTGGCTTTTTACCGGGGTAATCGGCCTGATTGCCCTGGGCATACGCCACGCAACCATTGCTCAACGGGCACAGCTCGCACTTTGGCCGGGAGCGGGTGCACACCATGGCCCCTAAATCCATCATCGCCTGGTTAAAACGCGCCACCCCATCGGCAGGGGTTACTGCTTCGCTCACGTGCCACAGCTGCTTTTCAACGTCCTTTTTGCCGGGCCACCCGCCAATAGCATAGCAGCGGGCCAACACACGCTTAACGTTGCCGTCGAGGATCGGGAAGTGTTTACCGAGGGAGAGGGATAACACTGCCCCGGCGGTTGAGCGGCCTACGCCAGGCAGGGCAGCCACTTCATCGAAGGTCTCAGGGAATTTACCCTGGTGCAGGGTCGCCACCTGCTGGGCGGCTTTATGCAAATTGCGGGCGCGGGCGTAATAACCGAGGCCGGTCCACAGATGCAGCACTTCATCCAGCGGGGCGTTAGCCAGATCGGTCACCGTGGGGAATTTATCCATAAAGCGTTCAAAATACGGGATAACCGTGGTGACCTGAGTTTGTTGCAACATCACTTCTGACAGCCATACTTTGTAAGGCGTCTTTTGTTGTTGCCAGGGCAAGGTCTTACGCCCGTATTTGTCATACCAGGCGAGTACCTGCTGCGAGAACTGCTGTGGCTGCATCGTATACACTTTGATTTTATGGGCGATACCGGGGGGCTGATTCCAGCATAACCGGGGGCGGGCTGTAAACCGGAACTTTCCGGTGCTTGCATCGGGGGTATAAGTTTGCATAATGCCCGTTTGCCACACTATTAACGCGAGCAGATTTTAACCCAATGAACAACGATGTCGTTTCACCGGAATTTGATGAAAACGGCCGCATCATGCGCCGTATCCGCAGCTTTGTCCGCCGCCAGGGCCGTTTGACCAAAGGGCAGCAGCATGCGCTGGACAACTACTGGCCGGTGATGGGCGTAGAGTTTTCCCCTGAGCCGCTGGATATTCAGGTTTTGTTTGGCCGTGAAGCGCCAACGACTTTGGAGATCGGCTTTGGGATGGGTTCCTCTCTGGTTGCCATGGCGAAAGCCAACCCGCACCAGAACTTCCTTGGGATTGAAGTTCACTCCCCGGGCGTGGGCGCTTGCCTTAGCACCGCCCATGAGGAAGGCGTCGAAAATCTGCGGGTGATGTGCCACGATGCAGTAGAAGTGCTGGAAAAAATGATCCCGGATAACGCCTTGAACATGGTTCAGCTGTTTTTCCCGGATCCGTGGCATAAAGCGCGCCATAATAAACGCCGTATTGTGCAGGTTCCTTTTGCTGAGCTGGTAAAAGCCAAGCTGAAACGCGGTGGCGTGTTCCATATGGCCACCGATTGGGAACCTTATGCCGAACATATGCTCGAAGTGATGTCCTCTATTGAGGGCTACGTGAATATTTCAGCTGATAATACTTATGTACCGCGTCCGGATTCACGTCCGGTAACCAAATTTGAACAGCGTGGCCAGCGCCTTGGTCACGGCGTATGGGACTTAATGTTCGAGAGGGTGAAATAATGGCAAAAAATCGTAGCCGCCGCCTGCGGAAAAAAATGCATATCGCAGAATTCCAGGAAATGGGTTTCTCGGTAGCATGGCGCTTCCCGGATGGGACCAGTGAAGAAACCATCGACACCACCGTTGATGCGTTTATCAATGAAGTGATTGCTGAAAACGGCCTGGCTTTTGACGGCAGCGGCTATCTGGCCTGGGAAGGTCTGGTGTGTATGGAAGAAATCGGGAAATGCACCGAAGAGCACCAGGCGCTGGTGCGCAACTGGCTGGAAAAACGTAAGCTGGAAGACATTCGCTTAAGCGATCTGTTTGATGTGTGGTGGGATTAATCACTACGCCGCGCGGGCCAGCTAATGCTGGCCCGTATTGTATTACCCTAAATATTTCGAGTTGCAGCACAAAACATCACTGATGTTTTGAACAGCGCTTGCGCTGGCCCCGAAGGGGTGAGGCCTATAGGCCGAATCACGCGGCAACGCAGGGAATCCCCAGGAGCTTACTCCAGTAAGTGACTGGGGTGAGCGAGGAAAGCCAACACCCCTGCAGCTTGAAGTATGACGGGTGTATAGGGACTCACTCAGGAGCAGTTATGGTTCGTAAAGTACTGGCAAGTCTATTACTGATCTGTGCGGCCCAGGCCCACGCCGATTATCAGTGCAGCGTCAATCCTAAGGATGACGTGATTCTGAAGCCCCAAAGCGTCGAAGTGGTTGGTGAAAACGGCAACCTGGTGATTACCCCCGCAGGCGACGTCCATTTCAATGGTACGGCCCACACATTAACGGCAGCCCAACGCCAGCAAGCGGTGAGCTATCAACAAGCCTTACGCACTGATATCCCGTGGATCGATAACGGCGCCCGTAGCCGCGTGGACAAAGCCCGCGCCTCGTTGGATAAAATCATCACCGAGCAAATGGGGGCCAACAGTAATATGCATGGCCGCCTAACCAAGCTTGAAGCCCAGCTTAAACAGCAAATGAACCGCATTATTGAACACCGCCAGGATGGGGGGCTGACCTTCCACTATAAAGGCGTGGATCAAGTGCGGGCTGACGGTCAGGATCTGGTAAACCAGGCAATGGGCGGGATTTTGCAGGACAGCATCAACGAAATGGGTGCCAAGGCGGTGCTGAAAGGCGGGAGCAATCCGCTGCAAGGCATCCTGGGGAGTATGGGCGGGCTACAAAATGCTATTCAGGATGAATGGAACAGCCAGCAGAATGATTTTGAACAATTTGGCAAAAACGTCTGCCAGCGGGTGGTTAACCTTGAAGGGCAGCGTGCCCAGCTGGTGGCGGGGCTGAAGTAGCCTTACCACACCCAGATTTTATCTGGCGTCACAATGGCCGGCAGCGGGATATCCCAGTGCTCTACAGGCAGGATATCCACCTGCTGGCAGTTGTGCGCATATCCCACCGGTTGCAGGCCATGTTCCTTCCAGCGGCTTAAAGTGCGATCGTAAAAACCACCGCCCATCCCCAGGCGCTGCCCGGCGCTATCAAACGCCACCAACGGCGTAACCAGCACATCCAGCTGTGGCAACGGCAAAATACGGCGCACATCAAGCTTAGGCTCACGAATGTTAAAGCGGTTGGTAACCAGTAGGGTTTCCGGCGCGTAGTGTAAAAACAGTAGATGCCCGGGGCTTAAAGGGTGGATCACCGGCAGATAAACCTGTTTTCCGGCCTGCCATAAACCTTCGATAAGCGGCTGGGTATCGAGTTCACCATCAAATGAGAGAAAAGCGGCAACGGTATCTGCCTGCTGAACCGCCCCCCAGGACAGCATTAATCGTGCTGCACGCTGGGCGTAGTCAGCCTGTTGCTCCGGGGATAATGCCCGCCGGCGCTGGCGCGTTTGTTGTCTGATGGATTGTCTTGCTGCCTGAACTGACTGGGATAAGTTCATAGATTGGTGGTAGTGGAAGAAAAGTGAGAATCTCCGAGATGCCGCCGCTGGCTGTAACCCTTGAACCCTTGGTTCAAGGTGAATGCGTCGTCATGGTTTTAAGGCTTCTCGGACGGGCCGAGCATGCTCACCAACCGTGGAGCGCCGCATTCTGTTGGTATGAAATATCGGCTCAGGGGACTGGCCCGCTTGCAAACATCTCAGAGAAATTTTTTCTTCAATGTCACTCTATCACAGTAAACATAGAAGTGTTATTCAAAGTTTGAACCCTGACGATCCGTGGTGCGACCTTGCTCAATAAGTGCCTGTTCAATGGTCTGCTGGAGCATCCGAATACGCTGTTCCATATTGGCAGCGTAATCCCGGGTTTTACCTTTTTCCTGAGCCAATTCGTAGCACACGTTCAGTGCGGCGATGAAAACTAACTGCTCAGTATTTGTGACTCTAGTGCGTACTTTCAGATCTTGCAACCGCTGATCCAGATCCTCAGCGGCCTGGTTCAGCGCATCCTGTTGTTCAGGCGGGCAATTCACACGAAGTGAACGGCCAAAAATTTGGATATCGACTGGTTGTGCAGACATGCCACCTTCCTGCTGATTGACTGCCCCGTCTAATCCCGCCGTACCTGACGGCGAGGGGGCGACACTATAGCGTCCCACTTATGAAGATTCAACACCCCACATTGCCGGGCAGCCCATGTTATAACACGTTTCCGGGCGTTTTCTGGTATCTCCTGGGGCCAAAGTGGTAGCATACCATGAACTCCTCCTTGCAACGACGACGAAAGCGTATGCCCAGAAATAATACAATGCCCGGTTACGCGAAAGTAACCCAACTACTGAACCAACAAAACGTGGGCCTCACACCTGCGGAAATGCACGGTTTGATCAGCGGCATCCTGTGCGGAGGCAACACTGACAGCTCCTGGCAGCCTTTAGTCCACGATCTGACCAACGAAGGTCTGGCCTTCAGCCAGGATCTGGCCCAGGCCCTGCGCGAAATGCATAGCGCCACCAGTGATGCCCTGGAAGACGATGGTTTTATGTTCCAGCTCTACCTGCCGGATGATGAAGAGACCACTGTTTTTGATCGTGCCGATGGCTTGGCTGGCTGGGTGAATCACTTCCTGCTTGGTCTGGGGATGACCCAACCGAAGCTGGATAAAGTCACCGGTGAAACTGGCGAAGCTATTGATGATTTGAGAAATATCGCCCAACTTGGTTACGATGAGGGTGAAGACCAGGAAGAACTGGAAATGTCCCTGGAAGAAATCATCGAATATGTA
Source organism: uncultured Enterobacteriaceae bacterium (assembly GCA_966186435.1). Lineage (GTDB taxonomy): Bacteria > Pseudomonadota > Gammaproteobacteria > Enterobacterales > Enterobacteriaceae > CBIFWW01. Next base: position 15,215 of record CBIFWW010000027.1, read on the forward strand.
CGGGTGGCGGCACTGTTATGCCATGACACCTTCACCCATCCGGAGCCAACCGCCCCGGAAGTGCGGAAGCCTACCCTGCATTGATCATCATTGGATAAGCCCGGCCTGGCCGGGCTACATAATACCCCGAGTACGTCAGGTTGCAGGCAGGCGCTAACGCCCCCGCAGCCTGATGATTGACGGGTGTAGACTGGTTAAGGAGTTGTCATGACACAGCTTGAGTTTCAGCGCCGCCGCCAGGCGCTGCTGGCAAAAATGGCCCCCGCAAGCGCCGCGCTTATTTTTGCAGCGCCAGAATCCCCCCGCAGTGCCGACAGTGAATACCCCTATCGTCAGAATAGTGATTTCTGGTACTTCACCGGCTTTAACGAGCCGGAAGCGCTGCTACTGCTGATCAAAAGTGATGACACCCATAACCACAGCGTGCTGTTCAACCGGGTGCGTGATAAAACCGCGGAAATCTGGTTTGGCCGCCGCTTGGGGCAAGAAGCGGCGCCGGAAAAACTCGGGGTTGACCGGGCGCTAGCCTTTGATGAGATCGGTGAGCAGCTCCACCAGTTACTGAATGGACTGGATGTGGTTTACCACGCCCAGGGCCAGTACGCTTTTGCCGATACCCTGGTATTTGACTCGCTGGATAAGCTGCGTAAAGGCTCGCGCCAGAATCTGCGCGCCCCGGCAACCTTAATCGACTGGCGGCCATGGGTTCATGACATGCGGGTGTTTAAATCCCCGGAGGAAGTGGAAATCATGCGCCGCGCCGGGGAGATCTCTGCCCTGGCCCATACCCGCGCCATGGAGAAATGCCGCCCAGGCATGTTCGAATACCAGCTGGAAGGCGAGATTCTCCACGAATTTAACCGCCACGGCGCCCGTTACCCGTCCTACAACACCATTGTGGGCAGCGGTGAAAACGGCTGCATCCTGCATTACACCGAAAACGAAAGCGAAATGCGTGATGGCGATCTGGTGCTGATTGACGCCGGGTGTGAATACCAAGGCTATGCCGGGGATATCACCCGCACCTTCCCGGTGAGCGGTAAATTCACCCAGCCGCAGCGGGAAATCTACGACATCGTGCTGGAATCCCTGGATACCGCGCTGGCGCTCTATCGCCCAGGCACCTCTATGCAAGCCGTAACCGAAGAAATCTGCCGGGTGATGGTACGTGGCCTGGTGAAGCTTGGCGTCATGAAGGGGGATGTTGAAACCCTGATCGCCGAGAACGCTCACCGCCAGTTCTTTATGCATGGCCTGAGCCACTGGCTGGGGATGGACGTCCATGACGTCGGTGAATATGGCCCTGACCGCTCGCGCACCCTGGAGCCTGGCATGGTAATCACCGTCGAGCCAGGGTTATATATCGCTCCGGATGCCGAGGTGCCTGCCAAGTACCGCGGTATCGGTATCCGTATTGAAGACGATATCCTGATCACTGCCGAGGGGAATGAAAACCTTACGGCAGCCGTGGTGAAGAAAGCCGACGACATCGAAGCCTTAATGGGCCGGGCGCAGTCATGAGCGTAATTGTGGTTGGCGGCGGGATGGCCGGGGCCACCCTGGCGCTGGCACTCTCCCGGCTGACTCAAGGGCAGTTGCCGGTACACCTGGTGGAAGCTAAAGACCCGGCGGCAGACACCCACCCGGGCTTTGATGCCCGGGCGATTGCTTTGGCCAATGGCACCTGCCATCAGCTGGAAACCTTAGGCATCTGGGGGGCGCTGCGGGATTGCGCCACGCCCATCACCCAGGTGAACGTTAACGATCGCGGCCATGCCGGGGCAACCACCCTCAGCGCCGATCAGTATAACGTTGATGCGCTCGGCCACGTGGTGGAGTTACACGACGTGGGCCAACGGCTGTTTAGCCTGCTTAAGAAAGCCCCGGGTGTCACCCTCCATTGCCCGCGTAAAGTCACCGCCTTTACCCGTCAGCAGGATGGCGTAACGGTGACGCTGGATAATGGCGAAGTACTCAATGGCAGTATGCTGGTGGCGGCCAACGGGACCCGCTCTGAGCTGGCGGCCCAATGTGGTATCACCTGGCGGCAACAGGATTATCAACAGGTGGCGGTGATAGCCAATGTCACTACTGCATTGCCCCATCAGGGCCGGGCCTGGGAGCGGTTTACCGCCGATGGCCCCCTGGCGATGCTGCCGATGTCCGGCGGGCGCTGCTCTTTGGTGTGGTGCCAGCCTGTGGACAAACGGGCGGAAGTGGAAGCTTGGGATGAGCAGCGTTTTTGTGATGAACTCCAGCGGGCATTCGGCTGGCGTCTTGGCCGTATCACCCATGCCGGTGAGCGCCACTGCTACCCATTAGCGTTAACCCGCTCCTCCAGCGTGCTTTCCCATCGCCTGGCCTTAGTAGGGAATGCCGCCCAGACCCTGCACCCGATTGCCGGGCAGGGCTTCAATCTGGGGATGCGGGATGTGATGACGCTGGCCGAAACCCTGGCTGCCAGTTTTGCCAGCGGCGAGGATCCGGGGGCTTATCCGGTGCTGGCTGCTTATCAGGCCCGTCGCTTCCAGGATCGGGCGGCTACAGTTGGTGTGACCGATGGCCTGGTGAGTGTGTTCGCCAACCGCTGGTGGCCGCTGGTGGCAGGGCGTAATCTTGGCCTGATGGCGATGAACTTTTTACCGCCGGCGCGTGATGCGCTGGCGCACCGCACCCTGGGTTGGGTCGCGCGTTAACAGGAGAAGGCGAGTGCAAAGCGTAGATGTGGCGATTGTAGGCGGTGGCATGGTGGGGCTGGCGGTTGCCTGTGGTTTACAGGGCAGCGGCTTGCGTGTGGCGGTGCTGGAGAAGCATCAACCCACTTCAAAGCAGGCTGCGCTCTCTTTGCGTGTATCGGCGATCAACGCCGCCAGTGAAAGGCTGCTCACCCGCCTTGGCGTATGGGATGCGGTGCTGGCGGATCGCGCCAGCGGCTATCACGGCATGGAAGTCTGGGATCAAGACAGCTTCGGGCACATTGCTTTTGATGATAAAGCCTTTGGCTTTAGTCACCTCGGGCATATCGTTGAAAACGACGTGATCCACCGCGCCCTGTGGAACAAAGCCAGCCACAGCAAAGATATTACCCTGATTGCCCCCGCCGATTTACAACAGGTGGCCTTCGGCGAGAACGATGCGTTTATTTCACTCAAGTTTGGCGACATGCTCAGCGCCCGGCTGGTGGTGGGGGCCGATGGCGCTAACTCCTGGCTGCGCAAGCAGGCGGATATTCCCCTCACCTGGTGGGATTACAAGCACCATGCGCTGGTGGCGACCATTCGTACTACTGAGCCTCATCAAAGCGTGGCCCGCCAGGTATTCCACGGCGAGGGCATTCTGGCCTTCCTGCCGTTGAGCGATCCGCATTTGTGCTCCATTGTCTGGTCTTTGCCGCCTACTGAGGCGGAGCGGATGCAGGCCGCCGATCCAGATGTATTCACCCAGGCACTGGCCGTGGCCTTTGATATGCGCCTTGGCCTGCTCACGCTGGAAAGCGAGCGCGAGACCTTCCCGCTCACGGGCCGCTTTGCCCGTCAGTTTGCCGCCCACCGTTTGGCACTAGTGGGGGATGCTGCCCACACCATTCATCCGCTGGCAGGGCAGGGGGTTAACCTCGGCTTTATGGATGCGGCAGAGCTGATTGCCGAGCTGAAACGTCTGCATAAAGAAGGTAAAGACATCGGCCAACACTTGCATCTGCGCCGCTATGAACGTTCGCGCAAGCATAGTGCCGCGCTGATGCTGGCGAGTATGCAGGGCTTCCGGGAGTTGTTTGCCGGAACCAACCCGGCGAAGAAATTGCTGCGGGACGTGGGGTTAAAGCTGGCGGATACCCTGCCTGGGGTTAAGCCGCAATTGTTACGCCAAGCCATGGGCCTGCATGATTTACCCGACTGGTTGCGTTAATTTCCCTTCACCCTTTCCCCAACCCTGGGGAGAGGGAAAATCCTCATTTGAAAAATTCTAATTTCACACCCGGATTCAGATTAGTTTTTGTAATCCGATGAGATAATCGATGTGGTATTTTTGTTTATAAATTTTATAAAATTGTTATCTATGACCGAATTTTGCTATTCACTCATTATGATTATGCGGTTGAGGTCGCATTTCACCAGTATCATTCTCTGCTATTAATAATACCCGTTTTATCCATAAGCTAATCTGATACCCCTCCCTCCCTTATGGTTTGGCCGCCGCTTCAGTGGTAACTTCAAGGCAAAGAGAACGTTTGCGTCGGCATGCGTTGTAATGCCAACCGAGGTTCTTACCCCTATACGACAAATGCTATGGCAAGGCCAGGACACGCCCTTGCGACCGTAAATGAGGAAAAGATGGCTCAACAAACTCCGTTATTCGACCAGCACAACCATTGTGGCGCCCGTATGGTGGATTTCCACGGCTGGATGATGCCGCTGCATCATGGCTCTCAGATTGAAGAGCATCAGGCAGTGCGTAGCGACGCCGGGATGTTCGATGTTTCCCATATGACCATTGTCGATTTGCACGGCAGCCGCACCCGCGAATTCTTGCGTCACCTGCTGGCGAATGATGTCGCCAAACTCACTCAGCCAGGCAAAGCCTTGTACTCCGGCATGCTCAACGCCTCCGCCGGTGTCATTGATGATTTGATTGTTTACTTCCTTTCCGAAGAGGATTTCCGCCTGGTGGTGAACTCCGCCACCCGCGAAAAAGACCTGGCCTGGATCACCGAGCAGGCCGAGCCTTTCAACATTGAAATCACCCTGCGCGACGATCTGGCGCTGATTGCTGTCCAGGGGCCGAACGCCAAACAGAAAGCCGCCGCTCTGTTTAGCGAAGCGCAACGCCAGGCCGTGGCTGGGATGAAGCCTTTCTTCGGGGTGCAGGCCGGGGATCTGTTTATCGCCACCACCGGTTATACCGGTGAAGCGGGTTATGAAATTGCCCTGCCGAAAGCGCAAGCGGCCCAGATGTGGAGCCAACTGGTGGAAGCCGGTGTTAAGCCTTGTGGCCTGGGCGCCCGGGACACCCTGCGCTTGGAAGCCGGGATGAACCTTTATGGCCAGGACATGGATGAAGGCGTTTCCCCACTGGCGGCTAACATGGGGTGGACTATTGCCTGGGAGCCGGCAGACCGTGACTTTATTGGCCGGGATGCCCTAGAGTCCCAGCGCCATCACGGCACCGAACAGCTGGTTGGCCTGATCATGACCGAGAAAGGCGTATTGCGCAGCGGGCTGCCGGTGCGTTTCATCGATAGCGCAGGTAACAACTGCGAAGGCGTGATCACCAGCGGGACCTTCTCACCCACTTTAGGTTACAGCATTGCCCTGGCGCGGGTTCCCGCCGGGATTGGCGACCACGCCGTGGTGCAAATTCGTAACCGTGAAATGCCGGTCCGCGTGACCAAACCGATTTTTGTGCGTAACGGTAAAGCCGTCGCGTAATGAATGTAAGACCTGGAGAGTTAACGCAATGAGCAATGTACCAAGCGATCTGAAGTACACCAAAGAACACGAATGGCTGCGTAAAGAGGCCGACGGCAGCTACACCGTGGGCATCACTGAACATGCGCAAGAGCTGTTAGGGGATATGGTGTTTATCGATCTGCCGGAAGTGGGCACCGTGGTGAGTGCCGGTGATGATTGCGCCGTGGCGGAATCTGTAAAAGCCGCTTCTGATATTTATGCCCCGGTCAGTGGTGAAATTATCGCGGTGAACAGCGAGCTGTCCGATTCCCCGGAGCAGGTCAACAGTGCGCCTTATGCTGAGGGTTGGATCTTCAAAATCAAAGCCACTGATAGCGCTGAACTGGATGCATTGCTAAATGCCGATGCCTATCAGGCGCTGCTGGACGACGAATAACAGCTGAATAACAGGGCCGGTTTTGCTGGCCCTTTTTGTTGATTTCTCTCCGCCCTCCGGGGCAGCACGTTGCAGGAAATACCGCCCATGACCCAGACCATTCGCCAGCTGGAACACAGCGAGGCATTTATTGAACGCCACATCGGCCCTTCTGAAACCCAGCTTCAGGCAATGCTTGATACTGTCGGTGCCGGCTCCCTGGATGCGTTAATTAGCCAGATTGTCCCTGCCGATATTCAGCTGCCCCAGCCGCCGCAGGTAGGTGAGGCCGCCACTGAATTTGCCGCCCTGGCCGAGTTGAAAACTATCGCCAGCCGCAATAAGCGTTTTCAATCTTACATTGGTATGGGTTATGCCCCGGTACATACACCGCCGGTGATCCTGCGTAACATGCTGGAAAACCCGGGCTGGTACACCGCCTACACCCCATACCAGCCGGAAGTCTCTCAAGGCCGGCTGGAAGCACTGCTGAACTTCCAGCAGGTAACACTCGATCTCACCGGGCTGGATATCGCCTCTGCTTCACTGCTGGATGAGGCCACTGCCGCTGCGGAAGCGATGGCGATGGCCAAGCGCACCAGCAAGCTGAAGAACGCCAACCGCTTCTTCGTGGCGGCAGATATCCATCCGCAAACCCTGGACGTGGTTCGTACCCGCGCTGAAACCTTTGGCTTTGACGTGATTGTCGATGAAGCAGCCAAAGTGCTGGATCATCAGGATATCTTCGGGGTGCTGTTACAACAGGTTGGCACCACCGGTGAAGTTCATGATTACCGCGATCTGATCGCTGAACTGAAAAGCCGCAAAGTGATTGTCAGCGTCGCCGCCGATCTGATGGCGCTGGTGCTGCTTACCGCACCGGGCAAACAGGGCGCAGATATCGTGTTCGGCTCCGCCCAACGCTTTGGTGTGCCGATGGGCTACGGTGGCCCCCATGCCGCTTTCTTTGCCGCTAAAGACGAATTCAAACGCTCGATGCCGGGGCGCATTATCGGTGTCTCCCGCGATGCGGCAGGCAATACCGCCCTGCGTATGGCGATGCAGACCCGCGAGCAACACATCCGCCGCGAGAAAGCCAACTCCAACATTTGTACCTCCCAGGTGCTGTTGGCCAATATCGCCAGCCTGTATGCCGTGTTCCACGGTCCGGAAGGGCTGAAGCGTATTGCCGGGCGCATCCACCGCTTTACCGATATTTTGGCAGCGGGCCTGCGTGGCAAGGGCATCACCCTGCGCCATAACAGCTGGTTCGATACCCTGTGTGTGGAAGTGGCAGACAAAGCTGAGGTGCTGAACCGCGCCCTGGCCCGGGAAATTAACCTGCGGAGCGATATCCTCAACGCCGTGGGCATCACCCTTAATGAAACCACCACCCGTGCCGATGTTGCTGCACTGTTTGATGTGCTGCTGGGCGAAGGCCACGGGCTGGATATTGATAACCTGGATAAAGAGGTCGCCCTCGACAGCCGCGCCATCCCGGCGGCCATGCTGCGTGACGATCAGATCTTGGCCCATCCGGTATTCAACCGCTACCACAGCGAAACCGAGATGATGCGCTACATGCACAGCCTGGAGCGTAAAGATCTGGCGTTGAATCAGGCGATGATCCCCCTTGGCTCCTGCACTATGAAGCTGAACGCCGCAGCGGAAATGATCCCGATTACTTGGCCTGAGTTTGCTGAACTGCACCCGTTCTGCCCGCCGGATCAGGCCGAAGGCTACCGCATGATGATAAGCCAGCTGTCCGAGTGGCTGGTTAAACTCACTGGATATGACGCGCTCTGTATGCAGCCGAACTCCGGTGCCCAGGGTGAATACGCCGGGCTGCTGGCTATTTCCCGCTACCACGCCAACCGCAATCAGCCCGAGCGTAATATCTGCCTGATCCCAAGCTCCGCCCACGGCACCAACCCGGCTTCTGCGCAAATGGCGGGGATGGACGTGGTGGTAGTGGCCTGTGACAAACAGGGCAACATTGATCTTGCCGACCTGCGCGCCAAGGCCGAGCAGACCGGTGACAAGCTCTCCTGCATTATGGTGACCTATCCGTCCACCCACGGGGTTTACGAAGAAACCATCCGTGAAGTGTGCGAAATCGTGCACCAATACGGCGGCCAGGTTTATCTGGACGGTGCCAATATGAACGCCCAAGTGGGCATTACTACCCCAGGCTTTATCGGGGCTGATGTTTCCCACCTTAACCTACACAAAACCTTCTGTATTCCCCACGGCGGCGGTGGCCCTGGCATGGGGCCAATTGGCGTCAAAGCGCACCTGGCACCGTTTGTACCGGGCCACAGTGTGGTGCAGATTGAAGAGATGCTGACCACCCAGGGCGCGGTATCTGCCGCACCATTTGGTAGCGCCTCTATTCTGCCGATCAGCTGGATGTATATCAGCATGATGGGTGCCAATGGCCTGAAGCGCGCCAGCCAGGTGGCTATCCTTAATGCCAACTATATCGCCACCCGTTTGCAATCCGCCTACCCGGTGCTGTACGCCGGGCGCGATGCTCGCGTGGCCCACGAATGCATTCTCGATATTCGTCCGCTGAAAGAAGCCACGGGCATCAGTGAGCTGGATATCGCTAAGCGCTTGATTGACTATGGTTTCCATGCCCCGACTATGTCCTTCCCGGTGGCGGGTACTTTGATGGTGGAGCCAACGGAATCAGAAAGTAAGGCCGAGCTGGATCGCTTTATCGACGCGATGCTGGCTATCCGGGTGGAGATCGATCGCGTAGCCGCCGGGGAGTGGCCGCTGGCCGATAACCCGCTGGTTAACGCCCCGCATATCCAGCAGGAGCTGGTGGCGGAATGGGCGCATCCTTACAGCCGTGAGCTGGCGGTGTTCCCGGCGGGTTCTGCCAATAAATATTGGGCAACGGTGAAACGCTTGGATGATGTTTACGGTGACCGTAATCTGTTTTGCTCATGTGTGCCGATGAGTGAATATGCCTGATAGCTAATGGGCAGAAAGGGGCGCTGCGGCGCCTCTTTTTTTGGGAGAAAACAGGCCAGTTTTTATTCCGCTACCAAAAACAACTCCAGCAAAGAATTCAGGAACAGCTTGCCGTGCTCGGTGATCTGCCAGTGCTCTGGCGTCTCCACGATATAACCCTGTGCCAGGGCCTTATCCAATTGCACCCGAATAATGGCTTCATCCAGCCCGGTATAGTGACGGAAATCGGCCCGAGGGGCGGCTTCCAGCAGACGGAAGCGGTTCATAAAGAACTCGAAGGGCTTATCCTGTGGCGCCACCGTGTGCTGCTTATCGCGGTAGGTTCCCGCCATATATCCACGCGGGTGGCGAGTCTTAGACATCCGCAGGATCTCGCCATCGGAGAACGTTACTTTTCCGTGAGCGCCGCAGCCAATCCCCAGATAATCGCCGAAGCGCCAATAATTCAGGTTGTGCTGGCACTGGTAACCTGGTTTGGCATAGGCCGAGGTTTCATATTGTTGATAACCGGCGGCGGTCAGAAGCCTATGACCCTGCTCAAAGATATCCCATAGTGCGTCGTCATCGGGCAGCACCGGCGGCCGAGAGCCAAACAGGGTGTTAGGCTCAATGGTGAGCTGGTACCAGGATAAGTGCGGTGGATTGAGCGCAATGGCCTGGCGCAAATCATCCAGCGCCTCTTCCAGCGACTGATCCGGCAGGCCGTGCATCAGGTCGAGGTTAAAGCTGCGTAGCCCCAGGCCTGCTGCCAGCTTAGCAGCCCGTTTGGCTTCCTCTGGCCCATGAATACGGCCCAGACGCTGGAGCTTATCAGGGCTAAAGCTCTGCACGCCAATGGAGATGCGGTTGATCCCGGCCTGCTGATAGCGGGCAAAACGGTCGGCTTCCACGGTGCCAGGGTTGGCCTCCATGGTGATTTCCGCCCCTTCCGCCAGCGGCAGACGCGCCCGTACCCCATCCAACAGGGTTTGCATCGCTTCGCCACTAAGCAGGCTAGGGGTGCCGCCGCCGATGAAAATCGTGCTGATAGCGCGACCCTGTGCCCAGGCCAGATCGGCATCCAGATCCGCCAGCAGATGCTGGACGTAATCGTCGTGTGGCACCTCGCCCTTCAGGGCGTGTGAGTTAAAATCACAGTAGGGGCATTTCTGCACACACCACGGGATGTGAATATACAGGCTCAGGGGTGGCAGATTAGCCATTGCGCATTGCTTCCAGTAATAGTTTCAGCGCCTGCCCACGGTGGGAGATGGCGCGCTTTTCTTCACGGGTCAGTTCGGCGGCAGTTTTGCCTTCACTCGGTACAAAGAATACCGGGTCATAGCCGAAGCCACCGTTACCGGCAGGTTGGCGGGTAATCTGGCCTTCCCAGCTGCCGTGGCAGACCAGTGGCGTTGGGTCTGCCGCATGGCGCAGGTACACCAGCACACAGTGGAAGCGGGCCTGGCGCTGGCCGTCTGGCACCTGTTTCATGGTTTCCAGCAGCTTGTGTAGATTCTTACCATCGTTGCCATCCTCCCCGGCGTAGCGGGCAGAGTAGATCCCCGGTGCACCGCCGAGAGCATCCACCGCCAGACCAGAGTCATCGGCAATCGCCGGTAGCTCGGTAATCTGTGCCGCATGGCGGGCCTTAAGAATGGCGTTTTCGATAAAGGTCAGGCCGGTCTCATCGGCAGAGTCCACGCCCAGGCTGGTTTGTGCCACCACATCCAGCCCAAAATCAGACAGTAAATCGGCAAGTTCACGCACTTTACCGGCGTTACCGGTGGCGAGGACAACTTTTTGCATGGGGGAAATCCTATAACAAGGGTGAGATTGCGGCTGGGATAGCCTGTGGTTGACAGATTCGCACTTGTTTATGGCGGCCCAGTTCACCCTTTTCAATGATGACCTGGCTTTTGGCAACCCGAAACTGCTTGGCTAAATATTTGGTGAGATGGGCATTGGCCTGCCCATCTACCGGTGGGGCGGTAATGGCGACTTTTAACTCGTCGCCATGTAGCCCAACAATGCTGTCCCGGCTGGCTTTAGGCTGAATATATAGCCGTAGCACCAGGTCAGCATCCTGGTAACGCACTGCACTCACAGCAGATACCAGATGCCCGGGAACAGATCCATACCAAGGTAGTTCAGCATATACAGGATCAGAATCACTACCATGGCGGAGAAATCAATCCCACCCATGGCCGGAAGAATACGGCGGATAGGTGCCATCATTGGCTCTGTCAGCTGCATCATCACAAACTCAACCGGGCTGCGGCCCTGGCTGACCCAGCTCATAATAGAGCGGATGATGATGACCCAGAAAACCAAGGTACCGGCGGCTTTCAGCAGGGAAAGCAAGCCAACTAACAGGTTCATCGGGTCCAGACTTAACGCCCCGGCCTGAATCAACAGCAGCAGCGGATACTTGATGGTCGTCAGAATAAACGCCAGCAGCAGCGAGGCGGTATCCACCGGCCCTACCGCTGGGATCACCCGGCGCATCGGCCCGATAATCGGCTGGGTAATCTTGACGATAAACTGTGAAAACGGGTTGTAAAAATCACAGCGCGACCACTGCATCCAGATGCGCAGTAATAGCACCATCACATACAGTTCAATTAGGGTTTTGACCAAAAACGTCAATGTCAGCATGGTGTTCCTCAAAGTGTGGTTAGCGCGCCGGGTAGTGACGGGCGCCAAAAATAGCGGTTCCAATGCGCACCATGGTGCTGCCAGCTGCGATGGCGGCGCCCATGTCATCGGTCATGCCTAAAGATAACGTATCGACCGTCGCAAAACGGCTCTTTAATTGCGTAAAGGCTGCCGCCATCTGGTTGGCGACAGCAAACTGCTTCTGGTATTCCGCTTCCGGGGCGGGGATCGCCATCAGGCCACGCAGCGCCAGATGTGGCAGCGCGGCAATGTGATCCGCCAGGGCATCCACTTCTGCTAGGGTAATCCCGGACTTGCTGGATTCATCGCTGATATTCACCTGAATCAACACGTTCAGCGGGGCCATGTCAGCCGGGCGCTGGTCGTTTAACCGGGTGGCGATTTTGTCGCGATCTACCGTGTGGCACCAGTCAAAATGTTCGGCCACCAGGCGGCTTTTATTGGACTGTAGCGGCCCAATAAAGTGCCAATGGAGATCGGCAATGCCTTGTTCGCGGAAGTAACGGATCTTATCCACCCCTTCCTGAACGTAGTTTTCCCCAAAGGCACGCTGGCCCGCGGCGATGGCTAATTCGATATCACTCGCAGGTTTGGTTTTACTGACTGCAAGCAAAGTAACTTCCCCGGAATCCCTGCCGCAACGTTCGGCAGCGGCTGAGATCCGGCGGTGAATCTGCGCTAGATTGTCGGCAATGTGGTTCATGGCTTTGGAATGTATGAAATGGAAGACATCGTGGCCCTTAGTGTAAAGCATTATGCGTCGGATCTACACCTGTCTACGGGCAAGGCTGCCCGCTGGCGGCGGCAAGGGCGGCTGGAAAATCTGCCGGTTGCGGCCCCTGCGCCACGGGCCATGCTGGATCGCTGGCTGAGTGCCGCTCAGCTTATTCAACTGGAACAAACCGGGCAGTTGGATTTTGCGGTGACGCTGGAGTCCGGGGTGCGGCTGCGGGGCCATGCTTTTCATCAGCTTTCCGGCGTCTCTTTAGCGTTACGCATTTTGCCCACCGAATGCCCCGATCTGGCGCAGTTGGGCGTACCTGATGCTATCCCCACACTGCTGGAGGGGCCGCCGGGGTTGCTGCTGGTCACCGGGGCCACCGGCAGTGGTAAGTCCACCACCCTGGCTGCAATGATCGGCTATCTGGCGGCGCTAGGGGATAAACATATTCTTACCCTTGAAGATCCGATCGAGTTTATTCACCCCAGCGCGCATGGCCTGATCCAGCAGCGGGAGATCGGCCCCCATTGCCCGACCTTCAGCCAGGGGCTGCGCGGGGCATTACGGGAAGATCCCGATGTGATTGTGCTGGGTGAGTTAAGGGATACCGAAACTATCCGCCTGGCGCTGACCGCCGCTGAAACCGGCCATCTGGTGCTGGGGACGCTACATACCCGTGGGGCCTGCCAGGCCATCGCCCGGCTGGTGGATGTGTTCCCGGCGGCGGAAAAATCCCTGGTCCAGTCCCAATTAGCGGATGCCTTACGGGGGGTGATGGCGCAAAAGCTGGTAGCAGCGCCTGGGGGAGGGC
>CBIFWW010000028.1:0-28204 GCA_966186435.1 uncultured Enterobacteriaceae bacterium
GGGTCAATGTTTTCTTATATTTCACTATTAAGCCAACAAGGTTAACGGTTTATAGGCGGGTGGTTTTCCTAAATTTTAGCATTTATCAGGCAGAAATATTAATAGCACTATCTATGTGGTATTAATGAGGCAACTCATTATATATACTGGTTAAATAGATATGTCGCCATTGTTAAAAATAAAAATTGCTTCCATTGCAACACTGCTAATTGCTTTAACTAATCAGGTGGGGGCAACTTCCCTTGATATAGCACCAAGTAATTCCCCTGACGACGCCAAGCCCGTCCGTTGGCAATCTTGTAAAGCTGAGAAATTCAATGAGTGGTTCGAACAGGGTATGGATAAATCCCGGTTACAATGCGGTTACGTTCAGGCTCCGTTGGCTTATGCTACAGATAATCAGCACGCCCTTGTTGGTAATTCTCGTACTGTAAATCTCGCTGTCACGCGGCTGCCTGCTACAGGTAAGCGACTGGGGAGCATTGTCATGATCTCGGGCGGCCCGGGTTCGACAGGGGTCGATATGCCATTGCTTCTGGGGGATAGTGCAGCCACTGCTATATTGCGGAAATCTTACGATATCATCGGCTATGACCCACGCGGCGTGGGTAGTTCAACACCCACAATCGATTGTTCACTCAATGAAGATTCCACATCTCACATTACACATGTTAATGATGTGTCTGGTGAAGAAAAAGATGTTCGAGAACGCATTGATGCCTGCATTGAAAATATGGGTGTGGAAACGTTACGCTATATGGGAACACATGAGGCTGTTAACGATTTAGATGTAATACGCCGGGCCTTAGGGGAAAAACAGTTAAATGCAATTAGCTACTCCTACGGTACGAAAGTGGCTGCAATGTACGCTGAACGGTTCCCTGGATACACTCGCGCTCTCGTGCTGGATGGTGTTGTCAATATTAACGAAGACGCTTTTACTGGCTATTTTAATCAAGCACTGTCTTACCAGCAAGTTTTCCGTTTATTTTCCGAATATTGTATACAAAGTGAGGAATGCCCGCTGTCCGGTAATCATGAGCAAACGGTACGGGCATTACATCTTATTTTCCAAAGACTTGATAAAAAACCCTTGGCCTTGCCATCAGGCCGTGAAATCAATGGGTCTGAAATGATGGATCTTTTATCCACATGGGTGATGAAAGGAGATTATTGGGATAACCTGATTATCTTATTAGATAAATTGAATCGAGGTGAAACGGATAAACAGTTGGAGGCGCTAATAAGTGATGAAGAAGACGGTTCTACAGAAGACGCTGCGGCCAATGATTTAGACGAGGCAACACCACATATCGTTATCAGATGTGCGGATGAGGCTCTACAGGGCGGCAATGCTCAGCAGCAGCGGATTAACAACCAACGTATTGTCGATGCGGCATCGTTCCAAAACTACCGCGGAAAAACATCATCGGCGCGCAATGAATGCGATCTATGGCCCTTCCCGGGTAAAGATAAAGCGCATATTCCAACGCGAGCGGCCAGCTTACCGCCATTACTGTTTGTCAGCTATTTGCACGACGCTGCAACACCGTTGCAAAACGCACAAGAGATGGCGCGTTGGTTTAATAGCCCGTTAATCACTGGGGAAGGGGTCGGGCATGGGCTTGTTTTCGTTCAGGGGAACCTTTGCGTTGATAATGCCGTTGTTGATTACTTTCTTAACCCGCAACAGAAGCGCCAAAGCCAATTTTGTCGCCAGCCTTAATAGTGTGAATGCAGGAAAAAGTACTGAAATCATAGGGCCGCCGCTCGATTTCCGTAACACCGTGTTTTAATGGCCGGGATGAACGCTATTAATATCTCCTCATATCAAAAAGCCTGAATCATCACTATTTCAGGCTTTTTCATCGCTTATCACAACAGTATCGCCTTTCAATGGCGTGTTCGCTTAAAGTGAAAACGGGTCGCTGTCCTGCCAGACGGGGAATTTATCCCGGTAATCAAGCAATGCCACCTTGGATAACTCAGCATCCAGGCGGCTGGCCTGATGAGGGGTCAGCTCGGCAATGATTTCGCCCTGTGGGTTAATCACCCGGCTGTCACCTCGGTAGTGGTGGCCATTGCCATCGGTACCCACCCGGTTACAGCCCACCACATACACCTGGTTTTCAATGGCGCGGGCCGCCAGTAGCGTTTGCCAATGGTGTGAGCGCAGGGCTGGCCAGTTGGCGACATACAGAGCCACATCATAATCATTACGATTACGTGACCACACCGGGAAGCGCAGGTCATAGCAAACCTGGGGCAGAATGCGCCAGCCGCGCCACTCAACCACTACTCTCTCTTCACCCGCCTGGTAATGAAGGTGTTCGTCGGCCATGCGGAACAGGTGGCGCTTATCATAAAAGTGGACTTTGCCTTCTGGCTCAACCATCAAAAAACGGTTTACCGGGCCGCGTTCAGTTTGCAACGCGGCACTACCTGCGATCATCGCGCCGGTTTGCATTGCCTTTTGCTGCATCCAATCCACGACCTCTTGCTCCGGCAGCGAGCTTTCAGCCGCCTCCATAGCAAAGCCGGTGGTGAACATTTCAGGCAAGACAATCAGGTTGCGCCCCTGGAGCGGCTCCATTAGCAGATCGAAGTGGCGTAAATTCGTGGCGCCGTCCATCCACACCAGAGGTTGTTGCAGCAGGGTAAGTTTCAACGCAGACACGGTGGCTCCTTTATATTTGGTTTTCCTCACTGTAGCACGTCGCTGGTAGGTGTTGGTTTCAGAAATCGTTAATTGCAGATTTTGCTTTCTGCTAGAATCTGGTCCAGCGTTAATACATTACCAGTGTTAATGTTTTATTAGCTGGTGGATTTACCGGCGAATCCTTTCCTGGAGAGTCAAAATGAAAAAATTAGTAGGCGCGGGTGTGTTGTTGATGGCGGCATTTGGCACCAGTGCACAAGATGCAGATATGACTATTACTAAGCTTGCGACTGACAGCGCCACCAAAGCGCAGTTCAGCGCCATGGTAAAAGGCCATCAGCTGCCGAGATGGGTTGTTAAAGGCGGCATGACTTCTCCGGCCAAAACGGTAAAACTGGCAGGGACTGAGTACCAGGTTCTGCAAGCGTGTAAACCCCATGACTGCGGTACACAGCGTATTGCCGTGATCTATGCACCGGGCAAAGCCATGGCGGGTGTTTACTCTACTGTGAAAGAATCTGAAGGCACTGAAAATCTGACCTGGCTGGTAGTACCTGACGACCTGTCCATCGACGGTAAAACCGTACTTTACTCCGCATTAACTGGCAGCCTGGAAAACCATCCTGACGCGTTCAACTACCAATAAAAAAGAGGCCAGATGACCTCTTTGGTTGTGATGATAAAGCCACCACAAGGTGGCTTTTTGTTATGCGGCCTGAGGGTCACGCTTTTTTTCAGCCACGGTTTCCGGCAGCAATTTTACTGGCTGGGTTGCCAGCGCATCGGCCTCGAACTCATCCACGTTAATACTACGTAGACGGCTCTCTTCAGCACGAATCAAAATGGCTGCTTCATCTTGGGTGATATTACCCGCACCCAGGGCCTGTTTAGCCAGTTCATTCAGACGAGTAAAGGGCAGGTTTTTACCCAGCTCTTTGCACAGGCGGGCGTGAATCGGCTCAGCGGCAATCACATCCTTCAGGGCGCTTTCCAGCAGGCCCGCTGGGTTGAACTCGCTTGGCGTCAGGTATTGACCACGGCCCAGACGGTCACGGGTGGCTGACGGGGTCTGAATGATCTTCGCCAGTTCATGATCCAGACGGTCTGAAGGTGCCTGATGGTGACGGCCTGTCGGGAATACCACCACACTCAGCATGCCAGCCACTAAACGGTTTGGGAAGTTACGCAGCAGGTCAGCAATGGCTTGCTCGGCCTGGAATAGCGCATCCTGAACACCCCAGTGAACCAAAGGTAAATCAGCTTCGTGGCGACCATCATCCTCATAACGTTTCAGCACCGCCGTGGCCAGGTAAAGCTGGCTCAGCACATCACCCAGACGGGCGGAGATACGTTCGCGGCGCTTCAGGCTACCGCCTAATACAGCCATGGAAATATCTGACAGCAGGGCCAGGTTGGCACTCAGACGGTTAATCTGCTGGTAGTAACGGGCAGTGGCATCCTTAGTTGGCGTGGCGCTGGTACGGCCACCAGTAATACCCAACCACAGGCTGCGCATTTTGTTGCTACCCACATGGCCGATATGTTTAAACAGCAGATTATCGAAGGCGTCGACGTCATTGTTCTGTGCTGCGGCCATTTCCTCCAGCACGTATGGATGGCAACGGATGGCCCCTTGGCCGAAGATCATCATGGTACGGGTCAGAATGTTGGCCCCTTCCACGGTGATGGCAATCGGCGCACCCTGATAAGTACGGGCCAGGAAGTTGCTTTCACCCAGCATAATGCCTTTACCACCGGCGATATCCATGGCGTCGATAACGGAACGCTGGCCACGGTGGGTACAGTGATATTTCACAATCGCTGACAGCACTGCCGGTTTTTCACCCAGCATAATGCCGTAGGTGATCAGTGAGGCCGCCGCATCCATTACGTAGGCGTTACCGGCAATCCGCGCCAGTGGCTCTTCAATCCCTTCCATCTTACCGATAGCGATTTTGAACTGGCGGCGAATATAAGCATAAGCCCCGGTAGCCATGGCAACGGTCTTCACACCGCCGGTAGAGTTGGATGGCAGGGTAATACCACGGCCAACGGACAGGCACTCAACCAGCATACGCCAGCCCTGACCTGCCATCTGCGGGCCACCAATGATGAAATCGATAGGAACGAAGATGTCCTTGCCACGGGTAGGGCCGTTCTGGAACGGCACGTTCAGCGGGAAGTGACGGGTGCCGATCTCTACGCCAGGGGTAGTGGTTGGGATCAGCGCACAGGTAATGCCAAGATCTTTTTGATCGCCCAGCAAACCTTCCGGATCGGATAATTTAAAGGCCAGGCCCAGCACGGTGGCGATAGGGGCCAACGTGATATAGCGTTTGTTCCAAGTCAGGCGCATACCCAGCACCTGTTTACCTTGCCAATCACCCATGCAAACTACGCCAGTATCCGGGATAGCACCGGCGTCAGAGCCTGCCTCCGGGCTGGTCAGCGCGAAGCAAGGGATCTCCTGACCACGGGCCAGGCGGGGCAGATAATGGTTTTTCTGATCTTCAGTACCGTAATGTTGCAGCAGTTCACCTGGGCCGAGGGAGTTAGGTACACCTACGGTGATTGCCAGGATGCCGGAGACACCCGCTAGTTTTTGCAGCACCATTGCCTGGGTATAAGCGGAGAACTCCAGGCCGCCGTATTCTTTCTTAATGATCATGGCGAAGAAGCGGTGTTCTTTCAGGAATGCCCACAGAGCTGGCGGTAAATCGGCCAGCTCATGGGTGATCTGAAAGTCATTAGCCATACGGCAGGCTTCTTCCACCGGGCCATCAATAAAGGTCTGTTCTTCTTGGGTCAGCTGTGGCTTAGGATAGTTGTGCAGCTTTTGCCAGTCTGGTTTGCCCTGGAACAAGTCGCCCTCCCACCAGGTGGTACCGGCATCAATGGCTTCTTTCTCAGTGCGGGACATCGGCGGCATCACTTTGCGGAAGCCACGGAATACTGGAGCCGAGATCAGCGCCTTACGCATTGGCCGCAGGTTTAATGGCACCAAAATAATGGCGAGAGGCAGTAAAACCCAGAAAGACCAAATATTCAGCGCGCCAAGGGCGGCAGTCCACGCCAGCAACAGAATGCTACTGACCAACAGATTTACCCGGTGGTAAAACAGCACACCCAGTAAAACGATGGATAAAACTATACTCAAAATCATCATAACTATTGCCCCTTGCTTGTAGGAGGTCTGACCACTTGTGATGTATTTGTTGTAGTTCAGCGCCGTTTTTTTAGCAATAAATTTACAAAATAATTACAACCTGGTTCACAATGTTCGCCTGGAGGAGCCTAAAGATTTCGTAGTCAGCAGGGAGGAGTGCTTCTCGACGCAGGCGCTATCCGTTAAACTGCATCCCGATAATTACCCACTTTTTGGTGAAGGATATCCCTATGTACCAGGACTTGATTCGTAGTGAACTGAACGAAGCGGCGGATACGCTGGCTAACTTTTTAAAAGACGATGCCAACATTCACGCTATCCAGCGTGCGGCAGTGCTACTGGCTGATAGCTTTAAAGCTGGTGGCAAAGTGCTATCCTGCGGTAACGGTGGCTCTCACTGTGATGCGATGCACTTCGCAGAAGAGTTGACTGGTCGTTATCGTGAAAACCGCCCTGGCTACCCGGCCATTGCGATTTCTGATGTCAGCCACATCTCCTGTGTGAGTAACGACTTCGGCTACGATTTCATCTTCTCCCGTTACATTGAAGCCGTTGGCCGCGAGGGCGACGTGCTGTTGGGTATTTCTACCTCTGGCAATTCCGCTAACGTGATTAAAGCGATTGACGCTGCCCGTGCTAAAGGGATGAAAGTGATTACCCTGACCGGCAAAGACGGCGGCAAAATGGCCAGTAGCGCAGATGTTGAAATCCGCGTTCCGCACGACGGTTATGCTGACCGCATTCAGGAGATCCAGATCAAAGTGATTCATATCCTGATTCAGCTGATCGAAAAAGAAATGGTGAAAAACTAACCGTTTCTAACGGTGCCCCCGCAATGGGGGCACCGTGTTACCCTGCTTCCACGTTGATCTGGCTGTTCCGGGAGGTAAGAAAATGTGTGAATTGCTCGGGATGAGCGCCAACGTCCCCACTGATATTTGCTTCAGTTTTACCGGCCTGGTTCAGCGGGGTGGTGGAACGGGTCCCCATAAAGATGGTTGGGGTATTACCTTTTATGAAGGTAAAGGCTGCCGAACTTTTAAAGATCCCCACCCCAGTATTGACTCACCGATTGCCCGCTTTGTGCAGGCTTACCCAATCAAGTCCTGCTCGGTCATTGCCCATATTCGCCAAGCAAACCGGGGCAAAGTGGCGCTGGAAAATACCCATCCCTTTACCCGTGAGTTGTGGGGCCGCAACTGGACCTATGCCCATAATGGCCAGCTATCGGGCTATAAACGGTTGGAGACCGGCCAGTTTCGTCCAATAGGGGAGACAGACAGTGAACACGCCTTCTGCTGGCTGCTGCATAAACTGACCCAACGCTACCCGCGTACCCCCGGCAATATTCCGGCGGTGTTTCGGTATATCGCCAGCCTGGCGGAGGAGCTGCGCAGTAAAGGGGTGTTCAATATGCTGTTATCGGACGGGCGCTATGTGATGGCGTTCTGCTCCACCAACCTGTATTGGATCACTCGTAGGGCGCCCTTTGGCGTAGCCACGTTGCTGGATCAGGATGTGGAGATCGACTTCCAAAAAGAAACCACGCCCAATGACGTGGTTTCTGTCGTTGCTACCCAACCGTTAACCGGTAATGAAACCTGGCAAAAGATTATGCCAGGGGAGTGGGTGCTATTTTGCCTGGGTGACCGAGTAGTTTGACACCAACTGGGGCTGGGTAGGCGTGATTGGCGAGGCCTGGCCGCTGACAATATATTTGCCATTTGCCACGGATACCACCGGCGGCAGATGGTTCTTCTCGAAATAGTCATAGCCCGGCTTCAGCTGCTGCCAGAAATCTTTGTAGTAAGAGTATTTATGGCGTTCCATATTGGCATCGCTCATCCGGAACGGATAAATGCTGACCTGGACCTGAGGCTGGCCAAATACTAACGCCCCCGTCACAAACTGGAAGATTTCGTCGATGTTGGTGTCCGTCATGGCGTAACAGCCAACGGAAACACAGGCACCGTGGATCATCAGGAATTTGCCGTCATAACCGTTTTCACGATCGTACTGGTTAGGGAAACCAATATTGATGGCTTTATAGAAGCGGCTATCGGGTTTGAGCTGGCCCCGGTTAACGGTATAAAACCCTTCCGGGCTTTTAAAATCACCGGTGCGGCGTTTAGGCCCCAGGCCACCGGAATAATTGCAGATGCGATAACTATCAAGCAGCTGGAACTTTTCACCCACTTTGACGTAAAGATCGAGGGTTCGCTCTTCTTTAAATATCTGAATATAAACGGGCGAACCCATTAATTGCTGCTTAAATTCTTTATTAACCGGCGTAGTAGGGCTGTTGCCACTCAGTAAGTTAGCAAAAGACAAACACGGCATAATAAGCATCGCAATAAGAAGTGCGATCTTTGGCATACTGCTGTATTCCTTGATAAACCTGTGAAAATGCCAGAACGGCAAAAGATCCCGAAATAAAATTAATTTACATCGAGTGCGCTCACATTAGCACCACCGCTGATTTTCGCAAGCACAGAGTGCAATCCAACAATAGATGCATAACGCCCGCTCTCTGCCGTGTTAGCAAGGTTATTGTCTGAAACTTTGTGGGTTTGCCCGCATAACCCGGAACAAATAGCCCCTACGCTGCCTACTCAATGTCTTTTAATGTTACAATTTGTGCTGATTGAACCTTCGGATAAGAAAGGATGCTTAACCCGAGTTAGCACTGCCTCGTCACCTGTTGAGCAGCGCGGATCGCTCCCTTCCTCTTTACCGTCGTACACACCTGTTCATCATCACTCTGCGGCGCTGTGGCTGCCGCAATAATGCTAACTGTTATGTGCGAACCTTATGATTAAGATAAAAAAAGGGCTTAACCTGCCAATTGCGGGGGCTGCCGCACAGGACATCGAAGACGGCCCTTCGCTGCATAGCGTTGCCATCCTTGGCGAAGAGTACGTAGGGATGCGGCCTTCGATGTTGATCACTGAAGGGGAGCTGGTTCGTAAAGGCCAACCTCTTTTTGAAGATAAAACCAACCCTGGGGTGCGCTTTACCGCGCCGGTTAGCGGGCGTATCACCGCCATTAACCGCGGTGAACGCCGGGTACTGCAATCGGTGGTGATCACGCCGGAAGGTGACGATCACATCACCTTTACGCGTCATCAGCCCCAGGATTTAGCCGAACTTTCTCGGGAAGCTGTCGAGCAACAGCTGTTAGACTCCGGCCTGTGGGTGGCGCTGCGCACCCGGCCTTTCAGTAAGATTCCACGCCCAGGCACCCAGCCTGCGGCCATTTTTGTTACCGCGATGGACACTCGCCCGCTGGCGGCCGATCCCCAGCCTATTATTGCGGCTCGCCGTGCGGAGTTTGATGCCGGGCTGGCTGTGCTGACGCGCCTGACTGAAGGCCGGGTGCACGTTTGCCAGGCTTCCGGTGGCACTTTGGGCGGCCATCCTCAGAGCCAGGTTAACTTTAACGAGTTTGCCGGCCCTCATCCGGCAGGGCTACCGGGTACCCATATTCACTTCCTGTCGCCAGTCAGCCTGCATAAGCAGGTATGGCACTTAAATTACCAAGATGTGATTGCCATTGGTCACTTGTTCCTGACGGGGGAACTCGATAACTCCCGGGTGATTGCGCTAGTGGGGCCGCAGGTGACTCGTCCACGGCTGGTTCGCACACTGTTAGGCGCTTCTGTTGACGATCTCACCCAAGGCGCGCTGGCAGAGGGCGAAAACCGGGTGATTTCCGGCTGTGTGCTGGCTGGGGCTGTTGCCAGCGGGCCACACGCATGGTTAGGCCGTTACGACCTGCAAATCACTGTATTAAAAGAAGGGCGCGAGCAGGAGCTGTTTGGCTGGGTGATGCCAGGGAGCGACAAATACTCCTTAACCCGTACCACATTGGGCCACTTCTTCAAGCATAAGCTGTTCTCCTTCACCACCACGACCCACGGCGGTGAGCGCGCGATGGTGCCGATCGGCAGCTATGAACGGGTGATGCCGCTGGACATCATTGCCACCCCATTGCTGCGGGATCTGCTGGTGGGCGATACCGATAGCGCCCAGGCCTTAGGCTGCCTGGAGCTGGATGAAGAAGACCTGGCGCTCTGTACTTACGTGTGCCCAGGTAAATATGAATATGGCGCGGCGCTACGTAGCGTGTTGGCCCGTATTGAGCAGGAAGGATAAGCCATGGGCCTGAAATCCCTGATCCACAAACTGGAGCCGCACTTTACCGAGGGCGGCAAGTTTGCCAAGTATTACCCGCTGTTTGAAGCCACCGCTACCGTGTTTTACACCCCGGGGCAGGTGACACGCGGCGGGGCGCATGTGCGCGATGCCATCGATCTGAAGCGTTTGATGATCCTGGTGTGGTTTGCGGTGTTCCCGGCCATGTTCTGGGGCATGTATAACGTTGGGCAACAGGCGATTCCTGCCTTAAGCCATCTTCAGGCATCCGGCCAGCTTGAGCAGGCCATCAACGGTGATTGGCACTACCAACTGGCCCAACTGCTGGGCGTGGATCTCACGGCGACCAGCGGTTGGTTTAGCATGATGTCCCTGGGGGCCATCTACTTCCTGCCAATCTACCTGACGGTGTTCCTGGTGGGCGGTTTCTGGGAAGTGCTCTTTGCCATCGTGCGTAAGCACGAGATCAATGAAGGCTTCTTTGTTACTTCCATTTTGTTCGCCCTGATTGTGCCGCCTACGTTGCCACTGTGGCAGGCGGCGATGGGGATAAGCTTCGGTGTGGTGATTGCCAAAGAGCTGTTTGGCGGTACTGGGCGTAACTTCCTCAACCCGGCGTTGGCTGGCCGTGCATTTTTATTCTTCGCTTACCCGGCGCAAATCTCCGGGGACTTGGTGTGGACTGCCGCCGATGGTTTCTCTGGCGCTACGCCGTTGGGCCAATGGTCCAGTCAGGGGCAGGCCGGTCTGGTCAATGTCATCAGCGGGCAACCAATTAGCTGGTGGGATGCCTTTATGGGCAACATCCCTGGCTCCATCGGCGAAGTTTCTACCCTGATGATTCTGTTAGGCGGGGCCATTATTCTGTTTGGCCGTGTGGCCTCGTGGCGCATTGTTGCCGGGGTGATGCTGGGGATGTTCGCCAGTGCCACCCTGTTTAACCTGATTGGTTCAGATACTAACCCAATGTTTGCCATGCCGTGGTATTGGCATCTGGTGCTGGGTGGCTTTGCCTTCGGGATGATGTTTATGGCGACTGACCCGGTTTCTGCTTCCTTTACCAATAAAGGGAAATGGTGGTACGGGGCGCTGATTGGCGTGATGTGCGTGCTGATCCGCGTGGTTAACCCGGCATATCCGGAAGGGATGATGCTGGCGATCCTGTTTGCCAACCTGTTCGCGCCGCTGTTTGACTACCTGGTGGTGCAGGCCAACATCAAGCGGAGGAAGTCCCGTGTCTGAGAATCGTTCTAAGGAAAGTACCGGCAAAACTATGCTGGTGGTGCTGATCCTGTGCCTAGTGTGCTCTGTGGTTGTCGCCGGGTCGGCGGTGGGGCTAAAGCCGATTCAGGAACAGCAAAAGCGGTTGGATAAACAACGCAATATTCTGGATGTGGCGGGGCTGCTGGAGCCGGGAATGTCTGGTGAAGCGGTGCAGGAAGTGTATCAGCAGCGGGTGATCCCGAAGCTGGTCGACCTGGCGACGGGCAAGGTGCTGGATAAAGACCCTGCTAACTTTGACAGTGTCTCGGCGGTCAAAGATCCGCAGCAAAGCATCAATCTGACGCCTGAGCAGGATAAAGCCGGGATCCGCAAGCGGGCTAATCTGGCGGAAATCTACTTGATCCGCGGTGCGCAGAATCAGGTGCAGGAGCTGGTGTTACCGGTCTATGGCAAAGGCCTGTGGTCGATGATGTATGCCTTTGTGGCGCTACAGCCGGATGGCCGTACCGTCAAGGGCATCACCTATTACGACCAGGGGGAAACCCCGGGGCTGGGTGGTGAAATTGAAAACCCGGCATGGCGTAGCAAGTGGGTGGGTAAACAATTGCTGGATGAGACTGGCAAACCAGCGATTCATCTCGCTAAAGGCGGGGCCAATCCGAACGATCCCCATGGGGTTGACGGTTTATCCGGTGCCACGTTAACCGCGAATGGTGTACAGCACAGTTTTGATTTCTGGCTTGGGGATATGGGCTTTGGCCCGTTCCTGAAGCAAGTCCGAGAAGGAGCGCTCAACAATGGCTGAGATGGGCAATATTAAAGAGTTAAAACGGGTACTGGTAAACCCGCTGGTCAACAACAACCCGATTGCCCTCCAGGTGCTGGGCGTCTGCTCCGCTCTGGCGGTAACCACCAAGCTGGAAACGGCGCTGGTGATGACGATTGCGGTAACGCTGGTGGTGGCATTTTCCAACCTGTTCATTTCGCTGATCCGCCATCACATTCCTAATAGCGTGAGGATCATCGTCCAAATGGCGATCATCGCCTCTCTGGTGATCGTAGTGGATCAGCTGCTGCGGGCCTTTGCCTTTGAAATCTCAAAGCAGCTTTCGGTGTTTGTTGGCCTGATCATCACCAACTGTATCGTCATGGGCCGGGCAGAAGCCTACGCCATGAAGTCCCCGCCGCTGGCGAGCTTTGTGGATGGTATCGGCAACGGTCTGGGCTACGGGGCGATCCTGCTATTGGTGGGCTTCCTGCGTGAGTTCTTCGGTAGCGGTAAACTGCTTGGCGTCACCGTATTGCAGACGGTTCAGAACGGCGGCTGGTATCAGCCAAACGGCCTGTTCCTGCTGGCACCCAGTGCCTTCTTTATCATTGGCTTGTTGATTTGGGCACTGCGTACCTGGCGTCCGGATCAGCAGGAAGAGGAGTAACCCGTGATAGCCCACTATCTGAGCCTGTTTGTCCGGGCAGTTTTTGTTGAAAACATGGCGTTAGCCTTCTTCCTCGGGATGTGTACCTTCCTCGCGGTATCCAAAAAAGTCTCAACCGCCTTTGGCCTGGGAATTGCGGTGACCGTGGTGCTGGGGCTGGCTGTACCGATCAATAACCTGGTCTATAACCTGGTGCTGCGTGATGGTGCCATTATGGCCGGGGTAGATCTGAGCTTCCTTAACTTCATCACATTTATCGGCGTGATTGCAGCATTGGTGCAAATCCTGGAGATGATCCTCGATCGCTATTTCCCGGCGCTGTATAACGCCTTAGGGATCTTCCTGCCACTGATCGCCGTGAACTGCGCCATCTTTGGTGGGGTGTCGTTTATGGTGCAGCGTGATTACAACTTCCCGGAATCCATTGTCTACGGCATTGGTTCCGGTATTGGCTGGATGCTGGCGATTGTGGCCCTGGCGGGCCTGCGTGAGAAGATGAAATACGCCAATGTGCCTGGCGGTTTGCGTGGCCTGGGTATCACCTTCATTACCACCGGCCTGATGGCGTTAGGCTTTATGTCTTTCTCCGGCGTGCAGCTTTAAGGACGAACACACATGGAAATTATTCTGGGCGTGGTGATGTTCACGCTAATAGTGCTGGTGCTCTCCGCGCTGATTCTGTTTGCCAAATCCAAACTGGTGAACGCCGGGGATGTGCTGATTGAGATTAACGGCGAGGCCGATAAGCAGTTCCATACCCCTGCCGGGGATAAGCTGCTTAACACGCTTTCCAGCCAGGGGATTTTTGTCTCCTCGGCCTGCGGCGGCGGTGGCTCCTGCGGGCAGTGTAAGGTACACGTGAAGTCTGGCGGTGGGGATATTCTGCCGACGGAGCTTTCCCATATCACCAAGCGCGAGGCCCGCGAAGGTTGCCGTCTTGCGTGCCAGGTGGCCGTGAAGCACGATATGAAAATCGAGCTGCCGGAGGAGATCTTCGGCGTCAAAAAGTGGGAGTGCGAGGTTATCTCTAACGATAATCAGGCCACCTTTATCAAAGAGCTGAAGCTGCGCATTCCCGATGGTGAAGTAGTGCCGTTCCGCGCCGGGGGCTACATCCAGATTGAATGCCCGCCTTACGCCGTGGATTATGCGGACTTCGATGTACCGGATGAATACCGGGCAGACTGGGATAAATTTAATTTATTCCGCTTTAAGTCCGTGGTGACCGAACCCTGTGTACGTGCCTACTCCATGGCGAACTACCCCGATGAAAAGGGGCTGATCATGCTTAATGTGCGTATCGCCACGCCGCCACCGGCACTGCCTGATGCGCCGCCGGGGATTATGTCCTCTTATATCTGGTCTCTTAAGCCGGGTGATAAGGTGACAATTTCCGGGCCATTTGGTGAATTCTTTGCCAAAGATACCGATGCAGAAATGGTGTTTATCGGCGGCGGGGCAGGGATGGCGCCAATGCGTTCCCATATCTTTGATCAGCTGAAACGACTGAGTTCTAAACGTAAAATTAGCTTCTGGTATGGCGCCCGCTCACTGCGGGAAATGTTCTATCAGGATGAGTTTGAACAATTAGCCCGGGATAACCCGAACTTCAGCTTCCACATTGCGCTCTCTGAACCGCTACCGGAGGATAACTGGACCGGTTACACCGGCTTTATACATAATGTTCTGTATGAGAACTATCTGCGGGATCACGCGGCACCGGAGGACTGTGAGTTCTATATGTGTGGGCCGCCGATGATGAATGCCGCGGTGATCAAAATGCTCAACGACTGTGGCGTAGAGCCAGAAAACATCCTGCTGGATGACTTTGGGGGGTGATAGCGTGATTGTGGTTTTTTTGGCGACCTTTGCCATCTTCGTGATGGTGGTTTTTGGGATGTCCTTAGGGTTCCTGGTGAAGCGCCGCAGCCTGCAAGGCAGCTGTGGTGGCATCGCTAACCTGGGAATCGAAAAGGTCTGCAAATGCCCAACGCCGTGCCCGGCGCGTAAAAAGCGTATGGCGGCTGAGGCCGCCCGCCACGGCCGTATCTTATAAAACGCGATCTTTACTTTGCGGGTGAATAGAAAGCCGGGCCTGAATGGCCCGGTTTTTTTATTTTTGTGCCAGATAGCTTCTAAACGCTGCCGGGGAATTCACCATTACTCCATCGGCCCCTAAATTAACGGCCTGCTGATACTCTTCCGGTTTATTGATACCAAAAAGGATCACCTCTGATTGACCCTGCGCGCGGAAACAATCCATCGCTTCTTTATCCCAGGTTAATGTCGCCGGGGAAACGCCCTCGCCCAGGGTGAACTTTTCCACCACCTCCACCTTTCGAGCCAATTCGAGGCCAAACCACAAATCCTGGTTTTTGTCCTCATTCAGTGGGCACTGGTGGGTGAGAGAAACATTGGCCAGCAAGGTGCGGGTTTGGGTACGGCTAACAAAGCGGGGGATCTGGGCGGGTAAGGCTTCCAGATATTTATCCTCAGTAGAATAGACCCGCACCCGCGCTAAACTTTTGGTTTGCTTCAGGACACTCATCAACTGTTTACCCTGGGTGGCCGGGTCCGCATCAGGGGACTTCAAGTCCAGATAGAAAAAGGCTTTGGGGAAGGCCTCAAGGGCTGACTGCAAGGTTGGTAGCGTGGTGGCCGTCCCCTCCCATTTTTGACCATCCTTTCGCCATTTCTCACCGGTGTTCAATTGCGTAAGCTGGCGGGCTTTCATTCCCGAAACCGGGCCAATGCTGGATGTCAACGTGCTGAGGTCGCTTGGGCGATAGAGAACCGGTACACCGTCTTGGCTTATCTGAACCGTAACCCAGACGGCATCAGCCTTGTTCGCCAGGGCCAAATGGATGGCTGGCAGGGTATTCTCCGGGGCATCCGCAGTACCAGCACGATGGGCGATAATTTGCGGGGCGGCCAGGGCTGGGGTAACAAAACTTGCCAGAAGCAGTGATAAATATAAGCTTTTCATATAGTAATTCCTTTTAAATAAATTTTATTTATGTATTTAAATCAACAGCTTACTCACTGTTATGTTTTACCACATATTAGTTGAATGCTTAATCACACAATGTCAGCATGCCAGCCTTTGATATACTGTTCACATATACAGTGTTGGTGGCCTTGATGCGTAAAATCATTCATGTGGATATGGACTGCTTTTTTGCCGCGGTGGAAATGCGCGACAATCCAGCCTTGCGCGATATCCCCATAGCCATCGGTGGTAGCCGGGAGCGGCGCGGGGTCATCAGTACGGCTAATTATCCGGCACGCAAATATGGGGTGCGTAGCGCCATGCCCACCGGGATGGCCCTTAAACTGTGCCCCCATCTGACTTTACTGCCTGGCCGTTTTGAGGCTTATAAAGAAGCCTCCAGCCATATTCAGGCGATCTTCTCCCGCTACACTGCCCGCATTGAACCACTATCCCTGGATGAAGCTTACCTTGATGTTAGCGATAGCGATCTGTGCCACGGCTCTGCCACACTGATTGCTCGGGATATACGCCAGACCATCTTTAATGAGCTTAATCTGACGGCCTCCGCCGGGGTGGCCCCGATCAAATTCCTCGCCAAGATCGCCTCGGATCTCAATAAGCCTAACGGCCAGTATGTGATCACCCCTGAGGATGTGCCTGAGTTCCTGCGCACCCTGCCGCTGTCAAAAATACCTGGCGTGGGCAAAGTTTCTGCCGCCAAACTTGAGGCAATGGGGCTTCGCACCTGTGAAGATGTGCAGAAAAGTGATTTAGCCCAGTTGCTGAAGCGGTTTGGGAAGTTTGGCCGGGTGTTATGGGAGCGCAGCAACGGCATTGACGAGCGGGAGATCGTAAGTGAGCGCTTACGTAAGTCCATTGGCGTGGAGCGCACTTTACTGGAGGACATTCACCACTGGCACGAATGCGAGGCGATTATTGAGCGGCTCTATCCAGAGCTAGAGCGCCGCCTGGCTAAGGTTAAGCCTGACCTGTTGATTGCCCGCCAGGGCGTTAAGATGAAGTTTAATGATTTCCAGCAGACCACTCAGGAGCATGTCTGGCCGATGTTGAACAAAGAGGATCTGCTAGCAACGGCCCGCAAATCCTGGGATGAACGCCGGGCTGAACGTGGGGTGCGATTAGTGGGGCTGCATGTCATGCTTTTAGACCCGCAAATTGAACGCCAGCTGGTACTGGGGCTATAAAAAGCCGGAGGTTTCCCCCGGCTTAGCCACGCATAAGTAAGTGATTACTTCGCAGGAATAGCTTTCAGCAGTTCAGTCAACAGCGTCCAGTACTGGCCTACGCTTTCAACGTGAACCTGCTCATCCGGGGAGTGTGGCCCGGTGATAGTTGGCCCGATAGACACCATATCCATGGTTGGGTACGGGTTTTTGAACAACCCACATTCCAGGCCCGCGTGGATAATCTGGATGTTAGGGGTTTTGTTGAACAGACGCTGGTAGGTTTCACGCACCAGATGCATAACCGGGGAGTTAGCATCCGGCTGCCAGCCTGGGTAGCTGCCTTTAGCTTCGGTTTCAGCACCGGCCAGTTTGCCCAGGGAAGTCAGCATATCCACAACGTAGAATTTACCGCTGTCGATCAGGGAACGGATCAGGCAGTTGATTTCTGCGTACTGTTCATCAGTGGTAACTACGCCGATATTCAGAGAGGTTTCCACCACGCCTTTTGCCACGTCAGAATCACGGATTACCCCGTTCGGGGTGGCATTCAGCAGGTTAACAAAAGCATCGCGGGAAGCGTTGGTCATGGCCTGGGCGCTGGTGTTTGCCGCTTCAACCACAACGTTCACGTTCTTCTCTTTGGCTTCCAACTCGTTGGTCAGCACTGCCAGGAATTCAGCGGCAGCGGCTTTCAACGCTTCCACATTGTTGGCGGGTACTGCCAGGGTGGCGAAGGCTTCACGCGGGATAGCGTTACGCAAAGTACCACCGGTGAAGTCAATCAGGCGGGCATCCAGCTTATCCGCGTGTGTTGCCAGGAAACGGGCCAGCAGTTTGTTGGCATTGCCCAGGCCAAGGTGGATATCACCACCAGAGTGGCCGCCCTTCAGACCTTTAACGGTCAGCTTCAGGGTTTGGTAGCCGGCTGGAATGGCTTCACGGGCCAGCTTCAAGGTAGAGCGGAAGTCGATACCCCCGGCGCAACCCATATAGATTTCGCCTTCTTCTTCTGAGTCAGTGTTGATCAGAATATCGGCTTTCAACCAGTTAGGTTGCAGGCCAAAAGCCCCTTCCATCCCGGCTTCTTCAGTCATGGTTAGCAGCACTTCCAGCGGGCCATGAGCCACGGTTTCGTCAGCCAGCACTGCCAGGGCAGAGGCCATACCGATACCGTTATCGGCACCCAACGTGGTGCCACGGGCTTTCACCCACTCACCATCGATCCACGGTTGGATTGGGTCTTTGGTAAAGTCGTGAACGGTATCGTTGTTTTTCTGCGGCACCATATCCAAGTGGGCCTGCAAGGCTACCGCTTTGCGGTTTTCCATCCCGGCGGTGGCCGGTTTACGGATCAGGATATTGCCAACGGTGTCACGCTCAGCATGCAGGCCCTTTTCTTTAGCCCAGCCCATGATGTGTTCGGCGAGTTGTTCTTCATGGTATGACGGGTGTGGAATAGAACAGATTTTGGCAAAAATATCCCACAGCGGTTGCGGGGATAATTGAGACAGTTCAGACACGTTAAGTCTCCTTGAATGCTCCTGCATCATCTTTGGCAGGTTACGGGTTGATGCCCGTCAGCCGCCTGTTGGCGGGCTTACCGAAATCAGAATAAGCCTCAAAACTGACCGGGAAAGCGCATGGTAATTCACAATACGCCACGCTTGCGCGATGGGGTCGAGAATACCATTTTCTTGGCCTCCGTGAAGCGTCAGGCGTGGAAAAAAGTACGCACTGTGGCCATCAACACTGGTTTTTGCCGCGCCAGATCTCTATAATCTCGCGCAACCTTTTTTCCCCCGAACACTTTTTAAGCCGTCTTTATAAGGCTGGGATATTTACATAATGAGCGAAAAATACATTGTCACTTGGGATATGTTGCAGGTTCACGCCCGTAAACTGGCCGCCCGCTTAATGCCGGCTGAGCAGTGGAAAGGCATTATCGCCGTTAGCCGCGGTGGTCTGGTCCCTGGTGCTCTGCTGGCCCGTGAATTGGGCATTCGCCACGTAGATACCGTATGCATCTCCAGCTACGATCACGACAACCAGCGTGAGCTGAAAGTGATCAAGCGCGCGGAAGGCGATGGTGAAGGTTTCATCGTGATTGATGACCTGGTGGATACCGGTGGTACCGCCGTTGCCATCCGTGAAATGTACCCCAAAGCTCACTTCGTCACCGTGTTCGCCAAGCCAGCGGGTAAATCCCTGGTGGACGACTACGTTATCGATATCCCGCAAGTTACCTGGATTGAACAGCCTTGGGACATGGGCGTGGTCTTCGTACCGCCATTATCAGGCCGTTAATCCCCACGTCTTGTGTACTTTACGCCCGGCAATGCCGGGCGTTTTATTTTCTTTACTTGGCGAACGAGTACAATGTCCTCCTGGTGACGTATCCATGGAGGCCGTAACACATGTCGCAGGCAAATCTTAGCGAAACCCTATTTAAACCTCGCTTTAAATACCCGGAGACATCCACGCTGGTGCGCCGCTTCCAGCAAGGTAATGTGCCGGATCTGCAATCGGCCCTCGATGGCAACACCGAAGCTCACTGGTATCGCATGGTTAACCGCCTACTGTGGGTGTGGCGTGGCGTCGATCCCCGGGAAATCCTCGAAGTGCAGGCCCGTATCTGCTGCAATACCGCCGAACGTACCAACGACGAACAGTTCGATACCGTGGTGGGTTACCGCAGCGGGAACTGGATCTATGAATGGTCACGCCAGGCCATGACGTGGCAACAAAAAGCCAATCAGGCGCCAGATGAAGTCACCTGCGCCCGTCACTGGTTGATGGCGGCTAATCTCTATAGCATCGCCGCTTACCCGCATATTAAGGGGGATGTTCTGGCCGACCAGGCCCAGGTGCTGGCTAATCGCGCCTATGAACAGGCGGCCCCACGGCTGGGCGGTGGTTTAAAACAACTCGAATTCACCATCCCCGGCGGCAGCCCGATCACCGGGTTCCTGCATATGCCTCCTGGCGTAGAAGGCCCGTACCCGACGGTGCTGATGTGCGGTGGTCTGGATGCGCTGCAAAGTGATTATTACACCTTGTTTGAGAAATATTTCGCGCCACAGGGCATTGCGATGTTAACCATCGACATGCCTTCAGTAGGGTTCTCCTCAAAGTGGAAACTGACCCAGGACTCCAGCCTTCTACACCAACAGGTGCTGCAATCGTTGCCTAATATTCCTTGGGTCGATCACACGCGGGTGGCGGCTTTTGGCTTCCGCTTTGGGGCCAATATCGCGGTTCGCCTGGCTTACCTGGAATCTCAGCGTTTGAAAGCCGTAGCTTGCCTGGGGCCGGTGGTTCACAGCCTGTTAAGCGATCCTTTACAGCAAGGAAGGGTACCGGAAATGTATCTTGATGTATTAGCCAGCCGCCTGGGCATGGCGGATGCCTCAGACAGTGCGCTTTGTACTGAGCTTAATCGTTACTCGCTGAAAACCCAGGGCTTATTAGGCCGTCGCTGCCCAACGCCAATGCTCTCAGGATATTGGGAAAACGATCCCTTTAGCCCGGAGGCGGAATCCCGCTTGATCACGGCCTCCTCTACCGATGGTAAATTAATGCCGGTGCCTCTTAAGCCGGTGTATCGTAATTTTGACAAAGCGCTGAATGAAATCACCCAATGGATAAAACATATATTTGGTTAATGATTTGCTTAATTTCATCTATTTGGTAAAACAGTTGTTACACAACAGGAGATAGCGATGACATTACCAAATGGTCACCCAAGAAGCAGGATAGTTAAGAAGTTCCATTCACTCGGCCCCTATATTAGGGAAGACAAGTGTGAAGAAAACCGCTTTTTCTTTGATTGCCTGGCGGTTTGCATCAATGTGAAGCCCGCGCCTGAAAAACGTGAGTTCTGGGGCTGGTGGATGATACTTGAAGGTCATGAAAAGCACTTCACTTATTCTTGGCAGTACGGCATGTTCGATAAAGAAGGCCACTGGAATCCGGTTGTTATCAAGGATAAAGCAGTGGACGAAAAACTGGCGCAAACCCTTTGCGGCTTTCATACCCGCTTGAAAGATCTGCTGGCCGGGCTGAATCTGGAGCTGGTTCCCGCCGTCGATTTTGAAGAAAAACCCATTCAACTTACCGCCTGATAAATGCCGCAGCCATGCGGCTTTTAAATTGGCGATGCCTTCCTTTCTAACAAGCTGAAACTGTTAACTAAAAGTTGCTAATTGGCGGCAGGTATCACCGTCAAATTAACAGTTTCCGCCTTTTTTTGAGAGCCAGTTGGCATTTGCCGCCACACCTGTTAAAACGGAGGATAGTTTCTTGCCCACCGCCTGCTTCGGCAGAGTTGGCGCGGGTTTTTCCCGCTAGCCAGGCCCGGGTATTTCATTTATTTGGTTAATACGGCAGATGATCATGAGTGACAGCCAGACCCTGGTTGTAAAACTGGGTACCAGTGTTTTAACCGGTGGCTCCCGCCGCCTGAATCGCGCCCATATTGTGGAGTTGGTGCGCCAATGCGCCAGGCTCCACGGGGCAGGGCACCGCATCGTAATCGTGACCTCCGGGGCCATTGCCGCCGGGCGTGAACACTTGGGTTACCCCGAACTCCCCGCCACTATTGCCTCCAAGCAGTTACTCGCCGCCGTAGGCCAAAGCCGCCTGATCCAGCTTTGGGAACAGCTTTTCTCCATTT
The DNA here is from genome assembly GCA_966186435.1 of uncultured Enterobacteriaceae bacterium. Taxonomy (GTDB): domain Bacteria; phylum Pseudomonadota; class Gammaproteobacteria; order Enterobacterales; family Enterobacteriaceae; genus CBIFWW01. The sequence goes on from CBIFWW010000028.1 coordinate 21,492, forward strand.
ATGGCATTCATATTGGTCAAATGTTGCTGACCCGGGCCGATATGGAAGACCGCGAGCGGTTCCTCAATGCTCGGGATACCATGCGTGCGTTGCTGGACAACAACATTGTGCCGGTAATTAACGAAAACGACGCCGTAGCCACCACTGAAATCAAAGTGGGCGACAACGACAACCTTTCCGCCCTCGCCGCCATTTTGGGCGGGGCCGATAAATTACTGCTGCTGACCGATCAACAGGGCCTGTTTACCGCCGATCCCCGCACCAACCCCGAGGCTGAGCTGATCAAAGACGTTTATGGTATCGATGACACCTTGCGCGCCATTGTCGGGGACAGTATTTCTGGTTTAGGCACTGGCGGTATGGGCACTAAACTTCAGGCTGCCGAAGTTGCCGGGCGTGCCGGGATTGAAACCATTATTGCTGCCGGCAGCCGCCCGGATGTGATCAGCGATGCGCTGGAAGGGATCCCGGTTGGCACCCGTTTCCATGCCCAGCAAACTCCGCTGGAGAACCGTAAACGCTGGATCTTCGGGGCGCCACCGGCCGGTGAAATGGTGGTGGATGAAGGGGCTAAGGCTGCCATCATCGAGCGCGGTAGCTCCCTGCTGCCAAAGGGCATCAAGACTGTTACTGGCAACTTCTCCCGGGGTGAAGTGATCCGCATCCGCAGCCTGGATGGCCGGGATATCGCCCACGGCGTTAGCCGCTATAACAGCGATGCCTTGCGCCGCATCGCCGGGCACCACTCCCAGCAGATCGACGCCATTCTGGGCTACGAATACGGCCCGGTGGCCGTTCATCGCGATGACATGATTGTTAATTAAGGAGCCGACCGTGCTTGAACAAATGGGTAAGGCGGCAAAAGCGGCCTCTTATAAGCTGGCATTGCTCAGCAGCAAACAAAAAAACCAGGTACTCAACAAGATAGCTGATTACCTGGAAAGCCAGTCTGAAACCATTCTGGCGGCTAATGCCCAGGATCTGGATGAAGCCCGGGCCAATGGCTTAAGCGAAGCTATGCTCGACCGCTTAGCCCTCAATCAATCCCGTTTAAAAGCCATCGCCGATGATGTGCGCCAGGTCTGCAATCTGGCGGACCCGGTAGGGCAGGTGATTGACGGCGGTGTGCTGGACAGCGGCCTGCGCCTTGAACGCCGCCGCGTGCCTCTCGGCGTGGTAGGAGTGATTTATGAAGCCCGCCCTAATGTCACCGTCGATGTCGCCAGCCTGTGCCTGAAAACTGGCAATGCGGCGATCCTGCGCGGGGGCAAAGAGACATGGCGCACCAACGGCGCGACGGTCAAAGTGATCCAGCAAGCCCTCCAGGAGTGCGGGCTGCCAGCGGGTGCGGTACAGGCTATCGAAAGCCCGGATCGCGCCCTGGTAAGTGAAATGCTGCGGATGGACAAATACATCGACATGCTTATCCCTCGGGGCGGCGCTGGCCTGCATAAGCTGTGCCGCGAGCAGTCCACTATTCCGGTGATCACCGGCGGGATTGGCGTGTGCCATATCTTTGTGGATGAAACCGCAGAAATCGACCCGGCCCTGAAGGTGCTGGTGAACGCTAAAACTCAGCGCCCAAGCACCTGCAACACCGTGGAAACCTTACTGGTTCATCGCGCCATTGCGGCCAGCTTCCTGCCGGCGCTGTCACAGCAGATGGCAACCAGCGGCGTGACGCTTCACGCTGACGCCAATGTGATTGAGCAGCTTAAGGGCGGCCCGGCTCAGGTTGTGCCAGTTCAGGCCGAGGAATACGACAATGAATTCCTCTCCCTGCACCTGAACGTTAAGCTAGTGGATGACCTCGATGGGGCTATCGACCATATCCGTAGCCACGGCACCCAGCACTCTGACGCGATACTGACCCGCAGCCTGCGTAATGCCGACCGCTTTGTTAACGAGGTGGATTCCTCTGCGGTTTACGTCAACGCCTCTACCCGCTTCACCGATGGCGGCCAGTTCGGGCTTGGCGCAGAAGTGGCTGTCAGTACCCAAAAGCTGCACGCCCGTGGCCCGATGGGCCTAGAAGCACTCACCACCTATAAGTGGATTGGCTTCGGCGATAATACTATTCGTGCCTGATACCCTGCGGGGCGGTGGATTAATGCGCATCTAAACCACAAGCCATTGACGCACCCCCCGCAGAGTTTTACCCTTTACGCCGTGTTTTCAACACCCCCTCTCAGGGCCGATATAGCTCAGTTGGTAGAGCAGCGCATTCGTAATGCGAAGGTCGGAGGTTCGACTCCTCTTATCGGCACCATTTCTAACTCTTCCTAAGTCTACCGAAATCAACTCAGAGCCCATATACTGCGGCTTATGGCCTTTACCTTATCCTCGGCTATCAACTGGACTCAACCGGAATCAAGTCACAGTTGGGGGCATAGATGGGGGCATTCTGTGTTCGGTCTAAGGAGATGCCCTTAATGAAGCTGAATGCGCGACAGGTAGATATTGCTAAACCCAGAGAGAATGATCCTACCCACATAATGTGGACACAGCCCTAAGTGAGGTTTTCGTTTTCAAATTGTTCCCAGCTGATAAAGCGTTCGCCGTAGATACATTCCACTTTCAGCGAGTGGAAAAAGCTTTCCACACACGCGTTGTCATAGCAGCTTCAGTAGTATCGGAATACTAACAATACGCCGATTGGACATCCATCAGTTGAATTCACAGCACTGAATGAATTTACGCCAATGCAACATATTCGACGCATGACCTGATTCTACTCAAAACCTCCGTTAAAAATGGGGGGGGTTACCGTTGCTTATTCAGGCAGTGAAGATACTATGTCATCCGTAATTTGAATATTTGCATACATCAAGGACAGCTGTTAACAACAGGAGTTGTTTATGTCGAATTATCTTAAGCTCGCCGTCGCCCTCGGCCTGACTGCACTCTCCTATTCTGCCTAGTCCAGCCAGACCGCCGTGCAGCCCCCGCCAGCGTTCAGTTACTCAAGCTCCCGCGACGGCTTTATCGTTCTGGATGCCACCGACAAACCAATAGTGTCATCGGAGTATGGCTTCTCCGGGATGAGCTACATTGCCAATCGCTGGGTCGCCAGCCTGTATCTCAATGACACCTGGCTGCTGTACCTATACAGCAACACCGGGAAGTTAGTGGCAAAGGTCCCAGGAAAAAGCGCGGCCTCGCTGGGTGAAGGTAAAATCGCTGTTAAAACCGACAGCAATCACTTCATCATCATTAATAACGATGGTAAACGGCTCTCAGAGAATGTTTTTAACTCCATCTACTCATTTAAAAAAGGTATTGCCATGGCTCGGGTTGAGTCGGCAAAAAAATATGAATACCTTTATGGCTTTATTGACAGTCAGGGCGAGTGGGTTATTCCCCCAATCTACAGTGAGGCAACGGATTTTAACGATGAGACAGCAATCGTTATCCTTAGGAAAAAGCAGTTTTCTATTAACCGGCAGGGTAAAACCAGCGAGATTAGCCAGGGGCATGCAGAACCTCTTGCTAATGACTATCGGTTTTATTCAATTAGTAGTCCTGTGAATAAAAAATGGATAAAATTCAGCAGCGTCATTACCGACAACAATAATAAAGTCATCATTGAAAACGTCAGACCCAAAGCCGTACTCAACGGTTTGTATTTCCTTGCCGGCGAAAACGATAAGAAATTCTATGGCCTGCTGGATGTTAACTCAGGGAAAGTTCAGTCATTTGACGTCAAACCGGGGGAAGTATTGGGTTATGTCTACGATGCTGACGACAGGATGCCTGCGCCGGAGAAATTTTTCTGGATAAGCGCCTATAGCAGCACCGGGGAGAATATCTACCGGTTATACGACCGGCAGCAGACCCTGCTGCTGGAAAGAGCCTATGCACGCGTCCGGCCTTTCTACGGCGACTATGCTTGGGTTAAACCAACCGAAAAAGAAGAGTGGGTGCTGATTGATGCTCGGGGAAATATTGTCAGTGAGGTGTGGAATACCATTGAACCCGCCTTTGTTGATGACGTCGTTATTACGAGCGCTTACAAATCAGATGACAGCACAATTTATTATCTGGGCCCACAGGGCGACATTATTTACTACCAGAAAGAGTATTCAGCCTGACAGCATAATAGCTGCGGACGGGACATAGGCGTCTTATATAATGCGAAAAATGAAGTGATCTGGCCGGAAAATCCCGCCCTTGAATGCTTAATAACTTCAGATATTCGTCAAGTTCCGCCTGAGCTTAAAGAGGCGTTTACCCGCAAACTGCTTGCCAACGGTCAGCGTGACTATCGAAAATTTAACAACGCAAGCAGAGACTATAAATTTGTCGACGGTCCAGCAAATATCAATATTGATGGTATTGCCAGCCTCGCGCTTCCCGTCGGGTACGTCTACGCCGAGGCGCCTCGCGGCCCCTTCTGGAGCTGGGAGCAGGAGGGGTGCCTGCGTTACATCATGCAAAAAGATGACTGGCATGGCCGCGTTTGTCTTAACGTTGAGGATATCGGGCACGTCAACCTCAAAGGGATGCAGGCTGAATTATCCAGCCAGATTGCCGCTATACAGACAGCTTTGGTGCAATGGAAGCCCACCATGCAGTTTTCATGGGGCGAGAAACCGACCGTCGATGAAGAAAATAATACGCTTCGCTGGAGCTATCAGTACGATAACACTCAGGATGCTAACGCCCTGGCAAAGTACGCAAAATTCTACAACAGCGTCAGCCTGATTAAGTTTGGCAAAGTCCATGCAGTCTGGCTCAGGGGGGAAAACTTCTCTGATAATGAATGGAGTAAAGACAGACTGGCTTTATTCAGCGATAGCCTCACCTTTACCCCGGAGAATTCTTACCAGCAGAAGCTCAGGGTTTCCTGCACCACGCTTGCTCGCGGAGATACCGCCCTCGGAGGAAACTACTATGACTATCTGCCGGGTACCGATCGCTGTTTCCCGTACTTTGCCAGCGTGTTTATTACTGGTCTCAGGAAAAGTAATGACAATACTTGGTTTATTGCTAGCTACCTCAACAGCAACAGCAAGGTCAGGACTTTCTAACAAAGGGAATTTGAATCATGGATAAAGCTATTTCCAGCTTCGGCGCAGCTATGATGGTGACCGCTGTCGTTTTATCATCCGGCTGTAAGCAGGAACCCAACCCGCTGGATTTAACGACCGAGCAGTGGCAGGCAGAAATACAAAAACGCTACGATTTTGCCAACCCTGATGGTCAAAGGGCCGTTTGTCTGGTCGTCGACCGGGTAACCTCTTTTCCTTTTACCACAGAATTTGGCCCCAATGACTCCCTCGTTACGCGCTCAACGCTGCCGCTGGTGCAGGCGGGGCTGGTTAGCGAAAGCGTATCGCTGAATAAAGGCAAAGGAAAAGAGCAAATCCTCTATACCTATACCCTGACCGAGCAGGGAAGGAAGTATCAAGTCGACTGGCCGCGCGCCCGGACCACCGGTTTTTGCTACGGAAAGATCGTCGTTAATAAAGTCTTGCATGTTTCCAGAACCCCGTCCAATACCAGTATCAAATACACCTACAGTATCGAGGGTGTGCCTAAATGGGCTAAAGACTTCTCTCTTCCTGCATCATCCGGTGAGGAGACATCCCTGTTTGGCAAAAATGAAAATAACCAGCTTTACTGCGCTGAGGGGATAGAGAATCACATGTTAAACCTCAGCACTTTTGTGACAAGGGGGCAGCAATAACATGAGGACAAAAATCTCTTCTCTTGCTGGTCTGGGACTTTTTGCTGCCGGAGCGCTACTGCTGTCCGGCTGCGACGGCGTTGATACTGCGCAATATAAGTCCGTCATTGAGAGCACTGTCGCGGCCAGGAGCGGAGGCGCTATCTGTCTGACCATATATAAAGAGCAGCTCTTCTATCCCTATGAAATAGCCCAAAGTAGCAATGGCGAAACCGCAATCCCGTTGCTCGCCCCGGAAACAAAACTGCAGCTTGAGAAAACTTTTTCGCTATTTGTACAGCTGGGATTAATGGAGAAAAAAGACATTATTTTCAGCAATAGCCCTGAGGATAAAAATATCGTCCTGACTCGCTATACGATCTCTTCTACTGGAAAGAACTTCTTTCAGCAAAAGAGAAATGCATTCTGCTTTGGCGATGTGAGCATCAATGAAATGAAATATGCACAGCCGGTTAAGGAAATGCTTGGCGGTGCCGAGATAGGCAAGGGTACAGAAATCTACTACACCTGGACCCTCAGCAATGCGCCAGCCTGGGCGCACGACCCGGCACTGGCAAAGTATTATGGAAAAAATTTCGATTTCACAAAGAAAAGAAATAAGAGCTTTGTCATTATCAATGCTACGTATAAATCTGCCAATGAGCCCGCAGATTACAGGGACTACTTCCCGGAAACGATCGAGCCTGCAATTTAACACCCGGGGGGCTACAATCCCCCCACGTTTTTTCTACAGGTATCGCCATACGTATCATCCACACCTCAGTTTTGATCCTGATCCTACCCACCAATAGTGGATACGGGACTAAGTGAGTAAACTCTCAACCAGAGGCTGCTGCTATGACAACGCGTGTGTGGAAAGCTTTTTCCACTCGCTGAAAGTGGAATGTATCTACGGTGAACGCTTTATCAGCCGGGAAATCATGCGGACGACGGTATTTATTATATCGAGTGCGATTACAATCGCAGGCGGCGTCATAGTGCCTGTGGCGGTCTCAGCCCGGAACAATTTGAAAACGAAAACCTC
>CBIFWW010000029.1:0-27929 GCA_966186435.1 uncultured Enterobacteriaceae bacterium
ATATAAGTGTGGCCACACCAGGGAAGTAATTGGCAAACTAATTATTAAATTTAATAATCAACTGAGTTATGTGTGTTAGGAAAATTGAAAATACAGCGAGGGACCGATTAAAAGTGCTGCCCGTTAGCCGCTTTGCGCCACAATATAAAACGCCCGGTGAAATTCACCGGGCGTTTTATATTGCAAATTTATAGGATTATTCCTCGGTTTTCCGGTTGCTAAGCCCGTATTCACGTAGCTTGTTGGCAATGGCGGTGTGGGATACACCCAGGCGCTTCGCCAGCTTACGGGTGCTCGGGTAGGTGCGGTACAGCTGGGTGAGGATCGAACGCTCAAAGCGGCTGGTGATCTCATCCAGGGAGCCTTCCATTGCCTCTTCCCCTACCGGGAGCGTGGCGGCATCAAAGTCAGGCAGCAGGATATCCTGTGGCCGTAATTCGAAACCTTCCAGTTGAGTAAGCGCCCGGTAGATCGCGTTTTTCAGCTGGCGCACATTGCCCGGCCAGCCATAGCGAGTTAATACGCTGCTGAGATCGGCAGACAGTTTTGGCCGCGGGATACCTTGCTCGTCAGAGAAGCGGGCAATAAACATTTCGGTCAGCGGCATAATGTCTTGCGGGCGGTCGCGCAGCGGCGGTAGCGCCAAGGTTAATACATTCAGGCGGTAGTAAAGATCTTCACGGAATACCCCCTTCTGCACCAGCTCCACCAGGTTTTTCTGAGTGGCGCAGATAACCCGCACATCCACATGTACTTCGTGGTCTTCCCCTACCCGGCGGAAGGTGCCGTCGTTGAGGAAGCGCAGCAATTTGGTTTGCATCCCCGGGGACATTTCACCAATCTCATCTAGCAGTACCGAGCCGCCATTTGCTTGCTCAAAGAACCCTTTCTTCCCTTCTGATGCGTTGCCGAACAGCTCACTTTCTACCGCATCCTCGGGAATAGAGGCACAGTTCAGCGCCAGATAAGGCTTTTGCGCCCGTGGGCTGGAGAGATGGCAAGCGTGGGCCAGCAGGTCCTTCCCGGTGCCGGTATCGCCGAGGATCAGCAGCGGCGCATTTAGCATCGCCAGTTTGCGGGCCTGATCGACCACCTGCTTCATACGCGGGCTGACGGCAATAATCTGGCTAAAGGCGCTAACATCCTGCGCCACCATGTTTTGCAACTGGCGGCCCATGCGTGCAGTCGAGCGCAGCATAACCACCGCCCCCACCAGCATAGGCTTGCCGGCTTCTTCATCCAGATGCACCGGGGTGACTTCCATCAGGAAATTTTGGCCGTGAATGATAACGTGCTCACTGTCAGACGCCGTTGGCGCGCTCTCCAGCCAACGCTGGAAGTTAAAACTGGCAATCAGGGTGGCGGCGTTATGGTTGCGCATGCGATCGGCAGTCTGGCTAAACAACGCACAGCTGGCAGGGTTTGCCAGCTCTACTTTGCCTTTCAGATCGAGGGAAAATACCGGTTCCGGCAGCGCTTCCAGCAAGGCATTCAGCGCCCGGTGCTCACGTTCGGAAGGCATCCACGCCACGGTGCGCACATCGGTGACGCCCGGGATGCGGCGGATCTCAGCCATCAAACTACTGAAAATAGAGAAATCCAGCGCCGAGAAATTGAGATAAATACGCCCTACCGGGTCGATCTCAATCCCACGCAAATCAATATTGCGCAGCACCAGTAAATCGAGCAGCTCGCGGGTTAGACCAAGACGGTCTTCACAAAAGACTTCCAGACGCATAGGAACCTTCACTCACAGGAAAGTAACATTGAATGGGCTTATGATACCGCAGGGTTAGCTATAGCAGAAGCTATCTGTCAATGATTGTTGACAATTGATGGTATAATGGGCGCTGGCGCGTAAAGGCCAGTACCCAATGGCTCAGGAGGACGCTGGCGGGGTCCGTTTTTTTTGTAACATTTCTTTCACTTCGGTGATGAGCTGGCGGCGGAAATCACCCAGACGGGGTTTATCATCCTCAAGCCAGGGCAGCGGGCGGCACAGTTCCATGGCTTTGATCCCCAAACGGGCGGTAAGCAGCCCGGCACCAATCCCCTGGGCAGCCCGGGCAGACAAGCGCGCCGCCAGGTCCTGGGAGATCCAATCCATACCGATTTCCCGTACCAGTTCGCTGGCTCCGGCAAAGGCAATATTCAGCAGCACCAGCCGGAACAGCCGCACCCGGCTAAAATAGCCCAGTTCAATCCCGTATAAAGTGGCGATACGGTTAATCAGCCGTAGGTTACGCCAGGCGATAAAGGCCATATCCACCAGCGCCAACGGGCTGACGGCAATCATCATAGTGGATTCCGCCGCCGAACGGCTAATGGCCCGCCGCGCCTGGGCATCCAGCACCGGCTGTACCATGCGGGCATATAAGGTAATCACTTCCCGGTCATTCTGGGTTTCGTGGATCGCCGCATACCAGCGCTGAATGGCAGGATGGCCCTGATCCAGCCCGGCCTGACGAGCCAGCTTTTCGCAGAAAGCCCGGCCCTGGCCGATACTGTGGCTGTTAAGCAGGATCCGCGCTTCATCACGCTCCTCGGCCCGCTGGCGCAAGCGCCACAGCCGCCGCCACTCGGTGGTCAGGGAACCGACCCCGGCTGCGACAATCAGCCCCCCGGCCACGCAGCCACCGAGGGAGATCCAATCCTGAGTAACCCAGGCATTGTGGGTCCACTGCACGCCCTGGGCCACCACACTGATACCAAACAGCGCCAGCCCGGCCCCGACCATGCGCCGCCACAGGCTACGCTTCGGGCGCAGCGCCCGTTCAATCACCGCCTCAGTGTTGCCTTCCTCTTCAATTTCATCAGCAGTCACGGGCAGAAAAGCGCCCTCTTCTGCGGCGTTAAACGCCTGAGCCGCTTTCAGCACCGGCTGGCGCTCGGCCTCCAGGGGCTGGGCAAAATCGATGCGTGGTTTGATTGGCTCACTCATCGCAACTTATCTCCTATTAAAAACTCCAGCGCCGCATCCAGGCGAACGTGGGGCAAAGGTCTATCCACATCCATCACTTGTGGGCGGAAGTCTTCAAACTGGAAGCCTTGATCCTGCCAAAAGTTGCTGGAGGGCAAACGCGCCGGGACTTCACCTGGATATACGGTCAGCGGAGTACCATCGGCCAGCCGATTACCGCGCAAGGCCGGGATCTTCTCACCGTTCACATCCACCAGCCCACTCTGAGTGGCCTGCACCGAGGCCAGCCCCATACAATCCATGGCAATGCCTTCAAATGCCGCATTCTGCCAGGCGTCCTGTACCAGTTGCTGGAGCAATGAAACCAGGTTGGCATGTTGATCGACGGTGATGTGGTCGGCCTTGGTGGCGGCAAATAGCAGTTTATCGATCACCGGCGAAAATAGGCGGCGGAATAGCGTGCGCTGGCCATAGTGGAAGCTCTGCATTAATTGGGTCAGGGCCAAGCGCATATCGTTAAAGGCCTGAGGGCCGCTATTCAGCGGGGCCAGGCAGTCCACCAGCACAATCTGGCGGTCAAAACGCAGGAAGTAATCTTTGTAGAAACCTTTGACAACCTTTTCACAGTAGTAGTCATAGCGGGCGCGCAACACCCCGGCGTTACTGCCCTTGTCAGCCTGGGCTAATTTTGATTCACCCACGCCATCAACATCGGGCCAGGGGAAGAATTGCAGCGCGGGGGCGCCGGCTAAGTCACCGGGCAGCACAAACCGCCCCGGCTGAATAAAGTGCATCCCCTCGTGCTTACATTGCACCAGATATTCGGTCCAGGCACTGGCGATTGCCTCGAGGCGGTTTTCATCCGCCGGGGCAAAGGGATCTAAATCGCGGGTTAATTGCCGCCAATGGGCAGACCACTCGTGACGTTTACCGGTTAACAGGCCGGTCATCTGGCGGGACCAGGTAAGATAATCCTGGGCCAGCATCGGTAGATCCAGCAGCCATTCGCCGGGATAATCGACAATTTCCAGATAAAGGGTGGAAGTGTCTTTGAAGTGGCGTAGTAAGGAATCGTGGGATCGGTAACGCAATGCCAGGCGGATTTCGCTCACCCCACGGGTGGGCGTCGGCCAGGCCGGTGGCTCGCCATACAGCTGGGCCATACCCTCATCATAAGTAAACCGTGGGATACCCAAATCTTTTTGTGGTACCCGCTTCACCCCGAGCAGGCGCTCTTCACGCACCACACTTAACAGCGGCAGGCGGGCGCCGTTATTCACCGAGAGAAGTTGGTTAACCATAGCGGTGATAAACGCGGTTTTGCCGCTGCGGCTCAACCCGGTAACGGCAATACGCAGGTGCCGGTCAACCCCTCGGTTAACCAGCGCCTGTAATTCGGTTTTGATGCGTTTCATTGATTCCCTTTTTGAATACGGCCCCCACACCTGGAGGCCCCACCGCTAATTGAAGCGGCGGGAGATCCGTTTCGCAAGCCGGGAGAGCAAAGGCTCCAGGGCCACAGCCAGCGCCCATTTTAGCGGGCGACGAGCTACAGATCTAACCGCCCACCCGGCCATACCAGCCGGGCCGAAACGTAATGCCGTTAACAACACAATTTTGCCTGCCAGCTTAATGCCGGGTGCTGCTTTTTGAGCGGCCCCGCCTACTGAAGACGTAAACGACATAATCACTCCTGAATTATTATAACTGGCGAAACCGGCTACGCAGGCTGAAGCCATCGGAGGTGACATAACGCTCCATCGCCCGCAGCTTACTTTCACCTTCAGCCAACTGGGCATCCACAGCATTCAGCCGGGATAGCGTGTTCGGCCCGGCCTCACTGCCGTCCATATCCGCCGGCAGCGGATCCAATGCGAAGGTCAGGATGATATAGGCCACAATCGTAAAGAAGAACAGCCCGAAGAACATCGACAGCACCACGATTAGCCTGACTAACTTCACCGGGACATCCAGGTACTGTGCGATACCGGCACATACCCCTTTTAGCATCCCCCGCTGAGGGATCCGCCAGAGCTTGCGCCCGTTAAATTGAATTGCCATTACTGATTCCTCCATCCCGGGTGTTCAGCATCCAGAATTTGCTCCAGTGCCTTAATGCGATTTTGCATCCGGGCAGCCTCATCCGTAAGTTGGATTAACCGCTGTTGTTCATTTTGAGAAAGCTGCCCCGATCTCTCCGCCCGGTTGCTGTAATGCAGCCACAGCCAGATTGGCGCTACAAACAATACAAAAATCGTCAACGGTATAGCCAGAAACAACGCACCCATGTGTACTCCTTACAAAGAAATCGGCGGCGCTGTGCTGCGCCGCGTTTGATTACTCGCCCTCGCGCTGCTGCATTTTGGCTTTCAGGGCTGCGATTTGCGCGCTGATATCATCATCAGCTTTTAATTCAGCAAACTGCTGGTCGAGATTTTTTTGCTTACCAAAACGCTGGCTTTCGGCTTCCGCTTCCATATGGTCAATGCGGCGCTCGAAAGACTCAAAGCGGGCCATGGCTTCATCCAGTTTACCGCTGTCCAAATGGCGGCGAACATCACGGGAGGAAGAGGCAGCCTGATGACGCAACGTTAAAGCCTGCTGGCGAGCGCGGGTTTCGCTGAGTTTGTTTTCCAACTCACCGATTTCGCTCTTCATCCGCACTAAGGTTTCATCTAGAGTAGTAACTTCGTGCTCCAAAGAACCAATCAGGTCAGTCAGTTTCTGTTTTTCGATCAGCGCCAGACGGGCCAGATCTTCTTTTTCCTTACGCAGGGCCAGCTCGGCTTTTTCTTGCCATTCGGCTTGCTGAGCCAGCGCCTGGTCAATACGGCGAGTCAGCTGTTTCTTTTCCGCCAAAGCGCGGGCAGAGGTGGAACGCACTTCCACCAGGGTGTCTTCCATTTCCTGAATCATCAACCGCACCAACTTCTGCGGATCTTCTGCCTTTTCCAGCAGTGTATTGATGTTGGCGTTGACGATGTCTGCAAAGCGAGAAAAAATACCCATAATATAATCCTCAATCTTGGTCTCTTTGGGGTGTCTCCCCGGCCCAATAGCTAATACAAATCCTGTGCCAACTTTTTATTCTACTGATTTAATTGAATTTAACTGTTTTTGACTCTTTTTGGCATTACCGTATAGTAGTGATATTCACTATCTATTGGTTAATTTCACCATGGCAGAATATCGCGATAACTTATTAGGCCAGGATAATGCATTCCTTGAGGTACTAGAGCAAGTTTCCCGCCTCGCCCCATTGGAAAAACCGGTGCTGGTCATTGGGGAGCGCGGAACCGGTAAAGAGCTGATTGCCAACCGCCTGCACTACCTCTCCAGCCGCTGGCAAGGGCCTTTCGTCAGCCTCAATTGTGCCGCCCTGAATGAAAACCTGCTGGATACCGAGCTATTTGGCCACGAGGCCGGGGCTTTTACCGGGGCGCAAAAGCGCCATCAGGGCCGCTTTGAACGGGCCGACGGTGGCACCTTGTTCCTTGATGAATTAGCCACCGCCAGCCAAATGGTGCAGGAAAAGCTGCTGCGGGTGATTGAGTACGGTGAGCTAGAGCGGGTAGGCGGCAGCCAGCCGTTGCAGGTTAACGTGCGGCTGGTGTGCGCCACCAATGACGATCTGCCGGCCCTGGCGCGGGCCGGGAAGTTCCGCGCTGATTTGCTCGACCGCCTGGCCTTTGATGTGGTTAACCTCCCGGCCCTGCGCCAACGCCCGTTAGATATCCTGCTGCTGGCAGAGCATTTTGCGATACAGATGTGCCGGGAACTGCATCTCGAACTGTTCCCGGGGTTCAGCGAACCTGCCCGCCAGGCTCTGTTAAATCATGATTGGCCCGGTAATATTCGTGAGTTAAAAAACGTGGTGGAGCGCTCCGTTTACCGCCACGGCAGCAGCGATCGGCCACTGGATAATATCGTGATTGACCCCTTTGCCCTAAGGGAGGCAAAAACACAGCTCCTACAAGCGCCGTCCACCCTGCCCGCTCTGCCTATGGATTTACGTCAATGGCAAACCCATCAGGAAAAAGCCCTGGTGGAAGAGAGCCTGCGCCAGGCCAAATATCATCAGGGACGGGCCGCTGGATTACTGGGGCTAACCTATCACCAACTGCGAGCGCTATTAAAAAAGCATGATATCCGCCTTCAAGGTGAAGATACCGCTGAAGAAAATGAATGAAAAACCAACAACTGCCAGATTAAGCAGCGGGTTTAGCCGATATTTAGTGCAAATCGCCCGCCATATTTTGGGGTGATGGCTGGAGTGCGATACACTCACTCTATTGCTCAAGAAAATTTATAAACCTATGCGCGCACTTATATTGTCTCTGCTGCTAACCGGTAGCCTGAGCGCGGCAGCGTTCGCCGCTGCCCCGCCAAAACCCAGTGATATACGCCAGAGTGGCTTTGTTTATTGTGTCAGCGGCCAGATCAACAGTTTTAACCTGCAGATGGCCAGCGGTGGGATTGTGGTAGACACCCTTGCCGCCCAGCTGTATGACCGTTTGCTGGATGTGGATCCCTACACTTATCGCCTGATGCCAGAACTGGCAGAAAGCTGGGAAGTGTTGGATAACGGGGCCACTTACCGTTTCCACCTGCGGACAGGGGTGCAATTCCAGGAAACCCCCTGGTTCAGCCCTACCCGGGATCTGAATGCCGATGACGTGGTGTTTAGCTTCCAGCGCATCTTCGATCGCCACAACCCGTGGCATGACGTGAATGGCGGCAATTACCCTTACTTCGACAGCCTCCAGTTTGCCGATTCTGTCTCCAGTGTGCGCAAACTGGACGATCGCACCGTGGAATTTAAACTGAAAAACCCGGATGCCTCCTTTTTATGGCATCTGGCGACGCACTACGCTTCTGTGATGTCGATGGAATATGCCAATCAGTTAACTCATAAGGGCCAGCAGGAACAATTAGATCGCCTGCCAGTGGGCACCGGGCCGTTCCAGTTGAGTGAATACCGCACCGGGCAATATATCCGCCTGGCGCGCCATGAACATTACTGGCGCGGTGTCCCACGGATGCCGCAGGTGGTGATTGACCTCGGCTCCGGTGGCACCGGCCGGCTTTCCAAACTGCTGACCGGCGAGTGTGACGTGCTGGCCTGGCCCGCCGCCAGCCAGTTAACCTTCCTGCGTGATGACCCACGGCTGCGCCTGTCCCTGCGCCCGGGGATGAACATTGCCTATCTGGCGTTTAACACCAATAAGCCACCATTGAACAACCCGGAAGTGCGTCATGCCCTGGCGTTAGCGATTAACAACCAGCGCCTGATGCAATCGATCTATTACGGCACCGCAGAAACCGCCGCTTCTATTCTGCCCCGTGCCTCCTGGGCCTATTCTGATGAAGCCCAAATCACCCGTTTTGACCCGGCGGAATCCCGGGCGCGATTAAAAGCCTTAGGTGTAGAGAACCTGACCTTGCATCTATGGGTGCCGACGGCCTCCCAACCCTGGAATCCTAGTCCGTTAAAAACCGCTGAATTAATCCAGGCAGATATGGCGCAGGTGGGTGTTAACGTGGTGATTGTGCCGGTTGAAGGCCGCTTCCAGGAAGCCCGCCTAATGGAAGGTAACCATGATTTGACGTTATCCGGGTGGGCCACGGACAGTAACGACCCCGACAGTTTCTTCCGGCCAATTTTAAGCTGCGCGGCCATCGGCTCCCAGACCAACTACGCGCACTGGTGTGATGATAAATTTGACGGGGTGCTGCAAAAAGCCCTGCGTTCCCAGCAGCTTTCGGCACGGATCGATGCCTATGATCAGGCTCAAGTAATCCTGGCTAAAGAGCTACCGGTGCTGCCGCTGGCCTCTTCATTACGCCTGTTAGCCTATCGCTACGATATTAAAGGCCTGGTGCTCAGTCCCTTTGGTAACGCATCTTTCGCCGGGGTTTCCCGCGAAGCTGAGGTGGAAAAACCATGATAATTTTTACCCTGCGCCGCCTGTTATTACTGCTGATCACGCTGGTATTCCTGACGCTGGTTGGCTTTAGCTTGAGCTACCTCACCCCCCATGCCCCATTGCAAGGGGCATCTCTGTGGAACGCCCTGACCTTCTGGGTGGAAGGAGTGATGCATTGGGACTTTGGCGTATCGAGCATTAACGGGGAACAGATCAGCCAACAGTTGAAAGTGGTGTTCCCTGCTACCATGGAGCTGTGCCTGCTGGCCTTTAGCCTAGCCCTACTAATCGGCATTCCGTTGGGGATGATGGCCGGTATCCTGCAAAACAAATGGCAGGACAAATTGATTAATGCCCTAGCGCTGGTGGGGTTCTCGATCCCGGTGTTCTGGCTGGCGCTGCTGTTCACCCTATTCTTCTCTCTGACCCTGGGTTGGCTGCCGGTATCCGGCCGCTTTGATCTTTTGTACGAAGTGAAGCCGGTCACCGGTTTTGCCCTGATAGATGCCTGGCTTTCTGATTCGCCATGGCGCGATGAGATGATCATGAGCGCCCTGCACCATATGGTGCTGCCAGTATTAACCCTGGCGGTGGCCCCCACCACCGAAGTGGTACGTCTGATGCGCATCAGCACCATGGAGGTGTTTGACCAGAATTACGTGAAAGCGGCCGCCACCCGTGGCCTATCACGGCGCACCATCCTGCGCCGCCACATGTTGCATAATGCTCTGCCTCCGGTGATCCCGAAGCTGGGCTTGCAGTTCTCCACCATGCTAACCCTGGCGATGATCACCGAGATGGTGTTTAGCTGGCCGGGGCTGGGCCGCTGGCTGATCAATGCCATCCGCCAGCAAGACTACGCGGCAATTTCTGCCGGGGTGATGGTGATTGGCTCCCTGGTGATCACCATCAACGTGATTTCCGATATTTTGGGCGCCCTGGCTAACCCATTGAAACATAAGGAATGGTATGCCCTACGATAATGTCTACAGCGAAAAACGCCCGCCGGGGCCGCTGAAGACAACCTGGCGCAAATTCTACGGTGACGTGACAGCCATGATTGGCCTGTACGGCTGTGGGGCGCTGGTGCTGTTATGCGTGTTTGGCGGGGTATTTTCCCCCTACGGTATCGATCAACAGTTTTTAGGCTACCAGCTGCTGCCACCGTCTTGGTCACGCTATGGGGAAGTCTCCTTCTTCCTTGGTACCGACGATCTCGGGCGCGATGTGCTAAGCCGCTTGCTGAGCGGGGCGGCACCTACCGTGGGCGGGGCCTTTGTGGTGACGCTGGCTGCCACCCTGTGTGGGCTGGTGCTGGGGGTGATTGCCGGCTCTACCCACGGGCTGCGTTCTGCCATCATGAACCACATTCTGGATACCCTGCTGTCCATCCCTTCGCTGTTGCTGGCGATCATTGTGGTGGCCTTTGCTGGCCCAAGCTTGAGCCATGCCATGTTTGCCGTCTGGCTGGCACTGCTGCCGCGTATAGTGCGATCGGTCTACAGCCTGGTGCATGATGAACTGGAAAAAGAGTATGTGATCGCCGCCCGCCTGGATGGGGCTTCCACCCTCAATATCCTTTGGTTTGCCGTGCTACCCAATACCGCTTCCGGGCTGGTGTCTGAAATCACCCGTGCGCTGTCGATGGCGATTCTGGATATTGCAGCTTTGGGGTTCCTTGACCTCGGCGCCCAGCTGCCCTCCCCGGAATGGGGCGCCATGCTAGGGGATGCTCTGGAACTGATCTATGTGGCCCCTTGGACGGTAATGCTGCCTGGTGCCGCCATTATGATGAGCGTGCTGTTCGTTAACCTGCTGGGCGACGGGATCCGCCGCGCCATCATTGCGGGGGTGCAATAATGCCATTACTGGATATTCGTAACCTGACCATCGAGTTCAAAACCGGTGAAGGCTGGGTCAAAGCCGTGGATCGCGTCAGCCTGACGCTTAACGAAGGCGAGATCCGTGGTCTGGTGGGTGAATCTGGCTCCGGCAAAAGCCTGATCGCCAAGGCCATCTGTGGGGTAAATAAAGACAACTGGCGGGTCACCGCTGACCGGATGCGCTTCGACGATATCGATCTGTTACGCCTCAACCCACGGGAGCGCCGTAAGCTGGTGGGCCATAACATGTCGATGATTTTCCAGGAACCCCAATCTTGCCTGGACCCTTCGATGAAAATTGGCCGCCAATTGATGCAGAACATCCCCGGTTGGACATACAAGGGGCGCTGGTGGAAACGGTTCGGTTGGCGTAAGCGCAGGGCCATTGAACTGCTGCACCGTGTCGGCATTAAAGACCATAAAGACGCCATGCGCAGTTTCCCTTACGCGCTGACAGATGGCGAATGCCAAAAAGTGATGATCGCCATCGCTCTGGCTAACCAGCCCCGTCTGCTAATTGCCGATGAGCCAACCAATGCCATGGAACCAACCACTCAGGCCCAAATTTTCCGCCTGCTGACCCGGTTGAACCAAAATAACAACACCACCATTTTATTAATCAGCCATGATTTGCAGATGTTGAACCAATGGGCTGACCGCATCAACGTGATGTACTGCGGCCAGACGGTGGAATCGGGGCCTAGTGCCGATCTGATCACCGGGCCGCACCATCCTTATACCCAAGCATTAATTCGCGCTATCCCGGATTTTGGTAGCCCGATGCCCTATAAAAGCCGTCTTAATACTTTACCGGGAGCTATCCCTTTGTTGGAACAATTGCCCATCGGCTGCCGCCTGGGGCCG
The DNA here is from genome assembly GCA_966186435.1 of uncultured Enterobacteriaceae bacterium. GTDB lineage: Bacteria > Pseudomonadota > Gammaproteobacteria > Enterobacterales > Enterobacteriaceae > CBIFWW01. The sequence goes on from CBIFWW010000029.1 coordinate 11,595, forward strand.
CGCTGCCCTTATGCGCAGCGTGAATGCATTGAAGCCCCGCGGTTGACGGGGGCCAAAAACCATCTGTATGCCTGCCACTTCCCACTAAACATGGAGAGAGAGTGAGATGGTTGAAACCTTGTTAGAAGTGCGCAACTTGAGCAAAACCTTCCGTTACCGCACCGGCTGGTTCCATCGCCAGACGGTTGAAGCGGTGAAGCCGCTAAGCTTCACTCTACGGGAAGGCCAAACCTTGGCGATTATTGGTGAGAACGGCTCCGGTAAATCTACATTGGCGAAGATGCTGGCGGGGATGGTAGAACCCACCAGCGGTGAGCTGGTGATCAACGATCACCCCCTGCACTTTGGCGATTTTGGCTACCGCAGCGGCGTGATCCGCATGATATTCCAGGATCCGAGTACCTCGTTAAATCCGCGCCAGCGTATCTCACAGATCCTGGATTTCCCACTGCGCTTGAATACCGATCTGGAGCCAGAGCAGCGTAAAGTGCAAATCCTGGAAACTTTGCGTATGGTGGGCCTCCTGCCAGATCACGCCAGCTACTATCCCCATATGTTGGCTCCTGGACAGAAACAGCGTCTGGGGCTGGCGCGCGCGTTTATCCTGCGTCCGAAGGTGATTATTGCCGATGAGGCCTTGGCGTCTTTGGATATGTCGATGCGTTCCCAGTTGGTGAACCTGATGCTGGAACTCCAGGAAAAACACAGGATTTCGTATATCTACGTGACCCAGCATATTGGCATGATGAAGCACATCAGCGATCAAGTACTGGTGATGCACCAAGGTGACGTGGTGGAACGCGGCAGCACTGCCGATGTCCTGGCTTCGCCACTGCACGACCTGACCAAGCGTTTGATTACCAGCCACTTCGGTGAAGCATTAACCGCCGATGCCTGGCGCAAAGACCGCTAAGCCCGGCATACCCCTGCATCCCCGTCGGTGAATGCCCCCGTGAGCCGTCATGGGGGTGGGGATATGCCTGTTATTTCTTCCTCTGGAAGAGGCCCTGGATTCCAACACACAAAAGTGGCCTGCACCTGATAATTTAAACGATAATAGCTTACCGGTGGCCCGGCTCTGCCGGGTTTTCTTCCAACGGCTTTTATACTCATCACCCATTTATCCCAACGCCCTGTGACTTGGCTGGCGAATTTAGCGCCATAATGCTGCTCGGATGACGCTTTCTGGTCTGAGCACCCTAAAATAAAGTGACATCAACCCCGCCGGGCGGGATATAATCTTGCGTTGTTTTGAATGACTTTAACTTACGCTTTGTCATCGCCTCAAAACAGGCGTCAAGTAAGTAACTACTAATAAGGATAAATGCTATGGGTTTTCTTACCGGTAAACGCATTCTGGTGACTGGCGTGGCCAGCAACCGTTCCATCGCTTTCGGTATCGCGCAGTCAATGCAGCGTGAAGGTGCTGAGCTGGCTTTCACCTATCAGACTGAAAAACTGAAAGGCCGCGTGGAGGAGTTTGCTGCTCAACTAGGCTCCAAAATCGTACTGGAGTGCGACGTTGCTGAAGACGCCAGCATTGAAACCATGTTTGCTGAACTGGCTAAAACCTGGCCTAAATTCGACGGTTTTGTTCACTCCATCGGCTTCGCCCCTGGCGACCAGCTGGATGGTGACTATGTGAATGCCGTGACCCGCGAAGGCTTCAAAATTGCCCATGACATCAGCTCTTACAGCTTTGTGGCAATGGCGAAAGTTGCGCGCCCAATGCTGAACCCTAACTCTGCCCTGCTAACCTTGTCCTACCTGGGTGCAGAGCGCGCTATCCCTAACTACAACGTAATGGGCCTGGCGAAAGCGTCTCTGGAAGCCAACGTGCGTTACATGGCGAACGCCATGGGTCCTGAAGGTGTGCGTGTTAACGCCATCTCCGCTGGCCCAATCCGTACCCTGGCTGCTTCCGGCATTAAAGACTTCCGTAAAATGCTGGCGCATACTGAGGCAGTAACGCCGATCCGCCGCACTGTCACCATCGAAGATGTGGGTAACAGCGCCGCGTTCCTGTGTTCTGACCTGTCTTCCGGTATCTCTGGTGAAGTGGTTCACGTTGACGGCGGCTTCAGCATTGCCGCAATGAATGAGCTGGAACTGAAATAAGTTATTCCCGGCAGGGGGTGCCTTCCCCCTGCTTTATACCTTTCTGCTATTTGTTATCACCCCCGATTCTTTCCCTTCATTAGACGCTTACGCCAGGATTATCCTGCCTTGTACCCGAAGCTTAACTTCTGGGTTTAACACGCTTTCAGGAAATCACATGGAACAACGCCCTCTTACTGGCAAGAGCCACTGGTATCATGAAACCCAATCCAGCCGTTGCGCTAGCGCCGCGCAATCCCTGGTGCCAAAGGCCGCTCAGGTAGCAAACCGATTTATTCTCGACACCCCGCTGCCCGCAGAATTCCAGCCTGGCTGGCTTGCCTATGGTGAAGCCATCGCCCATTATCTGCTGGCCGACAATATCAAGGTGTCGCGCCTGCATACCTTGAGCAGCTACGACCGTATCAGTACTGCGTTAACCGTCGCCCAGGTCTATCAAGTACAGCGCGTGTGCGATCACTACGCCGCCCGGCTGGCCCCGCTCCCCGGGCCGGATTCTTCCCGGGCCAGCAATATCCGCCTGACCCAAATCACCCAGTACGCCCGAATGCTAGCCAGCCAACCGGGAAATTTGCCCGAGGATGGGTTAGCTGGGCTGGTGGAGGTAGGGCTGACACAGCCTGATATCATCAGCTTTATTCAGATCATTGGGTTTGTCGGCTTCCAGGCACGGATTGTGGCATTACTACGGGCTATCAACGGTGAAAACCCGCGCTGGCTGCCAGGTTTGCAGGGCCAGAGTGATGCTCCGCCTGCCAGCGTTGAAGCCAGCGGCCTTTGGGTCACCCGCTGGCAACCTGCCGAACCAGGCCACCGCACTCCGGCCCCGCACCGGGCGGTTGACTGCACCCAGGCTTTATCAGGCCTGGCATTGATCGCCCCGCTGCTGGCGGAGGACGCTGAAAGCCTGGCGTTGCTGGCGCACCATCATCACACACTGGCCGCCAACGTTCCTGCTGAATACCAGGCGCTATTGGGGCTGCTTTCTGCCCGCATCAATGGCAGCCCTTGGTGTTTCCACACTCTGGGGGCCGCGAGTCATCCCGGGCTGCCGGGCGTGGTGGATAGCTTATACAATGGTGACCGGGCCTTTACTGCCTGGTTACAGGGCCACCCCCGCTGGCAAGCCTTAAGCCAAGCTGCCGGTCAATTGATTCGTCATCCCGGGCAATTTCAGGCCGCCATCTTCAGCACGTGTTGCCATGATAACGGGGCAATACAGCCGGTGTTTAATCAGCTGGCCTGGGTGGCGTTTTGTGGGTGGCTGAATCGGCTGAACATCGCCTTGATCGGTCGCAAACAAGACCACCAAGGGACTAAAGAAACCTTGCCGGGAATAGCGTAATCGCGTAAAACTGTCAGCCGCTCTTTTGGCTACCAAAATGAAAATATATGTTCCAGGATAACCCGCTGCTAGCGCAGCTTAAACAGCAACTGCATTCCCAAACCCCACGTGCAGAAGGGGTTGTAAAAGGTACTGAGAAAGGCTTTGGCTTCCTGGAAGTGGACGCTAATAAAAGCTACTTTATTCCGCCTCCGCAAATGAAAAAAGTCATGCACGGCGACCGGATCATCGCAGCAATCAACAGCGATAAAGACCGTGAAAGCGCTGAGCCTGAAGAGCTAGTAGAGCCGTTCCTGACCCGCTTTGTTGGCCGGGTTAACAAAAAGGACGACCGTCTTTCCATCGTACCCGACCATCCACTGTTAAAAGATGCCATCGCCTGCCGCCCGGTACGCGAACTGGAGCATGATTTTAAAGACGGCGACTGGGCCGTGGCCGAAATGCGCCGCCACCCGTTGAAAGGCGACCGCAGCTTCTATGCTGAACTGACCCGTTTTATTACCTTTGGTGACGACCATCTGGCCCCATGGTGGGTAACTCTGGCACGTCACAACCTCGAACGCGAAGCGCCAGAGGGCGTGGCCACAGAGATACTGGACGAAAACTTAGTGCGTGAAGATTTAACCGCCCTGCCATTCGTCACCATCGACAGCGCCAGCACCGAAGATATGGATGATGCTCTATATGCTGAAGAAGGCGCCGATGGCGGTATTCAACTGACCGTCGCTATCGCCGATCCAACCGCTTGGGTAGCCGAAGGCAGCAAGATCGACAACGCGGCCCGCATCCGTGCCTTTACCAACTATTTGCCGGGCTTCAACATCCCGATGCTGCCGCGCGAACTTTCTGACGACCTGTGTTCCCTGCGCCCAAATGAGCAGCGCCCGGTGCTGGCTTGTAAGATGACCATCGCCCTGGACGGCACCATTGAGAGCGGTATCCAGTTCTTCGCCGCCAATATCGTCTCTAAGGCCAAGCTGGCCTATAACAACGTTTCTGACTGGCTGGAAGGCACCGGTGAATGGCAGCCGCAGGATGACACCATCGCTCAACAGATCCGTTTGTTACAGCGTATTTGCCTGGCCCGCGCCGAGTGGCGTAAAACCCATGCGTTGGTGTTTAAAGACCGCCCTGATTACCGCTTCATTCTGGGTGAAAAAGGCGAAGTGCTTGAGATTGTTGCTGAGCCACGCCGTATAGCCAATAAAATTGTGGAAGAATCCATGATTGCAGCCAACGTCTGCGCCGCCATCGTGCTGCGTGAGAAGCTAGGCTTTGGAGTATACAACGTCCATACCGGGTTCGATGCCGCCAATGTTGAACAGCTGGCAACCCTATTGAATACCCATGGCATGGACGTTGACGCCCAGGCAGTCCTGACGCTGGACGGGTTCTGTAAACTGCGCCGCGAGCTGGATGCCCAACCGACGGGCTTCCTCGATAGCCGTATTCGCCGTTATCAGTCCTTTGCAGAAATCAGCACCGAGCCAGGCCCGCATTTCGGCCTCGGCCTGGAAGCCTATTCCACCTGGACATCCCCAATCCGTAAGTATGGCGACATGATCAACCACCGCCTGCTGAAAGCCATCATCAAATCCGAAACCGCCCTGCGCCCGCAGGATGAGATCACCGTACAGATGGCTGAGCGCCGCCGTTTGAACCGAATGGCTGAGCGCGATGTAGGTGACTGGCTGTATGCCCGCTACTTGCAAGATAAAGCCGGTACCGATACCCGCTTCAGTGCGGAAATTATCGATGTCAGCCGTGGCGGGATGCGCGTGCGCCTGGTGGATAATGGCGCGGTGGCCTTTATTCCGGCACCGTTTATCCACGCGGTACGTGATGAAATGGCCTGTAGTCAGGAAAACGGCACGGTGCAAATCAAAGGCGAAGTGGCTTATAAAGTCACCGACGTTATCGACGTGACCATTGCCGAAGTCCGTATGGAAACTCGCAGCGTTATCGCCCGCCCGGCACACTAAGCCCGATAGTCTCAGGCAGCCTTTAGGCTGCCTGTTTTATTGCCACAATATTCCATTTTCTTTTCTCGATTCCATCATCCTGGATCAAAGCGTTGTCCATGACGTGCATAATCAGCCGGTGTCTCAATCCCTGGTGCGCGCCATCACTGCCGTGGCCCAGGCGTTGAACTTACAAGTGATCGCCGAGGGCGTTGAAAGCGCCAAAGAGGATGCTTTCTTAACTAAAAACGGGGTCAATGAGCGCCATGGGTTCCTGGTTGCCAAACCGATGCCAACGGCCCATTTTGCACGCTGGTTTAGGAACTTGCAGATAAAAAATAGCCATTAGATTGTTTGATTATTTTGTATGAACAAATGATTAGACAACCAAAGCCACAGGCAGCCAGGGCCGTGATATCTTGAAGCAAAATAACAAGGAGGCAACCGTGCCAGCCAACGACATTAAGCAACTCGCTAAACGAATCGATACCGTGGTGGATATTTTGGTGGGTGGGGATACTGCCTCAGCGATTAATAATCTGGAGATCCTGAAAGCCGATCTATTGGCCCAGTTAAATGAAGAAAACCGGCGCTCTGGCGATAACACTAAAGCGCCCTGGGAAATTTAGAGTGCCAGTGAGCCAAAGGCCCCCTGCCAGTCCTTCTCAAACAATGCTACCGCGGCCTCCACTGCCGGGGTACCTAACATCTGATCGGCCACATCCACTGGCAAGGTGATGGCCTGGCAGCCCGCTAGCAGGCAGGACATCGCCTGATGCGGGGTGCGGAAACTGGCCGCCAACACCTTAGCGTCTGGTGCGTGTAGCGTCAGCAACTGCTGAAGATCTTGCACCATAGCGATGCCATCGCCCCCCTGGGCATCAAGACGGTTAACATAAGGGGCCACATATTCCGCCCCGGCCAGCGCCGCCAGCAACCCCTGGGCAGCACCGTAGACCGCCGTCCCCAGGGTGGGGATACCCAGCAGCGTTAACTGCTTCATCGCCGCCAGCCCTTCAGCATTGGTCGGTACTTTTACCACCAGCCCCGGCACCCGCTCAACTAAGCGCTGGGCTTCCATGACCATGGCATCCGCCTGGCTCGCCAGCACCTGAGCAAACAGCGTGCCATTGCCACCCAACGCATCCTGTAAAGCCGGTAACAAATCCCACAGGGCAATACGCCCTTTCGCCACGATAGAGGGGTTGGTTGTCACACCTTGCAGCGGCAAAACCCGTGCCAGGCGCTTCACCGCCGCCAGGTCTGCGGTATCCAAATAGAGTTCCATTTTGTCTCCAGAATGATGTGCAGTTCTCATTACGGCCATGATAACGCGGCATCTTCAATATAAGCTGATCCACATCAATAAAATCTTCATTCGAAAGCTATTTAATCTACGAAAGAAAGTCATTCGGGAGTTGCCATGCTGTTCAACATCCAACGTTATTCCACTCATGATGGCCCTGGCATCCGTACTGTGGTGTTCCTGAAGGGCTGCCCGCTCACCTGTTCCTGGTGCCAAAACCCGGAAAGCCAGAGCCGGGATCGGGATCTGCTGTTTGATGAGCGGCTGTGCCTCAATGGCTGTGATTTATGCCAACAAGCCAGCCCGGTCTGCATTGAGCGCCATGACGAGAAGCTGATGATTGCCCGTGGGAAACTCACCGAACAGGATCTTAACGTACTCACTGACTGCTGCCCGACCCAGGCGCTAACGGTATGCGGCAAAACCGAAACCGCTGAGCAAATCATGGCTAAAGTCCTGCGGGACAAACTGTTTTACGACCGCAGCGGCGGCGGGCTTACCCTTTCCGGTGGCGAACCTTTTATGCAGCCAGAAATGGCGCAAACCCTTCTCTCACGCAGCAAAGCTTCCGGGGTCCACACCGCCGTGGAATCCTGTTTGCACGTGCCCTGGAAATATATAGAGCCTTCCTTGCCCCATTTGGATTTATTACTCGCGGATTTAAAACATGTCGATAACCAGCGTTTTAAAGCTGAAACCGGCGGCAGTGCCGACCGGGTATTAGATAATTTCCGCCGTCTGGCGGCCTATGGCACCAAGATGACGATTCGGGTCCCGTTGATCCCAGGGTTTAATGCCGATCGCGCTTCTATAAGGGCCATCAGCGATTTTGCCGCCGATGAGGCCGGTGCCAACACCATCCATTTTTTGCCCTACCACACACTCGGTATCAATAAATATAACCTGCTGAACCTGCCTTACCTGGCCGCGCTCGAACCACTTGATGCGCCGGAATTGCTGGCCTATGCCCAGCAATATGCAAGCCAGAAAGGTATGACGGCCTGGATAAGAGGATAAATAGCATGACCGAATTAAACCTGTCTTACCTCAGTGGGCGCATTGACGCCCATAAAGAGGCGCTGATTAATATCGTAAAACCGCCGGTGTGTACTGAGCGCGCCCAGCATTACACCGCGATTTATCAGCAGCATCAGGATAAGCCACTACCTATTCGCCGCGCGCTGGCGCTGGCGCATCACCTTGCGCAACGTACTATCTGGATCAAGCATGACGAACTGATTGTCGGCAACCAGGCCAGCCATGTTCGCGCTGCCCCATTCTTTCCGGAGTACACCGTCAGCTGGATCGAGAAAGAAATCGATGAGCTGGGCGACCGCCCCGGTGCCGGTTTTAACGTCAGCCCGGAAGACAAAGCGGTAATGCATGAAGTGTGCCCGTGGTGGCGTGGCCAGACGGTGCAGGACCGCTGCTATGGCATGTTTACCGATGAACAAAAGGCATTACTGGCGACCGGTATCATTAAAGCCGAAGGCAACATGACCTCCGGGGATGCCCACCTGGCGGTGAACTTCCCGCTGCTACTGGAACTGGGGCTGGATGGGCTGCGTCACAAAGTGGATGAGCGCCGCAGCCGCCTGCATTTGACCGACTGGGACGATCTCCACAAAGAGCAGTTCCTAAAAGCCATCGACCTTACATTTGCTGCATTGAGCGACCACATCCTGCGTTATGCGGCCCTGGCAAAGCAGATGGCGAGTGAAGAGGCCCGCGTAGCACGCCGCGATGAGCTGCTGGCGATGGCTGAAAACTGTGAATACATTGCCCACCAGCCGCCGAAGAATTTCTGGCAGGCGTTACAGTTAAGCTACTTTGTGCAGCTGGTATTGCAGATTGAATCTAACGGCCACTCGCTTTCCTTCGGCCGCCTCGATCAGTACCTCTACCCGTGGTATCGCCGCGATGTCGAGCTAGAACAAACCCTGACTCGAAACCAGGCTATTGAGTTGCTGCAAAGCTGCTGGCTGAAATTGCTGGAAGTGAACAAGATCCGCTCCGGCTCCCACTCTAAGGCCTCCGCCGGTAGCCCGCTGTACCAGAATGTCACCATTGGCGGCCAGACGCTGCGCAATGGCATTGCGGTAGATGCAGTAAATCCGCTCTCTTATGCGGTGCTGGAATCCTGCGGCCAGTTACGCTCCACCCAGCCAAACCTTAGCGTGCGTTACCACGCCGGGATGAGTAATGATTTCCTGGATTGCTGTGTTCAGGTGATTCGCTGCGGCTTCGGGATGCCAGCCTTTAATAACGACGAAATCGTGATCCCGGAATTCATTAAGTTAGGCGTAACCCCGGAAGATGCCTATGACTATGCCGCCATTGGTTGTATAGAAACCGCGGTTGGGGGCAAATGGGGCTACCGCTGTACTGGCATGAGCTTCATTAACTTCGCCCGGGTGATGCTGGCCTCCCTGGAAGCAGGCCGGGATGCCACCAGCGGCAAGATATTCCTGCCTCAGGAATGGGCGCTGTCAAAAGGTAACTTCACTGAATTCAGCCAGGTCATGGACTGCTGGGATGAACAGATCCGCTACTACACCCGCAAATCCATCGAGATCGAATGCGTTGTCGATACCATGCTGGAAGAGAATGCCCATGATATTTTGTGTTCCGGGCTGGTGGATGACTGCATTGAGCGTGGTAAAAGCGTTAAACAGGGCGGAGCCAAATATGACTGGGTTTCCGGCCTACAGGTTGGGATTGCTAACCTGGGTAATAGCCTGGAAGCGGTGCGCAAGCTGGTGTTCGAGCAAGGCATGGTGGGCCAGCAGCAGCTGGCCGAAGCCCTGGCTAATGACTTTGAGGGGCTGACCGGTGAGCAATTGCGCCAGCGCCTGGTTAACGGTGCACCGAAGTATGGCAATGACGAAGACAGCGTAGATTTACTGCTGGCCCGCGCTTACCAGACGTATATCGACGAGTTGAAACAGTACCACAACACGCGCTATGGCCGCGGTCCCATCGGCGGTACCTACTATGCAGGAACCTCATCGATCTCCGCTAACGTGCCCTTTGGCGCGGCAACCATGGCAACGCCAGACGGACGAAAGGCTTATACCCCATTGGCAGAAGGGGCCAGCCCGTCATCCGGTACCGACCGCCTGGGTCCAACGGCGGTGATAAATTCCGTAGGTAAACTGCCTACCAGTAAGATTCTTGGCGGAGTGTTGCTGAACCAAAAGCTCAATCCAGCAACCCTGGATAACCCCCGTGACCGTGAAAAGTTGATGCAGATGCTACGTACCTTCTTTGAAGATCATAAAGGTTGGCATGTGCAGTACAATATTGTTTCACGGGAAACGCTGTTAGACGCGAAACATTATCCTGATAAATACCGTGATTTGGTGGTCCGGGTGGCGGGTTACTCCGCCTTCTTTACGGCCTTATCGCCAGACGCGCAGGATGATATTATTGCGCGTACGGAACATACGCTTTAATAACAGGTGCGGCGGCTTTGGCCGCCGCCATACTATTGGTAATCAATGAACGCCAGACAACAAACTATCTTACAGCTGGTTATCGACCGCGGCAGGATGAGCGTGGTCGATCTCGCCAAACTCACCGGGGTATCCGAAGTGACGGTTCGTCAGGACTTAAATGCCCTGGAGCAGCGTAGCTTTCTAAAACGCGCCCACGGCTATGCAGTTCCCCTCGACAGTGACGACGTTGAAACCCGCATGATGAATAATTATCCGCTGAAACGCCGCCTTGCGGAGTTCGCTGCCTCACTGGTGAGCGACGGAGAAACGATATTTATCGAAAATGGTAGTAGCAATGCGCTACTGGCTCGCACCCTGGCGGAACATAAAAAGGTCACTTTAATCACCGTTAGTAGCTATATCGCCCATCTGGTAAAAGATACGGATTGCGAGGTGATTTTACTGGGTGGGATATATCAGAAAAAAAGCGAAAGCATGATTGGCCCCCTCACCCGCCAATACATCCAGCAAGTCCACTTTACTAAGGCTTTTATTGGCGTGGATGGTTGGCAGCCGGATACCGGTTTTACCGGCCGGGATATGATGCGTACCGATGTGGTTAATGCGGTGCTGGAAAAAGGCAGTGAGAATATAGTGCTGACCGATAGTTCTAAATTCGGGACTACCCATGCTTATCCGCTGATGCCAGCCAATGCCATTAGCAGGATCATTACCGACAATGGTTTACCTCCTGAAACTGGTCAGCTGTTTGATGTTAAGGGCATTCACGTCAACATCATTGATTAACGCATTTTTATCACAATCCGCGCATGGTCGGGCTGCCAGCGCGGTATCAGAACATTCTGATCAATGAATTAAGAATAATTAACCTTACGTAATCTTCTGAAGTATTTACACTTATTAACTGCGATATAACAGAGGTAACTATCACAATGGTGACTACTGGCTTGCAGATATCGTGAAATGGTTTTACGGATGGTCCCGGTAAGAATGTACTTTGCGCACTATACTTACAGGGAGACGTCCTTCCGTGAATCAATAATTCAGGAGAAAATACTATGACGTTAAATAACAAAAAAATTGCTGCAGCTTTATTGGCTATCACCGTTGCAATGTCTCTTAGCGCATGTAGCAACTGGTCCAAACGCGACCGTAACACAGCTATCGGTGCAGGTGCGGGCGCCCTGGGCGGCGCGGTCTTATCTGATGGTAGTGCTCTGGGTACCCTCGGTGGCGCCGCAGTAGGTGGTGTCATTGGTCATCAGGTTGGCAAATAATTCTGCCTATAGTTGATACACAGCTCTAATGTATTAAAGGCCACAATTGAGTGGCCTTTCTATTATTACCCACCCGCTAACTTCACTTTCATACCGCGCGCTTCAAGCAGGCTTTTGATTAACTCGCGCTTATCGCCCTGGATCTCAATCACCCCATCTTTAACTGCTCCACCGCAGCCACACTTTTTTTTCAGTTCGGCGGCTATTTGCGCCAAGGTAGCATCATCCATATCAATGCCGGTGATCAGACAAACGCCTTTGCCTTTGCGGCCGCTGGTCTGGCGGGCAATGCGCACGATACCATCCCCTTTTGGCCGTACCGCAGGCTGCTTCAGCTCATCTATACGCCCGGTTCCGGTGGAGTAAACCAGACGGCTGTTATTATCGTTCATTATGCCTCCAGTGACGCCCGAATAGCCGTCAGGGTTTGTGCTGGTTCTACTGATTGGGTGATCGGACGCCCTATTACCATATAGTCAACGCCCGCGGCCAGTGCCTGTTCTGGCGTCATAATCCGCCGTTGATCCCCGGCATCACTATCCACCGGACGAATCCCTGGCGTGATCAGTTTAAACTCTTTACCCAGCGCTTGCTTGAAGCGTATTGCTTCTTGCGCCGAACAGACCACCCCGTCCAGCCCGCTACGCTGGGTTAAACGCGCCAGCTTCTCAGCATAATCTGCCGGGCTTAATGAAATGCCGAGGTCTACCAAATCGCTGGCCTCCATGCTAGTAAGCACGGTGACTGCAATCAGCAGCGGTGCATCTTTACCAAAGGGGATCAGCGCCTCACGGGCAGCATTCATCATACGCGCCCCCCCGCTGGCGTGAACATTTACCATCCATACCCCTAGATCTGCGGCGGCGGCAACGGCCTTCGCCACGGTATTGGGAATATCATGGAATTTGAGATCGAGGAAGACGTCAAAACCCCGCCCTTGAATATCCCGCACTAGCTTTGGCCCAAACAGCGTGAACATTTCTTTGCCAATTTTTAGGCGGCAATCCCTCGGATCGATTTTGTCTACAAATGCCAGGGCGCTGTCGCGATTATCATAATCGAGGGCAACAACAATAGGGGAATCAATCACTGAGGGGGGGTTAACAACAGGGTTCATAGCTCTTCCTTTTGTCAGGGCACCAGCGGCGCGTTTTAGGCAAACGGCACGCATTCTACCTGCCCCGCTGTGGAAATGATAGAAACAGCTGTAAAGCTTAACTTGCTCAGTGTTAAACCCGGCCCATCTTTCATAATTTTTAGTATGTTGTAACTAAATTGGGAGTTTTTTTAAAAAATGAGCAGTGAATTACTGCCCATCCAGACCCCGTATCGGCTTAATGGTTGACCACGCCCGGCAAGATGGGCAGTGCCAGTACAGGCTAAAGGCGGTAAAACCACACTTCTGGCAACGGTAACGCGGCTTGGTGCGGATCTGCTCGCCAACCATTTCACGCAGCGCCAGCAGGCTCTCTTTGGCGCGCCCTTCTTCTGCTTCCATCAAGTGGTAATCCATTAAGCGATGAAACACGCGCATGGTGGGATGACGCTGCAATTGACGAGTGATATACACCTGCGCGACATCCTGGCTCTCACGCTTTTCAATTACTTCCGCCAGCATTAGTTCAGCGGTAGCCCCGGCGTTATTGTCCACACAACGCTTGAGGAATTCGGCCCATTCATCGGGCTTATTAAGGTGCTGGTAACAACTATTAAGCATATCCAGGGTTTCACTCACCAGCTCGCTATCCTGCTCGATGACTTTTTCCAGACTATCGACCGCTTTGGCATACTCCCCTTTTTCCATCAGAATACGGCCCATCATAATGGAGATACGGGCGCTGCTGCGGTCGGCGGAAGCCCCTTTACGAAGCAGTGTTACCGCACGGTCAAGATCCTCATTACCCATAGCCTGGAGGGCAAGCTCACAGTAAAAGTGGGCAATCTCAACCCGCTGTTTATCTTTGCCCTGTTTCACCAGGCGCTCGGCCACATCAATGGCTTTCTGCCATTCGCTGGTGGCCTGATAGATTTGCAATAGCTGCTGCAAAGCCGGAACGCGGAAATCAGTTTCATCAACCAATTGGATAAACATATCTTCGGCGCGGTCGTATAGTCCCGCCGCCATATAGTCCCGACCGAGCTGTTGCACAGCCAGCAGGCGCTGATCGTAGGTTAGCGAAGCGCTCTCCATCAAAGACTGGTGGATGCGGATGGCCCGGTCAACCTCACCGCGTGAGCGAAACAGGTTACCCAGGGTCAAGTGCGCTTCCACAGTGCCGGTGTCTTCCTTGAGCATGTCGAGGAACAGATCCACCGCTTTATCTTGCTGGTTAGAGAGCAGGAAGTTAACCCCGGCCACGTAGTCACGTGACAGGCGGCTGGCTTCCTGTTCTTTATTTTGATGCGCACTTCTGCGCCCCATATACCAGCCGTAGGCGGCAGCAACAGGCAGCAACAGAAATAACAACTCGAGCATATAACGTTATTCCTTGCCCGGCGCAACGTCAGTGGCTGCCGGGGACTGAGGCGGCACAAGCTGTTGTTCGAGGCGTTTAATGCGGCGTTCGGCCCGGGCTAAAGAAACGCGGGTGCGCAGCCAAAACATGGCGCAAATCAACCAGCCAATAGCAAAACCCGCGGCAAACAGCACGGCCAGAAGCGTTGAAACCCGGTAATCCCCCTGGGCAAGCAGGTAGTTAAAGTGAACAACTTGGTCATTTTGCGCGCCAAGGGTCACAGAGATAACAAAGACTGCCAGTACCAGTAAAAAAATAAGAAGATATTTCACATTACGTCCCGTATGTGTGGTTTACGCGGTTAAATGCCGGCAATGCTGATAACGACTTATAAAGTAACATTTCCCCGGCTGCCGGGGAATGCTAAAGCGATAGCATTACAACATTAGGGTAAAACCCGGTTTATCAAGCGGAACTCACTGCTCATCCCGCTCAGATATCTCTTTTTGTTCTTCAATTGGTGGCGTGAATGGGCCACAAAATCGTTGTGCCAGCCAGCATGCCAGGGTTACCAATAGCCAGGAGATCAGCGTGGCAACCACCAAATCCCGTGGCCAGTGCATACCCAGTACCATACGGCTGCCCATTACCGCCACTGCCCACAGCCCAATTACCGCGATAGTGATGATGCGGCGGCGCGGCCACAGCAACCCAAAGGCCAATAATGCCCAGCTGGCGGCAAACATTGTGTGCCCGGAGGGGAAGGCAAAGCCGGTTTCATGTTGCCAATGATTACGCAGCCATCCCGGTATCGATTGTTCACTGGAAAGCTGTGCCTCCACCAACTTGCCACGGGCCTTACGTTTTAAATTATAGAAATCATCTACCGGGACATGATGATTTTCCTCAAGCCAAACCACGTAAGGGCGCGGTTCCTGCACCTGGTCTTTGACTACTGATTTAATCGCCTGCCCGGCGACAATTGCCAAGCCCAGTAAAGCAAACAGCATCAGAGCCGCCTTGAGGCGGTAACGTAAACACCATAAAAACCAACCACATAAAATGACGTGGGTGATGATCCCCCAAGGTTGGGTCACCGTTTCCGTGACCCAATATAAAGCTTTAAGCCATTGAGGATGGCCACCAGGCTGCCACGCCCACCCGCTAACCCAGACAATGGCTGGCATGAGTAATAAAAGTAGCGCCCCGAGGGTTGTGCGCCTGGCAATTGCAAACATAAATGCTCCGGTTAGGTAACTGGCTCAATCATAACTGAAAAGCGCCTAATGGTAAGCCACGATGACGGTAGTTGATGGTAAAAACAGCATTCCCGCCCTGCTATAGCAGCAGTTGCGGTGGGATTGTGGCAAAATGTTTGATACTGAAATCAAAATATAGGCCAATTGGCCAGCGCCATTGTGCGCATGAAAGATGAATCTGGAGATCACATGCAGTTAAAACGCGTGGCAGAAGCCAAACTGCCAACCCCGTGGGGAGACTTCCTGATGGTGGGATTTGAAGAGTTGGCCACCGGACAGGATCACGTCGCCTTGGTATTTGGGGATACCACCGGCAGCGCACCTGTGCTTGCTCGAGTGCATTCCGAGTGTCTGACGGGTGATGCCTTATTTAGTCTGCGCTGTGACTGTGGCTTCCAACTTGAAGCTGCTCTGGAACACATTGCTGAAGAGGGCAGTGGCATCCTGCTGTATCACCGCCAGGAAGGCCGTAATATCGGTCTGCTGAATAAAATTCGCGCCTATGCGTTACAGGATCAGGGTTACGACACTGTGGAAGCCAACCATCAACTCGGTTTTGCTGCTGATGAACGGGATTTCACCCTGTGTGCGGATATGTTCAAGCTGCTGGGTGTGGATGCGGTACGTTTGCTGACTAACAACCCGAAGAAGGTGGAGATCCTGACGGAAGCGGGCATCAATATCGTTGAGCGCGTGCCGCTGATCGTGGGACGTAATCCGAAGAATGCTAAATATCTTGATACCAAAGCCGCCAAAATGGGCCATTTGCTGTCCGAGTAAGCAAATAGCTTAAAAAACTAAGGGCCTGTTTAACAGACCCTTTTTTTCGATTAATCGAGCATGTTACGGATCACGTAGTGCAAGATCCCGTCGTTACGGTAGTAGTTCAATTCTGTGGCGGTGTCGATGCGGCAACGGCAATCCACGGTTTGTTTGCGGCCATCGGCAAAGGTCAACTGCACCGGCACTGCTGCCCCAGGTTTAAGATCCGCCAAATTGGCGATGTCGATAGTCTCCTCACCAGTTAGGCCCAGGCTTTTACGCGTTACCCCCTGTGGGAACTCCAGCGGCAGGATCCCCATCCCGATCAGGTTGGAACGGTGGATACGTTCAAAGGATTCAGAAAATACCACCCGCACTCCCAATAAACGCGGG
>CBIFWW010000030.1:0-26872 GCA_966186435.1 uncultured Enterobacteriaceae bacterium
ATTATAACTATTTCGTAGCAATTGGCAGCTAAATACTGGTCTTATCAGGGAAGATTATCAACCGCCTGGGGGGAATTGGGCTTTTTCCAGGCGGATTCTGCGGGGAAGAACACAAGTTTACGGTTTAACGGAACCACTGGCGAAACTTTTTATACCTCAGTGCCAGAAGAATCAAGGCAATCGTCGCATAAATGACGGGTAATGGTGAAAGTACCTTCACTGACCAGATATAGTGAAGGGGCACCAGGATCGCTACTAGGTACACCAGATTATGTAGCGTTTGCCAGCGGCGGCCAAGTTTACGCTGTGCTGCCTGATTAGAGGTAAGAGTTAGCGCTAACAGCAGCAGCCAGCTGATCAAACCTATCACCAGATAAGGGCGTTTCACCACTTCCTGGCCCAGAAGTGCCAGATTATTGATCCCTAGTTCTAATAAGGCGTAGCTGGAAAGGTGGATACAGGCCCAGGCAAAACACCACAGCCCCAGTATTCGCCGGGTGCGGATCAGCAGCGGTTGCTTGCCGTAACGGGCCAGCGGTGTCACCACCAGGGTAGCTAGAAGGAGTTTGAGCGCCATTCGCCCGGTAAACTGTTGAATATCCTTCCCCGGATCGGCACTAAACAATCCCTGATTGACAGAATAAACCAGCCAGAGAAAGGGCAGAAACGCCACCAGATGTAGGATGACCTTTAGCCAAGTGACTTGCTTTGCGGTGATCCTCACTTAGAAATTCTCCTTCAGATTTAGCCCCTGATAAAGATGGGCTACTTCTTCGGCATAGCCATTAA
Source organism: uncultured Enterobacteriaceae bacterium (assembly GCA_966186435.1). Classification (GTDB taxonomy): domain Bacteria; phylum Pseudomonadota; class Gammaproteobacteria; order Enterobacterales; family Enterobacteriaceae; genus CBIFWW01. The sequence goes on from CBIFWW010000030.1 coordinate 790, forward strand.
ACAGCAAAGTAGGCTGGCGTTTCACATCCAGAATCCCCCCGGAACCAATCACTCGTTCACTGGCCTGTGACCAGCGCGGGTGATCCACATAGGGGTTCACGTTGGCGTAGAAACCATATTCATTAGGTGCGGATAGGTTCCAGGTGGTGGGCGGGCGCTCACGGGTCAATTTAATACTGACAATGGATTTAATCCCTTTAAATCCGTACTTCCAGGGCACGGTCAGGCGGATCGGTGCCCCGTTTTGCGGTGGCAGTGCTTTACCATAAACTCCGGTGGTGAGCAGTGTTAGAGGGTTCATCGCCTCATCTATACGTAAACCTTCCACGTAAGGGTAGTCCAACCCGCCGCCGATAAAGCGGTCTTGCTGCCCCGGCATTTGCTCTGGCCGGAACAATGTTTGAAAAGCCACGTATTTAGCATTGCTGGTAGGCTCGACCATTGCCAACAGCTTGTGAAGCGGGAAGCCAATCCACGGCACCACCATTGACCAGGCCTCGACACAACGCATCCGATAAATCCGCTGCTCGAGAGGGAATTTGGTGTAGAGATCGTCCCAATCGAGTGTCAGTGGCTTGGCGATCTCGCCACTGATTTTCAGCTGCCAGGGGTCGGTTTTTAATTGCCCGGCATTGGCTGCCGGATCGGCTTTATCCAGCCCGAATTCATAAAAGTTGTTGTAGCCGGTGACTTTATCTTCCGGGGTGAGCGGGAGCTTGGCCTGCCATTGGGCTGGCTTTGAGAAATTGAGCGGTTTGCCGGCAGGAGCGGCGGGGCGATTATTACCTTTGAACCAATCCAGCACGTCGGCATTGGCCTGGCCTGAAAGGGTGAGGCTGGCGGCGCCGATACCGAGCATCTGTAACACGCGGCGGCGCTGCATATTAAAAACTGACTCTGCTGTAACGTCTGCTTCAGTAAGTTTGGATGATTTCATAACCGTCTCCGCGATGTTTTTTCTAATCATGGCGGAGACGGGGAGTTAACGCGAATATGTCACAGAAATTTGAAGATTAACCTAACTTCACCAGGGTACGGCCCTGGATGTTATTGGTCATGAAGGCATTGGCGTATTCCGGGGCTTTATCTAGCGAAATTTCAGTGGCGGCTTGTTGATAGAAACTGTGTGGCAGATCCTTAACCAGACGTTCCCATGCTGCCAGACGGCGTGCCGCCGGGGTATACACTGAATCCACACCCTGCAAACGGACATTACGCAGAATAAATGGCATCACGGTGGTTGGCAGGCTGTAGCCCCCGGCCAGACCACAGGCAGCCACGCAACCGTTGTAGTCCATCTGAGCCAACACTTTAGCCAGAACTTTATCGCCTGCGGTATCAATGGCACCGGCCCACAGTTGTTTCTCCAATGGACGGGTTTCAGCAAACGCATCGCGGGCCAGAATGCGCTGGGCGCCAAGCCCGCGTAAATAGTCGTGGGTGCTTTCACGGCCACTAACGGCGGCCACCTGATAACCCAGCTTGTGCAACAGAGCAACAGCGGCACTGCCCACGCCACCGCTGGCACCGGTCACCAGGATTTCACCACTTTGCGGAGTAATCCCGGCGTCTTCCAGCGCCATCACGCACAGCATGGCGGTAAAGCCCGCAGTACCAATGATCATCGCCTGGCGGCCATCCAGCCCCTGTGGCAAGGGTACTAACCAGTCACCCTTTACTTTGGCAACGGTTGCCAGCCCACCCCAATGGTTTTCGCCCACGCCCCAACCGGTTAGCACTACGGCCTGGCCTGGCGTAAAGCGCGGGTCGGCACTGGTACGAACATGCCCGGCGAAATCAATCCCCGGCACCATAGGGAATTGACGAATGATTTTCCCCGTCCCTGTGATAGCGAGCGCATCTTTGTAGTTGAGGCTCGACCAATCAACATCGACAACCACATCGCCTTCCGGCAGCTGGATTTCATCAATGGTTTTTACTTCAGCGAGGGTTTTGCCATCCTGCTGTTCAAGGATCAGTGCCTGCATAGAGGACTCCTGTTTGCGGCTTAATGAGAAAATGTTCAGGAAGACTATACTTCTTCCTGGTGGTATTCCCAGATTTAATGCCAGAAATCCCTGATAATCGGTGGCGGCTTTGGTACTATTCATCAATTATTTTGTATGGAAGTTAGTGCTCACTTCACATGCGTGGCAACTGGGCTAGCCTTGATGTTGTCCTAATTAAATAGCGGAGTTAACTCAGGGATGCGTTTAACGACGAAGTTTTCGGCTTTTTTTGCCCTGCTGACGGGGCTGGCTATTTTGGTCACCCTGATGGGGGCCGCATTAAGCTTTTATATTGCTATAGAACATAAAGTCGCGAGCCGAGTAAAAGTGGTTGCGACGCTGATCGATAACGAATTACTGCTCAAACCCCCCACCCAGTTACAACCTCAATTAAAAGCCCTAATGGTACCGGTGGACATTATCCATCTGGAGATTTGGTCAGACGATAAAATTCTATTCAGTCAGGTCAATGATTTAGGTTATCACCCTGCTGGGGTGAACCCGCGTGCGCGCAGCATGGCGGTGCCATTGGTCAAACATCCGGGTATGACGGTCACCCTTACCTGGCTAGACCCAATAGCAAATTACTATCGTTCTATAGCCAGTACCGCTCCCCTCAGTGGAGGCATCGTCTTTATGGTGTTAATGGTATTAGCCTCTATTCACTGGGTGAAGCGCCAATTGAAAGGCCAGGAGCTATTGGAAAAGCGAGCGCTGGATATTCTTAACGGCAGCCGGGGCACAGCAGCCCATGGCAATAATCAAGAGTGGCCGCTGCGTACCAGCCGGGCCATGGATTTGCTGCTCGATGAATTGCAGGAAGCTGGTGAACGCCGCAGCCGGGTTGATACCTTGATCCGCGCCTATGCTGCCCAGGATGCCAGGACGGGATTGCACAACCGTATGTTCTTCGATAATCAGCTGGCAACTTTATTAGAAGATGGTGAACGGGTTGGGGCCTATGGGGTGGTGATGTTGGTGCGGCTGCCAGAGTTCGATACCTTATACGATACCTGGGGCACCGGCCCGGTGGATGATTTCCAGGCTAATCTTACCAATCTGCTGGTGACCTTTGTTTCCCGCTATCCCGGCGCGTTGTTGGCCCGCTACTACCGTAACGACGTGGCCATCCTGCTCCCTCATCGCACCCTGAAAGAAGCCGACAGCATTGCCAGCCAACTGCTCAAGGCGCTGGATACGCTGCCCTCTACCCGTATGCTTTCCGATGACGACATTATGCATATTGGCATCTGCACCTGGCGCAGTGGTCAGTCGGTGGATCAGGTAATGGATCACGCCAGTGAGGCCACCCGTAATGCGGAGCTTCAGGGGGGCAATAGCTGGGCGGTTTACGATAACAATATGCCGGAGAAAGGCAGGGGCAATGTGCGTTGGCGTACTATGATTGAACAGGCGCTGGCGCGGGGCGGCCCGCGTTTCTATCAAAAGCCCGCCATACTGCATGATGGAATGGTGCATCACCGGGAGATCCTGTGTCGCATTCCTGACGGCGATCAGGAAGTCATTGCGGCTGAGTACCTGCCCATGGTGCAACAATTTGGTTTATCCGAAAAATACGATCGCCAGGTGATCGTCCGGCTGATTCCCATGCTGGCCCTGTGGCCTGAAGAAACCTTCGCCATCCCGGTGAGCGTTGAGTCTCTGTGCCAAAGCCGGTTCCAGCGCTGGCTGCGTGACGTCATTATGGAATGTGATAAATCCACCCGTAATCGAATTCTTTTTGAACTAGATGAGGCGGGTGTATGTCAACATAGCGACCAGTTGCAACGGATTGTAAAACTGATCAAAGCTTTGGGTGCCAGAGTGGCGGTGAACCAGGCGGGATTGACGGTGGTGAGTACCGCTTACATCGGCCAACTGGAGGTTGAGTTAATTAAACTTCACGCAGGGTTGGTACGAAACATCGATAAACGCATGGAAAATCTGCTTTTCGTGCAGAGTTTGGTGGAAGCGTGTAATAACACCGAGACGCAGGTTTTTGCCTCAGGGGTGCGATCCCGTCGCGAGTGGCAGTCACTCATGGACCGTGGGGTAATAGGCGCTCAGGGGGATTTTATCGCCTCATCTCAAGCGCTGGACATTAAAGTTAAAAAATATTCGCAAAGATACTCGGTTTGACCTGCCGTTTACTTTGTTTTCACGTAGAATATTGGCCGCTGCATCTGATGGGGACGATATGTCTGCCTTCAGATTTGTCGCAGTACAAACATGACAACTCGTTTTATCAATTGGTTATATTAAGTTCTCCCCTAAGTGTGGTGGCCAGGAAGGCAGAGGGTGAACGGTGAATGTAACAGCTGAAACGAGTTGCACTATTTTTCACCGAAGCAGAACATTTTTGCGCCTTGTCCCTGCATCGTGTGGTTGGTAAAGTAAGCGGAATTTTTCTCCGCCCCAGCTTTCAGGATTATCCCTCAGTATGTTGAAAAAATTTCGTGGCATGTTTTCCAATGACCTGTCCATTGACCTGGGTACTGCGAATACCCTTATCTATGTAAAAGGACAAGGCATCGTACTGAATGAGCCGTCTGTTGTGGCCATTCGCCAGGACCGTGCCGGTTCTCCGAAGAGCGTTGCAGCCGTAGGCCACGACGCCAAACAGATGCTTGGTCGTACCCCAGGTAACATCGCGGCTATCCGTCCAATGAAAGACGGCGTTATCGCTGACTTCTTCGTGACCGAGAAAATGCTGCAACACTTCATCAAGCAGGTTCACAGCAATAGCTTCATGCGCCCAAGCCCGCGCGTGCTGGTGTGCGTACCGGTTGGTGCGACCCAGGTTGAACGTCGTGCAATCCGTGAATCTGCACAGGGCGCTGGCGCTCGTGAAGTCTTCCTGATTGAAGAGCCTATGGCTGCGGCAATCGGTGCCGGCCTGCCGGTTTCCGAAGCAACTGGTTCCATGGTAGTGGATATCGGTGGTGGTACGACTGAAGTTGCCGTTATCTCCCTGAATGGCGTGGTTTACTCCTCTTCTGTTCGTATCGGTGGCGATCGCTTTGATGAAGCTATTATTAATTATGTGCGTCGTAACTACGGCTCGCTGATTGGTGAAGCAACCGCAGAACGTATCAAGCATGAAATCGGCTCCGCTTACCCGGGCGACGAAGTTCGCGAAATCGAAGTTCGCGGTCGTAACCTGGCTGAGGGCGTTCCACGTGGCTTCACGCTGAACTCCAATGAAATTCTGGAAGCGCTGCAAGAGCCACTGACCGGTATCGTCAGTGCCGTGATGGTTGCACTGGAACAGTGCCCGCCAGAACTGGCATCCGATATTTCCGAGCGTGGGATGGTTCTGACCGGTGGTGGTGCGCTGCTGCGTAACCTCGACCGTCTGTTAATGGAAGAAACCGGTATTCCGGTTGTAGTTGCAGAAGATCCATTGACTTGCGTAGCCCGTGGCGGCGGCAAGGCGTTGGAGATGATCGACATGCATGGCGGCGACTTGTTCAGCGAAGAGTAACAGCCGCAGGTAGGGGTGGCAGTGCCACCCCTTCTTGTAGGCCTCGGAATACGCATAGCCTATGAAGCCAATTTTTAGCCGTGGCCCGTCGCTGCAGATCCGCCTGATCCTGGCGGTTTTGATAGCACTTGGTGTCATCATCGCTGACAGCCGCCTGGGTACGTTTAGCCAAATCCGAACGTACATGGATACTGCCGTCAGCCCTTTCTATTTTGTGAGTAATGGCCCGCGGGCTTTACTCGACAACATTTCACAAACCTTCGCTTCACGCGATCAGCTCGAATTAGAAAACCGTGCGTTACATCAGGAACTGCTGCTGAAAAACAGTCAGCTGCTGATGCTTGGTCAATACAAGCAGGAAAACGCGCGTCTGCGTGAGCTACTCGGCTCACCGCTACGTCAGGACGAGCAGAAAATGGTGACCCAGGTGATTTCAACTGTAAACGATCCTTACAGTGACCAAGTGGTCATTGATAAAGGTAGCGTGAACGGTGTTTATGAAGGCCAGCCAGTCATCAGTGACAAAGGCGTGGTCGGGCAGGTTGTCGCCGTTGCTAAACTCACCAGCCGGGTGCTGCTGATTTGCGATGCCACCCACGCATTGCCAATCCAGGTTCTGCGCAATGACATTCGTGTGATTGCCGCCGGTACCGGTTGTACTGACGACTTGCAGCTGGAGCACCTGCCAGCCAACACCGATATCAGAGTGGGCGATGTGCTGGTAACTTCGGGCCTGGGTGGGCGTTTCCCTGAGGGCTACCCGGTCGGCGTGGTTTCTTCGGTAAAACTTGATACTCAGCGGGCTTACACCGTGATCCAGGCTCGCCCAACGGCAGGGCTACAGCGTTTACGTTATCTGCTGCTGCTGTGGGGCGCTGACCGCAATGGTGAAAACCCAATGACCCCGGAAGAGGTTCATCGTGTCGCCAATGAACGCCTGATGCAGATGATGCCACAAGTGTTGCCGGCACCGGATGCCACAATGGGGCCGCCTGCACCTCAGACCATGACGCCACCGGCACCTGCTACTGGTGTGATGACTACACCGGCAGCTAGCAGCGCTAACTCACAAGCTGGCGCATCTGCTGCACCTGCTACTTCCACGGGCGCCCCTGCGGCCGCCCAGAGGAGGCATTAGTGGCGAGTTATCGTAGTCAGGGGCTTTGGGTAGTCTGGCTGTCGTTTCTGGTTGCTCTGTTATTGCAAGTAATGCCCTGGCCGGATCAATTAATGATGTTCCGGCCAAACTGGGTATTACTGATCCTTATCTACTGGATCCTGGCGCTACCCCATAGGATTAACGTGGGGACTGGATTGCTAATGGGGGCGATCCTCGATCTTATCAGCGGTTCCGTCCTCGGCGTTCGCGCACTCTCCCTGTGTATCGTAGCCTATCTAGTGGCACTGAAATGCCAGCTGTTCCGTAACCTGGCCCTGTGGCAACAGGCACTGGTGGTGCTGCTACTTTCGCTGGCTGCCGATATCATTGTTTTCTGGTCAGAATTTTTAGTGATCAACGTCTCTTTCCGTCCGGAAGTATTCTGGAGTAGTGTAGTGAACGGGGTTCTCTGGCCGTGGATATTCCTGTTGATGCGTAAAATCCGTCAACAGTTTGCCGTTCAATAAGGTTTTCCATGACATCACTTTATCTTGCCTCCGGTTCCCCTCGTCGTCATGAATTGCTCACCCTTATGGGAGTAGCCTTCGAGCGCATAATCACGAGTGTTGAAGAGGTGCGCCAGGCTGATGAAACCGCCGCTCACTATGTTCGCCGCCTGGCCCGGGATAAAGCCCAGGCAGGTGTTGCAGCTGCACCGCAAGATTTGCCTGTGCTGGGTGCCGATACCATCGTTATTCTTAATGGCGAGGTACTGGAAAAACCACGGGATGCACAACATGCTACCCATATGCTGGAAGCACTTTCCGGGCAAACCCATCAGGTGATAACCGCTGTCGCGATTGCTGACCGCCAACAGATGCTGGATTGCAGCGTAGTGACCGATGTGACATTCCGCGTGCTATCCGCTGAAGACATTGCGCAGTATGTCGCAAGCCTTGAGCCAATGGATAAAGCGGGCGCCTATGGCATTCAGGGGTTGGGTGGGTGTTTTGTCAGGAAGATCAACGGGAGTTATCACGCTGTCGTCGGCTTGCCATTGGTAGAGACCTGGGAACTGCTACGAAGTATTAACGCATTACGGGACAAAAGAGGTAAAGATGACGGCTGAACTATTAGTAAACATTACGCCATCGGAAACGCGAGTCGCGTATATCGATGGCGGTATCTTGCAAGAAATTCACATTGAACGTGAAGCTCGCCGGGGCATTGTAGGGAATATCTACAAGGGTCGCGTTAGTCGGGTTCTCCCGGGCATGCAGGCGGCATTTGTCGATATTGGCCTGGACAAAGCTGCGTTTCTTCATGCTTCAGACATTATGCCCCATACTGAATGTGTGGCCGGTGAAGAGCAAAAAAACTTCGCCGTGCGCGATATCTCCGAACTGGTGCGTCAAGGCCAGGATTTGATGGTTCAGGTGGTGAAAGATCCGCTGGGGACCAAAGGGGCGCGCCTCACTACAGACATCACTCTCCCTTCCCGTTATCTGGTGTTTATGCCGGGTGCTTCTCATGTGGGCGTGTCCCAACGTATTGACAGCGAAGAAGAGCGTGAACGTTTGAAAAACGTGGTCGCCAGCTACTGTGATGAGCAGGGCGGGTTTATCATCCGCACCGCCGCAGAAGGGGTCTGTGAAGAAGACTTATCCTCCGATGCTGCCTATCTGAAGCGGGTATGGACTAAAGTCATGGAGCGCAAAAAGCGTAACCAGACCCGCCATCAAATGTATGGTGAACTGGCCCTGGCACAGCGGGTGCTGCGTGATTTTGCCGATGCCTCGTTGGATAGAATCCGTGTCGATTCTAAGCTCACCTATGAAATGCTGGTGGAGTTTACCGCAGAATATATTCCTGAAATGACGCGGAAACTTGAGCACTATAGCGGCCAACAGCCTATCTTTGATCTTTTCGATGTGGAAAACGAAATCCAGCGGGCGCTGGAGCGTAAGGTTGAACTGAAGTCTGGTGGTTATCTGATCATTGATCAAACCGAAGCTATGACAACCGTCGATATTAATACCGGGGCTTTCGTTGGCCACCGCAATCTCGACGACACCATCTTTAATACCAATATCGAAGCGACCCAGGCTATTGCCCGCCAGCTGCGGCTGCGTAACCTGGGTGGCATTATCATTATCGACTTTATCGATATGAATAATGAAGACCATCGCCGCCGGGTGCTGCACTCCCTGGATCAGGCGCTGAGCAAAGACCGGGTGAAGACCAGCATCAACGGCTTCTCCCAGCTGGGGCTAGTGGAGATGACCCGCAAGCGTACCCGTGAAAGCGTTGAACACGTGCTGTGTCATGAATGCCCAACCTGCCATGGCCGTGGGACGGTGAAAAGCGTTGAAACCGTGTGTTATGAAATTATGCGTGAAATTGTGCGAGTGCATCACGCCTATGATTCTGACCGCTTCCTGGTGTATGCGTCACCGGCAGTGGCCGAAGCGTTAAAAAGCGAAGAGTCTCACGCGCTGGCAGAAGTGGAAATTTTTGTCGGTAAGCAAGTCAAAGTACAAATTGAATCACTCTACAATCAAGAGCAGTTCGATGTAGTGATGATGTAAACCTGCTGGGCGTAAGGCCAACGGCTGACAAGGAGAGATGAGTGAGGCGACTGCCGGGTATTTTGCTACTCACTGGCGCATCGTTGGTTGTGGTTGTCGCCCTGTTGGTCAGTGGGCTGCGATTACTGCTGCCTCACGTCAATAGCTGGCGTCCTCAGATAGTGGAGAAAATCCAGTTGGCTGCTGGGGTGCCCGTTAATATTGGTAATCTTCAGGCAGAATGGCGCAACTTCGGGCCAACCCTGGAGGCCAGCGACATTAACGTTGACTTAAAAGATGGTGGTCATCTCTCCATCAAGCGCGTTTCAATGGCGCTGGATGTCTGGCAAAGCCTGCTCCACTTGCGCTGGCAGTTCCGCAACCTCACCTTCTATCAGCTTAATATGCGCACCAACACTCCGCTGGTGCGTAATTCCGAGAGCGAAGGCTTCCAGGCCGACGATATCTCCGATCTATTCTTGCATCAGTTCGACCACTTTGACCTACGTGACAGTAACCTGAGCTTCCTGACCCTTTCCGGCCAGCGGGCCAATCTGGCGATCCCTCAGTTAACTTGGCTGAACCAGAGTAACCGCCACCGGGCTGAAGGCCAGGTGAATCTATCCAGCTTCACCGGCCAGCACGGCGTGGCGCAGGTACGTATCGATCTGCGGGATGAAGATGGGGCACTTAAAAACGGTAAGGTTTGGCTGCAGGCGGATGATGTGGATGTGCAGCCCTGGTTTAACCAATGGTTTAAAGACAATATCGCCCTGGAGAATGCCCGTTTCAGTATGACTGCCTGGCTGACCATGGAAAAAGGCGATATCGCTGCCGGTAATATCTGGCTGCGTAAGGGCGGTGCCGCCTGGCAGGGCACAGATAAAACCCATCATCTGACCGTCGACAATCTGATGGCTAAGATAAGCAAAATTAAGGGGGGCTGGCAGGCAGCAATTCCCTCCACCAATATCAGTATTGATAATCAACCCTGGCCGAAGGGCCAGCTGGCACTAGCCTGGCTACCGGGTGCCGATGTAGGCGGCCGGAATAATCACACCAGCGATGAGCTACGGGTGCGGGCCAATAATATGCAACTCGGTCGTCTGGAGACGCTGCTTCCCTTGGCCGAGAAATTTTCACCCTCGCTGGTGAATGTCTGGAACCAGACCCAGCCTAAAGGGCTGATCAAAACCCTGGCTTTTGATATCCCGCTGGATACCCCAGAGAAGTCCCGCTTCCAGGGCCAGTGGCAGGATCTTAGCTGGAATCAGTGGAAACTGTTGCCCGGCGTGGAGCATTTCTCAGGTGAAGTAAGCGGTGGCGTGGAGCAAGGCCAGGCTAAATTGACCATGCAAAATGCCAAAATGCCTTATGAAGGGGTGTTCCGCGCACCGCTGGAAATCCATAACGGCAAAGCCACACTGGGTTGGCAAAAAAAAGCCTCGGGTTGGATGCTCTCCGGTAAGGACATAGACGTAGCAGCCACCGGGGTACGTGCTGCCGGTAATTTTAGCTACACCCAATGGGAGGGCGAGCAGCCCTGGCTGAGTATTCTGGCGGGTATTACCACCAATGACGGTGGGCAGGCCTGGCGCTACTTCCCGGAAAATTTAATGGGTAAGTCGCTAGTAGATTACCTCAGTGGAGCCATCAAAGGCGGTAAGGCGCAGGATGCCACCCTGGTTTATGCCGGTAATCCTCACGATTTCCCTTACAAACACAATGAAGGTCAGTTTGAGGTTTCGGTGCCGCTGAAGGATGCTACCTATGCTTTCCAGCCGGACTGGCCTGCGCTGGAACATTTCGATATCAATCTGGACTTCGTTAACGACAGCCTGTGGATGAAGGCCCCGGAGGTTAACCTCGGCGGTGTGAAAGGCCGGAATGTGGCAGTCTATATCCCCGATTACGGCAAAGAGCGGCTATATGTCGATGCCGATGTTGCCGGGCCGGGGCCAGCCGTCGGGCCGTATTTTCAACAAACCCCTCTCAATGACTCACTGGCTGCCGCTCTAAAAGAGTTGAAACTCACTGGTGATGTAAATGCTCGCTTACATCTGGATATTCCCTTTGACGGCACCATGACCACCGCCAAGGGCAATGTGATGCTGAAAAACAATACGCTGGAAGTGGTGCCATTAGGTACCACCCTGAAAGGGCTGACTGGCGAATTCGCTTTTGAAAACGGCAACCTGCAAAGTAAGCCGCTTCAGGCAAGCTGGTTTAATCAGCCGGTCACCGTCGATTTCAACACCCAGGAAGGGGCGAAAGCCTTTAGCGTGGGGGTGAACCTGAAAGCCGATTGGCAGCCTGCCAAAACCGGCTATCTGCCACGCCAGATTGAACACGAGATCCGTGGCAGCGTGCCGTGGCAGGGGAAAGTGGCGATTGAATTGCCTTATCACGGTTCGGCCAATTATAACGTTGAGCTGAATGGCGACCTGCGTGGGATACACAGCACTCTGCCCGCTCCGGCCAATAAGCCAGCAGGTGAAGCATTACCGTTAAAAGTGGTAGTGAAAGGGGATCTTAAACACTTCGACCTCACCGGCAACTTGGGCAGCAAAACCCACTTCAACAGCCGCTGGTTACTGCTTCAAAAGCTCACCCTTGACCGGGCTATTTTTGCCGCCGACAGCCGGACCATTCCACCCTTGCCAGACCAGTCCGGCGTTGAGCTTAACCTACCGCCGCTGGATGGGGCCGAATGGTTGGCACTGTTTAGCGGTGAGGCCGCCGATGAAGTTAGCGGCTCCACCGAATTCCCGCAGCGTATCACCCTGCATACTGCCGCATTGACGTTGGGCGGCCAGCGTTGGAACAACCTGAGCCTGGTTTCCCAGCCTGATTTTAATGGCACCCGGGTAGAAGCCCAGAGCAGGGAAGTGAACGGCACCCTGCTGATGCGCCGCAGCGGGCCATGGCTGGCCCAGCTGAAATACCTCTACTACAACCCGAATTGGCAGCCGGATGTAAAAGATATCGCCTCAGGCGGTACCCAGGCGGCAACCAGCGCCACGGCGATAGATTTCAGCCGCTGGCCCGATCTCCAGCTACGCTGTGCCGAATGCTGGTTATGGGGGCAGAAGTATGGGCTGATCGACGGGGATCTGGTGGTAAAGGGGAACACGGTTTCTTTACAGAATGGGTTAGTGAACACGGGCTTCGCGCGGCTCACCGCCAATGGCGAATGGGTCAATCAGCCCGGCGGTGTACGCACTTCTCTGAAAGGCCATTTGAAAGGCGATAAGCTGGATGAGGCGGCAAACTTCTTCGGGGCCAGCACCCCGGTACAGGGTTCATCTTTTAATGTGGATTATGATTTGCACTGGCGCGATGTGCCCTGGAAACCGCAGGAGTCATCCCTGAACGGCATTTTGAAAGTTCACCTCGGCAAAGGCGAAATCGCCGATTTGGGTACCGGTCATGCCGGCCAATTGCTGCGTTTGGTGAGTTTTGATGCACTGATGCGCAAACTGCGCTTCGATTTTAGTGATACCTTTGGCAGTGGGTTCTACTTTGACTCCATCCGCAGCACCTCGTGGATCAAAGACGGGATCATGAATACTGACAACACGCTGGTGGATGGCCTGGAAGCGGATATCGCCATGAAAGGCTCGGTGGATTTGGTGCGCCGCCGGTTGGATATGGAAGCGGTGGTAGCGCCAGAGATCTCAGCCACCGTCGGGGTTGCCGCCGCCTTTGCTGTTAACCCGATAGTAGGTGCCGCTGTGTTTGCTGCCAGCAAAGTGCTGGGGCCAATCTGGAGTAAAATCTCGGTGCTGCGTTATCACATTACCGGGCCGATGGAGAAACCGCAAATCAATGAGGTGCTGCGCCAGCCGCGCAGTGTCAAAGAGCAATGATTTGACGTGGATGGTGAATTACCCCACTCTTTTGACATACACGCCCTATAACTGAGTAGCGAAATAATGAGTCTGAACCTGGTAACTGAGCAGTTGCTGTCTGCTAATGGTCTAAGCCACCAAGATCTGTTTTCCATTCTTGGTCAATTGTCTGAGCGCCGTCTGGATTATGGCGATCTCTATTTTCAGTCCAGCTATCACGAATCCTGGGTACTTGAAGATCGCATCGTCAAGGATGGCTCTTACAATATCGACCAAGGCGTGGGTGTCCGGGCAATCAGCGGTGAGAAAACCGGTTTTGCTTACGCTGACCAGATTGGTCTGCTGGCCCTACAACAAAGCGCCACGGCTGCCCGTAGCATCGTGCGTGAAACCGGGAATGGTAAAGCTCACACCCTGGGTGCGGTAGAGCACACCCCGCTGTACACCAGCCTTGACCCGCTGCAAAGCCTGACTCGCGAGGAAAAGCTCGATATCCTTAAGCGGGTGGATAGTGTGGCCCGTGCTTTTGACTCACGGGTGCAGGAAGTGAGTGCCAGCCTAACGGGGGTCTACGAGCTGATCCTGGTGGCCGCTACGGACGGGACGCTGGCGGCAGATGTTCGCCCGCTGGTGCGTTTGTCTGTTAGCGTTCAGGTAGAGGAAGACGGCAAACGTGAACGTGGCTCCAGTGGCGGCGGTGGCCGTTTTGGCTATGAATGGTTCCTGGCCGATGCCGATGGCGAAGTCCGTGCCGATGCTTGGGCGAAAGAAGCGGTGCGTATGGCGCTGGTTAACCTCTCTGCGGTAGCAGCCCCGGCAGGGACTATGCCAGTAGTATTGGGCGCTGGCTGGCCGGGTGTGCTGTTGCATGAAGCCGTCGGCCACGGCCTGGAAGGGGACTTCAACCGTCGCGGCACTTCAGTATTCAGCGGCCAAATGGGCCAACTGGTGGCATCTGAGCTTTGCACCATCGTTGACGATGGCACTATGGCAAACCGCCGTGGCTCAGTATCAATTGATGATGAAGGCGTGCCGGGCCAGTACAACGTGCTAATCGAAAACGGCATCCTGAAAGGCTATATGCAGGATAAGATGAACGCCCGTCTAATGGGGATGGCACCAACCGGTAACGGCCGCCGTGAGTCCTATGCTCACCTGCCAATGCCGCGTATGACTAACACCTATATGCTGGCTGGCAAATCCACCCCGCAGGAGATCATCGAATCCGTAGATTTCGGTATCTTTGCGCCGAACTTCGGCGGCGGCCAGGTGGACATCACTTCCGGTAAATTCGTGTTCTCCACCTCTGAGGCGTACCTCATTGAGAAAGGCAAGGTCACTAAGCCGGTGAAAGGTGCCACCCTGATTGGCTCCGGTATCGAAACCATGCAGCAAGTTTCCATGGTGGGTAACGACCTGCGTCTGGATGCCGGTGTGGGTGTGTGTGGGAAAGAGGGCCAGAGCCTGCCGGTAGGGGTGGGTCAGCCGACGCTGAAAGTCGATAACTTGACCGTCGGCGGCACCGCTTGATATCACATGGCCGGGTTAGTCCCGGCCTGCTTCTTTTGCTCGTCCGTTGCGCTTGCGCACCTCCTGATACAACTGCGCCACCCCATCAAAGTAAGCCGTTAATGAATCAATACACACCCGCACCTTCAGCGGCAACTTATCCTTTTCTGTATACAGGGCATACACCGGGCGCGGTTCCGATTGATAACTCGGGAACAGGATCGCCAGTTCGCCCGAGTTAATCTCATCTATAACCCACATTAGGGGGACGTAGGCAATACCTGCCCCGGCCCGCAGCCATCTCGATAAAGTCATAGGATCATTAGTAACAAAGCGCCCCTGTGGGCTTAGCAGAATGGTGGAGCCTTCCGGCGAGACCAGCTCAAATTCATTATCAGGCCGCACGCTATAGGTTAGCCAGGAATGATTGGCTAACTCGTTGGGCTTTTCCGGCATACCATTAAGTGCTAAGTAGGATCGTGCCGCGCAAACCACCATCGGCATCGACCCTAACCGGCGTGAGAACAGACTAGAATCCCTTAATGCACCCACCCGAATCACCAGGTCTAACCCATCTGCTATCAGGTCGGGCGCAGGGATACCCGTTACCAGATTGACGGTTAAACCTGGATACTCTTTCAGCATGTTGGCGGTCATCACAGCGAGCACATTTTGTGCCACCGTTGAAGAACTGCCAATACGCAGGGTGCCGATAGGGGTGTTGTTAAAGGAATAAAGATGCTCGTGAACCTCCTGCACTTCCTGCATCATGCGGCGGCAGCCCTGGTAGTAAATTTTACCGGCTTCCGTCAGCCCAATGCTGCGGGTGCTGCGGTTTAACAGCTTTACCTGTAGTTCATCTTCCAGTTTTGAGATGGTCTGGCTGATGGACGAAACGCTCATTTCTAGTTGGCGAGCAGTTGCCGTAAAAGAGCCAAGTTCAACGACTCTGGCAAATACGGACATTCGTTTAAGACGTTCCATTGTTAACTCTGGCTTAAAAGTGATTTAGATCACATATTATAGATAACAGCATAATGGTTACGTTACCATATTGTCATTAAGGCAAATGAATCGCGCTCTCACCCGGTACGCCTCAAATCAAGACTTTAGTGCGACTTTATTGCTCAGAAATTAGTATTGCCTGCGCGTTTTATTCAGGAAAATCATGAGTTTATTTCCAGTTATCGTGGTGTTTGGCTTATCCTTTCCACCGATATTTTTCGAATTGCTTATTTCGCTAGCCTTGTTTTGGCTGGTGCGTACAGTGCTGGCCCCGACCGGAATCTATGATTTTGTCTGGCATCCGGCACTTTTTAATACGGCGTTGTATTGCTGCCTGTTTTGGCTGATATCACGTCTATTTGTTTGAGGTTGATGTGAAAACACTAACAAGAAAAATGACGCGCACAGCCATCACATTGGCGTTGGTCGCTATTGCTTTTATCGGGATCTTTAAAACATGGGTGTTCTATACCGAATCCCCCTGGACCCGTGACGCACGTTTTACCGCCGATGTGATCGCTATTGCCCCAGATGTGGCGGGTTTAATCACTAGCGTGGCGGTCCATGATAACCAACTGGTGAAACAGGGCCAGGTGCTGTTTACCATCGACCAACCCCGCTACCTAAAAGCGCTGCAACAGGCCGATGCTGATGTGGCTTATTATCAGGCACTGGCGAATGAGAAAAGCAAAGAGGCGAACCGCCGTAACCAACTGGGCATTCAGGCCATGTCCCGGGAAGAGATTGATCAGGCCAATAACTTACTCACCACCGTTCAACACCAGCTGGCAAAAGCCCAGGCAACCCGCAATTTGGCGAAACTGGATCTGGATCGTACCGTGGTCCGCGCCCCTGCTGACGGCTGGGTGACCAACCTCAATGTCTACACTGGGGAATTTATCACCCGTGGTTCTACCGCCGTTGCGCTGGTTAAAGAAAACACCTTCTACATCCTGGCCTATATGGAAGAAACCAAGCTAGAGGGTGTTCGACCGGGCTACCGTGTAGATATCACCCCATTGGGTAGCAACCAGGTATTGCACGGCACCGTGGACAGTATCGCCGCCGGTGTGAATAACGCCAGCAGCAGCCGAGATGCCAAAGGGATGGCGACGATCGATTCCAACCTTGAATGGGTGCGCCTGGCCCAGCGGGTGCCGGTGCGTATCCGTCTCGATAAGCAAGAAGGTAACCTATTTCCGTCAGGTACAACGGCTACTGTGGTGGTGACCGGTACGAAAAGCCGCGATTCAGAGCATGAATCCCTCTTTACTAAACTGATGCACCGTCTGCGCGAATTCGGCTAATCCCATGGGTTTTTTCTCTATTTCACTTCTGCATTTGCGGTTCGCTATCAAACTGGCGACCGCTATTGTGCTGGCGCTGTTCGTCGGGTTCCACTTCCACCTGGAAACCCCGCGTTGGGCTGTACTGACCGCGGCCATTGTGGCCGCCGGCCCAGCCTTTGCCGCCGGAGGTGAGCCTTATTCCGGGGCGATCCGTTACCGCGGGATGTTACGTATAGCCGGAACCTTTATCGGCTGTATTGCTGCGCTAATTATCATCGTGGCGTTTATCCGCGCCCCGGTTGTGATGCTACTGGTGTGTGGTATCTGGGCCGGTTTCTGTACCTGGATATCCTCCCTGGTGCGGGTCGAAAACTCCTATGCCTGGGGGCTTTCAGGCTATACCGCGTTGATTATCGTCATCACTATTCAGGCGGAGCCGCTGCTGGCTCCGCAGTTTGCTGTCGAACGTTGCAGTGAAATCGTGATTGGTATCGTTTGTGCTATTGTGGCGGACTTACTGTTTTCCCCACGGTCGATTAAACAAGAGATCGATAAAGAGCTGGATAACCTGTTGCTGGGCCACTATCAATTAATGCAACTGTGTGTGGCCCATGGGGACAGTGCTAAGGTGGATAAAGCCTGGAGCGGCCTGGTAGGGCGCACCGTGGCATTGCAAGGGATGCGCAGCAACCTGAATATGGAATCCTCCCGCTGGTCTAAAGCGAACCGCAGGCTGAAAGCGATCAATACTGTCTCGTTAACCATGATTACTCAGGCATGCGAAACTTTTCTGATTCAGAACACCCGCCCGCAAGCTATCTCGCCTGAATTCCGCGAGATGTTTGCCGAACCGGTTGAGACGGTAGCGGAGCTACATCAGAAGCTGAAGCATATGCGCCGGATGCTGGCCTGGACTGGCGAGCACCCTCTGCCGATGACGGTATACAGCTGGGTGGGGGCTGCTACCCGCTATCTTCTGCTTAAGCGCGGTGTTGCTTGCAACACCAAAATCAGCGCCATCGAAGAAGAAGTGCTCAGTAGTGAAACCGTCGTCCGAGTGGAATCTGCTGAAGGCCACCATGCGATGATCAACTTCTGGCGTACCACAATTTCCTGCGTGCTGGGGTCGTTATTCTGGTTATGGACTGGCTGGACGTCGGGCAGTGGGGCGATGGTAATGATTGCCGTAGTGACCTCATTAGCGATGCGTTTGCCAAACCCACGTATGGTCGCCATCGATTTTGTTTACGGCACGCTGGCAGCTTTACCTATTGGCTTACTCTACTTCTTGTTCCTGATACCGAACTCCCAGCAGAGCATGCTGCTATTGTGTATCAGCTTGGCGCTGTTAGGGTTCTTCCTGGGGATTGAAGTACAAAAGCGGCAGATTGGTTCCTTAGGTGCCCTTGCCAGCTCCATCAATATTATGGTGTTGGATAACCCAATGAAGTTTGAGTTCAGCCGCTTCCTCGATAGCGCTTTGGGGCAAATTGTCGGCTGCTTCCTGGCACTAATCGTCATTCTATTAATCCGCGATAATTCAAAAGCCCGCACTGGCCGCACCCTGTTGAACCAATTTGTATCGGCGGCGGTGTCGGCACTCACCACCAATAAGTCCCGGCGTAAGGAAAATCAAACTCACTTACCGGCTTTGTACCAGCAGTTGTTCCTATTACTGAACAAATTCCCCGGCGATATCGATAAATTCCGCCTTGCACTGACATTGATCATCGCCCATCAGCGATTGCGGGATGCGCCCATCCCGGTTAACGATGATCTGTCGGCCTTCCACCGTCAGCTGCGTAAAACCGCTGATAAGCTGATCTTTGCCAAGAGCGATGTTAAGCGGCGGATTTACTTTGGCCAATTGCTGGAAGAACTGGTGATATACCAGGACAAGCTGCGGATATGGGAAGCCCCGCTACAGGTGACTGAGCCGGTGAAGCGGCTAACGGACATTCTAAGCAAATATCAGAACGCTTTGACCGACAGTTAAATCGCAGTGAAAACTTCAAGGCCGACGCAATACGTCGGCCTTCTCTACACTTAACGCTGGGTATGTAAGGCTATAAGGCCTATGTGCCACTCCGGGCGGCAGTGATCAACCTGCCCATGTGAATTTTTTCACTGGGCCTTTTTACGTGACATCTATCACATAATTCAGTGTGCGCTGCTAAACATAAAAATTAATATCAGGCTAATTGTTATCTACGAAACTTTATAGTAATGGTAGGATTTTTTTATTCTTATTAGTTATATAAACCGAGATTTCTGTCACTTCCCTAATGTTAAATATAAGAAAAAAATGGGATAGATGATTTTGATATTTCGTGCCTTTTAAGTGATGTGGCTCACGAAAAGTCTTAGCGCTTGGGAAATCTAACGGGGAAGAGAGAAGGTTGGGGCATAACCCCACCAGAATTGACTGATGGGGGCTACTACATCACAGCTCTTGTTCGAACAAAGACAAGATGGCTTCGTATAGCTGCTTAACGGTGAAGTTATTGGCTGGAGTAGTGAAGATAGTGTCATCACCGGCAATGGTCCCGAGGATGCCTTCAGATTTACCTAAAGAATCCAGCAGGCGGGCGATCAGCTGGGCTGCACCAGGGCTGGTGTGGATTACCACTACTGAGTGGTTGTAATCAATATCCAGAACCAGGTTTTTCAATGGGCTAGAAGTGGTTGGTACACCCAGTTCAGCAGGTAAACAATAGACCATTTCCATCTTAGCATTGCGGGTACGTACTGCACCAAACTTGGTCAGCATCCGCGATACTTTGGACTGATTAATGTTTTCGAAGCCCTCCTCCTGAAGAGAATGGACTATTTCGCCCTGAGAACTAAATTTCTCTTCCTTCAGCAGCGCCTTGAAGGCTTTGATTAATTCATCTTGTTTTGAGGAGCTTCGCATAGGTCACCAATAATGGGGCAAGTAAATAACATTATTATGCATATGAATGCATTTTTATTCAAATGCGTATTTCCTGAACAACAGGACGTAATGTTATGAAAGTCGCGGATTTTATCAAAATTACTTAAATAACGACAGTTTGTGTTGTGCGTCAAGAAACGCTGAAAAGTAAATTAAATGTTGTATTTATGGTGTTGTCTTGATGCTTTAAGTGAGTGTAATGTAACAAGGTGCCGATGTATCTATTCCGAATGGCCAGACAAATGTATCGCTTTCATAAAATAAGAGAATGTATTTAATGTGGTTAAGGATTGCGTAACATCGCATTCTATTCCCTACAGGATTGTAATTCCCTTATCAGTGCTTTATGTTCGCCTGCGTCGGAGTTACGGCAGAATTCGCTAACGATAATAAGGAGTTTAGGATGAAAGTTGCAGTCCTCGGTGCCGCCGGCGGTATTGGTCAGGCACTAGCCTTGCTACTTAAGACCCAATTACCCGCAGGTTCAGAGCTTACCCTTTATGATATCGCGCCGGTTACCCCTGGCGTGGCGGTCGATTTAAGCCATATACCTACCGATGTGAAAATTAAAGGTTTCGCGGGTGAAGATGCTACCCCTGCATTGCAAGGGGCGGATGTGGTGCTGATGTCTGCTGGCGTGGCTCGCAAACCTGGGATGGATCGCTCCGATCTGTTCAACGTGAATGCCGGTATCGTGAAAAATCTGGTGGAGCAGGTAGCAAAAACTTGCCCGAAAGCCTGCATCGGCATTATTACAAATCCGGTCAACACTACGGTGGCTATCGCCGCAGAAGTGCTGAAGAAAGCCGGTGTTTATGATAAAAATAAACTCTTTGGCATCACCACGCTGGATATCATCCGCTCCAACACCTTCGTAGCTGAGCTGAAAGGTAAAAATCCAGTAGAGGTCGATGTACCGGTTATTGGCGGCCACTCAGGTGTCACCATTCTGCCGCTGCTTTCACAAATCTCTGGGGTCAGCTTCAGCGATACTGAAATCGCAGATTTAACCAAACGCATCCAGAATGCGGGTACCGAAGTAGTGGAAGCCAAAGCCGGTGGCGGGTCTGCAACCTTGTCTATGGGCCAGGCCGCTGCACGTTTCGGTTTATCTCTGGTTCGCGCCCTGCAAGGTGAGAAAAACGTGGTGGAATGCGCCTACGTGGAAGGGGATGGCGAACATGCCCGCTTCTTCTCTCAACCGTTGCTGCTTGGCAAAAACGGTATCGAAGAGCGGAAAGCTATCGGCACCCTGAGCGCCTATGAACAACAGGCGCTGGAAGGCATGTTAGATACTCTCAAGACAGATATCGCCTTGGGCGAAGAGTTCGTAAGCCGCTAAGATTTATGGCAATAAAAAAAGCCGGGACCTGCACAGGGTTCCGGCTTTTTTATACCTGCGGCTTAGCTACTAGCCGGGTATTCCTGAATAGTAACTTCTAGCGTCATCTTGCGGTCGTCGCGCATTACCACCACCGGGATCACCGTCCCCGGCCTGATTTCTGCCACTTGATCCATCGTTTCGGAAGCGGATACCGCCGGTTTATCATTCACTGATACAATCACGTCATTGACCTGCATACCGGCATTGGCCGCCGGGCCATCAGGGGTTACTTCACTCACTATAATGCCCTGTAAGCGGTCGATACCCGCCCCCGGGCTGTGTACTGGCATCACTTCACGGCCACGAATGCCGATATAACCCCGAATCACACGGCCATCGCGGATTAGCTTGTCCATGATCTTGGTGGCCAGTTCTACCGGGATGGCGAAGCCAATCCCTTCCGGTGTCTCACCGTCAGTGCTCTTATCAAAGGAGAGGGTGTTGATCCCCACCAGTTCACCCAGTGAGTTCACCAGCGCTCCGCCGGAGTTACCGTGGTTAATGGAGGCATCGGTTTGCAGAAAATTCTGGCGGCCTGAAGGGTTCAGGCCAATGCGCCCGGTGGCACTCACAATCCCTTGGGTGATGGTCTGGCCCAGGTTATAAGGGTTACCGATGGCAAGCACGATATCGCCAATGCGCGGCACTCGCTGAGGGTTGATTGGGATAACGGGCAGGTTAGGCGCATTGATTTTCAGCACCGCCAAATCCGTCAGGTCATCAGAGCCAACCAGCAGGGCTTCAAAGAAACGGCCATCCTGAAGGGCGATAATGATTTGGTTGGCCCCGTTAATTACGTGGCGGTTGGTAATAATGTAGCCCCGGCTATCCATAATTACCCCGGAGCCAAGCGTCATCCGGTTTTGCGTGGGATAGTTAAGGCCACGGGTGTAGATATAAACCACCGCTGGCGCGGCGCGGCGCACGGCGGTGTTATAGCTGAGTGGGGTCTCATCCGCGCTGTCAACCATGGGTGAAGTTAAGGATGTGCTGGCCTGGCGTAGTGAGGGGACGGCGAGTAGCAGCAGTCCGGCAACTATCAGGCCCGTTATCACCGGGCGTAAATACTTAACAATCATGATCTCAGGCTGGTAGGGGATGATTGGCAGAAGAATAGCATGGTAGAAATGGACATCCCATGACAGATGTCCAGTCCCCATGATTTAGCATCTGATGCTTTATGGCAGCAGAATATAGGCTACCTGATTGGCCCGGAATACTCGTAAAGCCAGCACCGCAGGGCGTGGTTTAAGCATTTTGCGTAAATCCGCAATGGTACGAACGCGTTGCTGATTCAGGCCGATAATCACATCCCCTGCCTTCAGGCCGGCCTGGGCCGCCGGGCTGTCTTTATCGACATTGGCGATCACAATCCCCGCGTTACCGTCCTTCATCTTACCGTCGCTCAGGCTGGCACCCTGGAGGGATGGGTCGAGCAATTCGGCGCTGGCGGTGGCGGTGCTGCTTTGATCCAGCGAAACCTCCATATTGATAGGTTTACCATTGCGCAGCAGCCCCAGTTTAACTTTAGTGCCTGGCTCGCTAGTGGCGATATTGGCCCGTAATTCGGCAAAGCTGCTTAGCGGCTTACCGTTCATGCTGATGATGATATCGCCTGGCTTGATACCGGCTTTGGCCGAGGCCGACTGTGGCAATACTTCGCTGATAAAAGCCCCGCGTTGGTTCGGCACATTAAAGGCTTTAGCAATATCGGAAGTCAGTTCAGAACCCCTAATCCCCAATTGCCCGCGCTTGACCTCGCCAAACTGCATCAGCTGGCTGGCCAAGGTCTGGGCCATATTGCTGGGGATGGCAAAGCCAATGCCGATACTGCCGCCGCCGCCGGAAAGGATCGCAGTGTTAATCCCGATAAGCTCACCATTGAGGTTAAGCAATGCGCCACCGGAGTTGCCCCGGTTGATGGAGGCATCGGTCTGGATAAAGTTCTCTATCCCCTCCAGGCTTAACCCACTACGCCCCAGCCCGGAGATAATTCCTGAAGTGGCGGTTTGGCCGAGACCAAAGGGGTTACCCACGGCAACGGCAAAGTCGCCCACCCGCAGCTTGTCAGAATCAGCCACTTTAATTTGGGTGAGATTGCTGGGGTTTTGGATCTGGATAAGCGCGATGTCGCTTTGCTCGTCGCTGCCAATCAGTTTGGCATCGAACTCCCGGCCATCGCTTAGCTGGACGCTGATTTTGTTGGCCTGACTAATCACGTGGTTATTGGTCAGCACATAGCCTTTGGCGGCATTAATGATGACCCCTGAACCCAGCCCTTCGAAGGGCTGGCCTGCGGTAGGGGCATCATCGCCAAAGTACTTTTTTAGCTCTTCCGGGATTTTTTCCGTTTGGGTTGCCGTCCCTTCAACCTGAACGCTAACCACCGCAGGCAAAACTTTCTCCAGCATGGGAGCCAGGCTGGGTGTTGCTGGCTGCCCCGGCACCTGAGAGGGAATGGATGCCACCGCAGGGGTGGCTGACAGGGATAAACTAAGGCATAAGGCTAAGGCGCTTAACAGCAGGGGTGGCTTGTTCATTGCTTAGTGCTCTCGTAACCATGGGTAAAAGAATGCCCTGAAACGCGAAGATCCAATGGGATCTCAAAGATGTAAGGTGGCGTTCCGGGTGATGTGTAACACTTTTAGCATAGCGTCTGGCGGGAAGAATGCGGGGCGCAAGATGTGCGCCCCGAGAAAAGATTAGTCAGCCTTGCGGCGTGCGTTACGCAGCAGGCCTGATGCACCTTCAGAGTAATCCCGTGGGATCTGAACCGGAGCCTGATCGTTGCCCGCTTCAGATTCACCCAGACGGTTACGGAATGGGTTGGTTTCGGCAGTCAGTTCTGGCAACAGGCTGCTGGAGCTTTTCGCCATGTGTTGATACAGCTGGCGGTAATCATTCGCCATGTTATCCAGTAATTCAGCACTGTGAGCAAAGTGGCTCACCAACTCTTCACGATATTGTTCCAGCTCGTCTTTGCTTTTTTCCAGCTCGTACTGTTGGGTTTGCTGCTGGCGCAATTTGCGGTTACCGAAACGCATTGCAACGGCACCAATAATGATCCCAACAACCAGCCCAATTAGCGCATATTCCCAGGTCATGAACTTCTCCCATTATCTTATGATCCCGTAGGGTGTGACTGCGAGGCCTGCATTAATGACTCCGTGCCTTCGCCTGATACCAGCACTATAACCGTTAATCTCCCAGAAGTGGAATCCTGACGCAGTATCGCTTAGTGTAGAACGGCCTTTTCTTCGACAACCAAGCCCCGGTGCACCGGGAGCTGAGGAATAAAAATAACACCATGCAAAGCTTGTCCCCCTCATCGCATTACCAGCAGGCCCTGGCTTCAGGGCAATACCAACCCGACGATATCCAACGTGAGGCCGTCAGCCGCCTCGATATTATCTGGCAAGAGCTACAAGCCGCTACACCTGGGGAAACCTTCCAGGGGGGGATCAAATCCACCCTCGGCAAACTGTTTGGTAAGCATAGCAGCGCCAGGCGCAAACTGGCTCGCGGCTTATATATGTGGGGCGGGGTAGGCCGGGGCAAAACCTGGCTGATGGATCTGTTTTATCAAAGCCTGCCGGGTGACCGTAAGCTGCGCCTGCACTTCCACCGCTTTATGCTGCGGGTGCATGAGGAGTTGGGCAAACTTCAGGGCCATGCCGACCCGTTGGAAAAAGTGGCCGATGATTTTAAAGCCCAGACTGACATTATTTGCTTCGACGAATTTTTTGTTTCCGATATTACCGATGCCATGCTGCTGGGGGGGCTAATGAAAGCCCTGTTCGACCGGGGTATCACCCTGGTTGCCACCTCCAATATTCCTCCCGATGACCTTTATGCCAACGGGTTGCAGCGCAGCCGCTTCCTGCCTGCTATTGCCGCTATCAAGCAGCATTGCGATGTGATAAACGTGGATGCCGGGATTGATTACCGCCTACGCACGTTGACCCAGGCGCATCTGTGGCTCTCCCCGTTGGATAGCGCCACTGAAGCCCAGATGAAACGCCTGTATGTGGCATTGGCGGGCAAACTGCCAGAAGGGGCGTCTACCTTAGAGGTAAACCACCGCCCGCTGCCGGTATTAGGCACGGTAAACCAGACGCTGCTGGTAGCGTTCTCAACATTATGTGTTGATGCCCGTAGCCAGCATGATTACATCGCGTTATCGCGCCAATTCCACACGGTATTTTTGCAGGACGTGCCGGTGATGAATAGCCGGATGGAAAGCGAAGCCCGGCGCTTTATCGCGCTGGTGGACGAATTTTATGAGCGCCACGTCAAACTGGTGGTTTCTGCATCAGTGCCGTTGTTTGACATTTATCAAGGGGAGCGGTTGCGCTTTGAGTTCCAGCGCTGCCTGTCCCGCTTGCAGGAAATGCAAAGTGAAGAGTATCTGAAGCTGCCACACTTGGCATAATTCGGCATCATATTACGCAGGTGGGGGGAAAAAGGGGTCGACCTTTGAGTCTGACTTCTCTATAATCCTGCGACCCCACGTTACAAGAAAGTTTTTTTCCCGAAACTTTTCATGTGCCGGTAATACATATCCGAAGGGGTGGGTTTACTGGACAATGTCGTGTGAGCCTCAACTGTTTTAATGCGTTTGGGTGTTCACCAACGTGTAACTATTTATTGGGTAAGCTTTTAATGAAAACTTTTACAGCTAAACCAGAAACCGTAAAACGCGACTGGTATGTTGTTGACGCGACCGGTAAAACTCTGGGCCGTCTGGCTACTGAACTGGCTCGTCGCCTGCGCGGTAAGCACAAAGCGGAATACACTCCGCACGTTGATACCGGTGATTACATCATCGTTCTGAACGCTGATAAAGTTGCTGTAACCGGCAACAAGCGTACTGACAAAGTGTACTATCACCACACTGGCCACATCGGTGGTATCAAACAAGCGACCTTTGAAGAGATGATTGCCCGCCGTC
>CBIFWW010000031.1:0-26700 GCA_966186435.1 uncultured Enterobacteriaceae bacterium
GCACCTGCCAGAAGTGGTGCAGCTCCTCTTTAATCAGCAGCACCATGCTGTCGATCAGCAGGCGGCCCCAGGGATCGTCGGTCTGCGGCATCACACCTTTGCCAATCTGCCGGTGCAGGGCGACAAAATCCGGCTCTGGCCCTTCACGGAAGGTGAAGGCCTCGTAAGGTTTGAGCCACTCAAGCAGCGTCTCGCTGCCGGTCTTATCCGCCACGTACTTGCGGACCAGCAGCATCGCGGTCTGCGCGGCCTTCAGCTCGCACACCATATGGTCGGTCAGCAGCAGAGGCAGGTTGGCCGGATCGCGGGCTTTGTCGATCCACGCCTGAGGCGTTGGGCAGTGCAGGAAAGTGTGTATCGGAGCGAGTATTTGGGCGTAGTCCATGGCGTTCCTTGCAGTGCGGCAGCGGGCGCTACCGCACGCACAATCAAAGCGTGTTACCGAGTGACTTAATGGCGGGTGCCGTTATCATCTTCGTCGACGTAATCTTCGCCGTCTTCGTCATCACCCTCTTCGCCGTTGGGATCCTCGTAGTAGGTACCCCAGCCGTCGTACTCAACTTCAAACTTCTCGGCCAGGTTCATCAGCTGCTCAACCTGCGCATCGATCAGATCGGCATTCAGCGCGCATTCGCTCAGAATGTCGCAGCAGATCACGGTGTCACCCTCTTCTACTTCCAGCTCCTCCGGCTCGGTCACTTCATAACCCATTTTGAACGCCTCTACCGCTACTTTCTCCAGCGTTTCAAAATCATCGGCAGAGAGATGATGCTCGATAGTGTAGAGCGCATCAGGATCGCTACCGTCCTCCAGCAGCTCTTCAATAATCAGACGGGTCTCTTCACGCTGCTCTTCCAGATGTTCCTGGTTTGCCATAGGTTGTTCCTCATAATGTGCGGCAGATACTCTTATTTTCACATACCGTTGCCAATGCCTCCACTCCTGACGGAAAAGATTTGTTGAACAGGGTTGCAAATGAATATTTAGACATATAAAGTGAATTTTAATTCAATGATTGGCTTGAGCCATGTGAGGGAAAGATGTCTGCGTTCTACCAGAAACACTTTTTAAAACTGCTCGACTTTACCCCTGCCGAAATTCACGCCCTGCTCCAGCTCGCCGCCCAGCTCAAAAAAGATAAAAAACAAGGCAC
This sequence comes from uncultured Enterobacteriaceae bacterium, assembly GCA_966186435.1. Classification (GTDB taxonomy): domain Bacteria; phylum Pseudomonadota; class Gammaproteobacteria; order Enterobacterales; family Enterobacteriaceae; genus CBIFWW01. The sequence goes on from CBIFWW010000031.1 coordinate 1,154, forward strand.
TGAAGTACAGAAGCTGACTGGAAAAAACATCGCGCTCATCTTCGAAAAAGACTCTACCCGTACCCGATGCTCTTTCGAAGTTGCCGCCTATGATCAGGGCGCCCGGGTGACTTATCTGGGGCCGAGCGGCAGCCAGATTGGGCATAAAGAATCAATAAAAGACACCGCCCGGGTATTGGGCCGCATGTATGACGGCATCCAGTATCGCGGCCACGGCCAGGAAGTGGTGGAAACCCTGGCCCAATATGCCGGGGTGCCGGTATGGAATGGCCTGACCAACGAGTACCATCCTACCCAGTTATTAGCGGATTTGCTTACCATGCAGGAACATCTGCCCGGTAAGACCTTGAGCGACATGGTGCTGGTCTACACCGGCGATGCCCGCAACAATATGGGTAACTCGATGCTGGAAGCGGCGGCATTAACCGGCCTCGATTTGCGCCTGGTGGCCCCGCAGGATTGTTGGCCTGAAGCGGCCCTGGTGGCAGAATGCCAGGCACTGGCGGCGCAGACCGGGGGCAAAATTACCCTGACGGAAGATATCGCCGCAGGGGTAAAAGATGCCGATTTTATTTATACCGACGTTTGGGTTTCTATGGGCGAAGCCAAAGAAAAATGGGCGGAACGTATTGCCCTGCTGCGGCCTTATCAGGTGAATAGCCAGATGATGGCGCTGACCGGTAACCCGCAGGTGAAGTTCCTGCATTGCCTGCCCGCCTTTCACGATGATGAAACCACCCTCGGCCAGCAGATGGCGGCGCAGTACGGCTTTGAGAACGGCATGGAAGTCACCAATGAGGTGTTCGAATCCCCGGCTTCTATCGTGTTCGATCAGGCAGAAAACCGCATGCATACTATCAAGGCAGTGATGGTGGCGACGCTGGCAAAGTAACCGGGGCAACCGATTGCAAATCGCAATAAATGTGCGTAATAGCCCTTGATGAACCCTCCCAGGTGGGTATAATGCGCCACAATTTGCCGGGAGGAAGCATGGTTCACAGCACTGGACAATTGGCCGTCAACTGCCGCCTGAAATCAGGCGTGGCGCTGCCGTTTTCCTTCCCGCAGCCATCCCTATTCTGTAAGGCCCCTCATTGAGGGGCTTTTTTTTGCCCAAATTTTGCCTGGCCGGACGTGATAAAGGAGATTACATGAGCAACCCCTTGTACCAAAAACACATCATTTCCATTAATGACCTGAACCGTGAGGAGCTGGAGTTGGTGCTCGCCACGGCAGCCAAACTGAAGGCCAATCCCCAGCCGGAACTGCTGACGCACAAAGTGATCGCCAGCTGCTTCTTCGAAGCCTCTACCCGTACCCGCCTCTCCTTTGAAACCGCCATCCACCGTCTGGGGGCGTCGGTAGTAGGGTTTTCCGACAGCAGCAACACCTCGCTGGGCAAAAAAGGGGAAACCCTGGCGGATACTATTTCGGTGATTAGCACCTACGTGGATGCCATCGTGATGCGCCATCCGCAGGAAGGGGCCGCTCGCCTGGCGACAGAGTTCTCCGGTGGTATCCCGGTGGTGAATGCCGGTGACGGGGCCAACCAGCACCCAACCCAAACCCTGCTGGATCTGTTCACTATCCGCGAAACCCAGGGCCGCCTGGAGAACGTGAATATCGCCATGGTGGGGGATCTGAAATATGGCCGCACCGTGCATTCCCTGGCCCAGGCCCTGGCGAAGTTTAGCGGCAACCGCTTCTACTTTATCGCCCCGCCAGCCCTGGCAATGCCGCAGTACATCCTCGATATGCTGGATGAGAAAGGTATCCAATGGAGCCAGCACGCCACTATTGAAGAGGTGATGCCGCAAGTGGATATTCTGTATATGACCCGGGTACAGAAAGAGCGCCTTGACCCATCGGAATATGCCAACGTTAAAGCCCAATTTGTACTGCGCGCCGCCGATTTAGCTAAGGCTCGCGACAATATGAAAGTGCTGCACCCGCTACCGCGTATTGATGAGATCACCACCGATGTGGATAGCACCCCTCACGCCTGGTATTTCCAACAGGCGGGGAACGGGATTTTTGCGCGCCAGGCCCTACTGGCGTTGGTATTGAACCACGACGTTGCACTGTAAGGAGGGGTTATGACACAGGATAATAAACTACAGGTTGAAGCCATTAAACGCGGCACCGTTATCGACCATATCCCGGCCCACGTGGGTTTTAAATTACTGAGCCTATTCCGCCTGACGGAAACCGACCAGCGCATCACCATCGGCCTGAATCTGCCTTCCGGCGAAATGGGCCGTAAAGACCTGATTAAAATCGAAAACACTTTCCTGACCGATGAGCAGGTTAACCAGCTGGCGCTGTATGCCCCTCACGCTACGGTAAACCGTATCGACGACTATGATGTGGTGGGGAAAAGCTCCCCGAGCCTGCCGGAGCATATCGAGAAAGTGCTGGTGTGCCCAAACAGCAACTGCATCAGCCGCAGCGAGCCGGTGAACTCCAGCTTTACCGTGAAACAACGGGCGCAGGACATCAGCCTGAAATGCAAATACTGTGAGAAAGAGTTCTCTCATCAAGTGGTGCTGGCGGGTTAATCCTCTGGCAATGGGCCACCGGCTCCTTATAATAGTCTGGAACTTTTTTTGCCGCCTACGGGCGGGCAATAACGATTTCAGGAGAGAATATGTCAGGCATTATTAATACAGAAAACGCCCCTGCCGCTATCGGCCCATATGTTCAGGCCGTTGATCTGGGCAACATGGTGATCACCTCCGGGCAGATCCCGGTTTGCCCGAAAACCGGCACCGTTGCCGATGACGTCGCCGCTCAGGCGCGCCAGTCTCTGGACAACGTGAAAGCCATTATCGAAGCCGCTGGCCTGAAAGTGGGCGATATCGTGAAAACCACCGTTTTCGTGAAAGATCTCAATGATTTCGCCACCGTTAACGCCACTTATGAAGCCTTCTTCAATGAGCATAACGCCAGCTTCCCGGCGCGTTCTTGCGTGGAAGTGGCCCGTCTGCCAAAAGACGTGAAGATCGAAATCGAAGCCATCGCGGTACGCCGCTAAGCTTACTGGCCCGGCAGTGCGCCGGGCCTGTTTTTTTCACTCCTACACCGCCGCCATCGTTAGCTCATCCCATAAAATAAACTTCACATCTCGCCACAAAGTAGATTATTGCCAGCCGTAGCGGCGGGCATAAATACCTTTTACCGCCTGAGTCAGGGCCATATAACCGCCGAGGATCGCCACCAGCCACGGGAAGTAGCTGAGCGGCAGCGCCTGGAGTTGCAGGTACCCCGCCAGCGGCGAGAACGGCAACGCGATCCCCAGCACCATCACAATCCCGGTCATCAGGATCAGCGGCCAGGCGGCGCGGCTTTGCAGGAACGGGATACGCCGGGTGCGGATCATATGGACGATCAGGGTCTGGGACAGCAGCCCCACCACAAACCAGCCGCTCTGGAACAGGGTCTGATGTTCCGGGGTATTAGCATGGAACACAAACCACATCAGGCAGAAGGTCAGGATGTCGAAGATCGAACTGAGCGGCCCGAAGAACACCATAAAGCGCCCGAGATCCGCCGGGTTCCAGCGCTGCGGCTTTTGGATTTGTTCGTCATCCACGTTATCGAGGGGGATAGCAACCTGGGACACATCGTACATCAGGTTTTGGATCAGCAAATGCAGCGGCAGCATCGGCAGGAATGGCAAGAAGGCACTCGCCACCAGCACGCTGAACACATTGCCGAAGTTCGAGCTGGCGGTCATTTTGATGTACTTCAGCATGTTGCTAAAAGTACGGCGGCCTTCAATCACCCCCTCCTCCAGCACCATCAGGCTTTTTTCCAATAGGATGATATCGGCCGCTTCCCGGGCAATATCCACCGCCCCATCCACGGAAATCCCGATATCCGCCGCCCGCAGTGCCGGGGCATCATTGATGCCGTCGCCCATAAAGCCCACCACGTGGCCTTCGGCCCGCAGCAGCCGGACAATACGTTCCTTGTGCAGTGGGGTCAGCCGGGCAAATAGCGTGGTGGTTTTCGCCAGTGCTGCCAGTTGGCCGTCGCTCATCGCGTCGAGGCTGCTGCCCACCACCGGCTCCCCGGCATCCAGGCCCACTTCCCGGCACACTTTGGCCGCCACCAGCTCGCTATCGCCGGTCAAAATTTTGACGCTGATGCCGCTGGCTTTCAGGGCTTTCAACGCCGGGGCGGTGGTTTCCTTCGGTGGATCGAGGAAGGCGATGTAGCCTTCGAGGATCAGGTCGGACTCATCCACCCGGCCATAGTCTTCACTACGGGCCGGTAGCAGACGGGTTGCCACCGCCACCACCCGCAATCCCTGGCGGTTTTGATCGTCAGTCACCTGGCGGATACGTTGCAGCATGGCGGCATTCAGCGGCACCACCTCTTCCCCCTGGCGCACCTGGGAGCAGACGTTAAGCACTTCCTGCAAGGCCCCTTTGCAGATCAGCTGGTGGACATCGGCGTTTTCCGCCACTACCACCGACATCCGGCGGCGCTCAAAGTCGAAGGGGATTTCATCCACTTTTTGCCAGCGGCGGGAGGCCTGACGGGCGTGGTCGGCATCCACCCCTTCCAGCACCGCGGTATCCAGCAAGTTTTTCAGCCCGGTCTGGTAGTGGCTGTTAAGCCAGGCGGTTTCCAGCACCCGGGCGCTCTCGTTGCCGAAGATATCGGTGTGGTTTTCCAGCACGATTTTGTCCTGGGTCAGGGTGCCGGTCTTATCGGTGCACAGCACATCCATAGCCCCGAAGTTCTGGATAGCATCGAGGTGTTTAACGATCACTTTTTGTTTAGAGAGTTTGACCGCGCCACGGGCTAGAGTTGAAGTGACGATCATCGGCAACATTTCCGGGGTCAAGCCGACTGCCACGGACAGCGCAAACAGGGCCGCTTCCCACCAGTCCCCTTTGGTGTAGCCATTGATCAGCAACACGATGGGGGTCATCACTATCATAAAGCGGATCAACAGCATACTGACCCGGGAGATCCCCTTCTGGAAGGCGTTGGGTTCGTTTTCCTGGCGGTTAACACGGCCGGCCAACTGACCAAACCAGGTATTGCCGCCAGTGGCGATCACCATGGCATGGGCGGTACCGCTCACCACATTAGTGCCCATAAAGCACAGGGTGTCGCTTTCCAGCGGGTTAGTTTGATCCGGCTCGCGGGTGGTGCTGACTTTCTCTACCGGCAGGGATTCGCCAGTGAGAGAGGCCTGGGCCACAAACAGATCCCGGGCCTGTAACACCCGCAGATCCGCCGGAATCATATCCCCCGCCGCCAGCTTAACGATATCCCCAGGCACCAGATCTTCACCGGGGATCTCCAGGAAGCGATACTCCCCCTGTTGGTTGATTACTCGCAGCACCGTCACCTTATTGGTCACCATGGCTTTTAAGGCATCTGCTGCCTTGGTGGAACGGGCTTCCTGAATGAAGTTCAGCAGGGTGGAGATAATCACCATCAGGGCGATAACCCCGGCGGCAAAGAGATCTTCCGTGGAGTAGGAGATGATTGCCAGCACCGTTAACAACAGGTTGAAGGGGTTACGGTAGCAGCTCCACAGATGCACCCACCACGGGGAGGGCTTCTGGCCCGGGATCTGGTTCAGGCCGTATTTTTCGGTGGCCTCCTCGATCTCCATCGCATTTAGCCCTTCCGGGTGGCTGTTGAATTCAAGGTACATTGCGCCTTCGCTGGCGCGGGCATACTTCAGGCACTGGCGGGACAGGCTTTCCGGGATATCCGCACTGGCGATGTTGCTGCTGTCTGGCATCAGATCGCGCTGGACTAAACGGCGCGGCAGGTGGCGGCTGAGCTGTGCAAACAGCTGCCGGGCTAGGGTATTAAATTGCATATAACGTTCCTCAGCGCCTCATTCACATGAGTCGCTTTAGCCAAGGGCGTGGCAAGGCCGTACCCGCAGGCACTCACATTTTTGGCAGGAACCTGGTGGCTCCGCCTTCCTCCGCAGGAAAGCAGGCACCAAAAAGAAGGGGCAGCTTACCGGCGGCTAAAACTCAACATTGGGTGAGGGTTGGGATCAGGGTCCATCTTTGCCTCCGGTAGTTAGGGGGGTGAAAACGCGGTGGATAATAATAGATACCCACAAAAATTATCACAGTAATAGGGCCATCTTAGCTGCCGGTTCCTAAACCAGCTTTAAACCAGCGCCATAACCCGGCCAACAGCACCAGCTCACCCCACGCCCGGCCTGGCTATGGCCCAGGGCTATGCCCATGTGCAGGAGGTATTAGCACCGGATACCAGCGCACTGGTGTGTGCCACCGACACCCTGGCTATCGGCGCCAGTAAATACCTGCAACAACAGCTTAATCTCCAGTTGGCGAGCGTCGGGGCCACCCCGTTAATACAATTCCTGCACCCGGAAATCCTGTCAGTAGACCCAGGCTATGGCGAAGCAGGCACCCGTGCTGCGGCCCAACTGATCGCCCAAATAACCCGGGATCATCCCGTTGAACAGCTGATGATCCCGGCGCGCATCACCCCACAGGTTACCCGCTAAATCCCGCCAGACTGGTTAAAATTTGTGATCCTCGCCGCGCTTCGGTAACGTTCCCGGTTAGACTCCCGAGCGACATTATTCCCCCTTACCCTACGCCTCGGGATCTTATGATGAGCAAAGTAAACCAACAGGATATTGATCAGCTGATTACGCCCGTTTGAAGCGGTGTGGTGGCTGGAGGGATAACTAAAAATGGGGCACCGCACCCCATTTTCTTAAATCAATCCGCAGATAGTTGATGAATACGGCTCAACCAACTTGACAGCCCGGCATCCAGTTGGGCTTCACTCATGTCATTCGCGCCCTGCACCAGCGCCGGTTGTTGCCATTCCATCCCGGTCAGGTTTGCCGTGGCGTGGAACGGCAGCAGCAGTGATTCCACCGAATATTGGTTATACCCTTGCGGGGTGTAGGCCTGAGCGTCCCCGCCGGTAGAGGTCATCACCAGTAGTTTTTTGCCATGCAGCGCCTTCCCCTCAGAGCCATAGGCAAAGCCATAGGTCAGCACCTGATCCTGCCACTCTTTTAAAATCGACGGCGAGCTATACCACCAAAACGGGAACAGCAATACCACATGGTCATGCGCCCGCAGCAATTGCTGCTCCCGCTCCACATCAATATTAAAATCGGGATAGGCCCGGGTAAGTTCGTGAATGGTTACGTTGCCTAATGCCGCAAAAGCCTGAATCGCTGCCTGGCTAATGCGCGATTGATCCGGGTAACGGTGGGCCGCCAAAACGAGAATGTTTTTCATGGTCTGCTCCTGAATAAGATTGCCGCAGAATGCCATTTATTGAGGGCAACCTGTAGTCCATACTCAGGCACAACTGTTTCAACCTCAGGTTAATACCATGCTACATTCCGCCGATGTTCATCGCTTACTGCCCGCCTTTCTTGCTGCGGCGGAAGCTCAGAGTTTCTCCGCAGCCGCCCGGCTTTTGGGTATCACGCCTGCCGCCGTCAGTAAAAGCGTTCGCCAGTTGGAGCTGCGCCTGAATATCGTGCTGTTTGTGCGTAACACCCACTATGTGGTGCTTACCGCTGAAGGTGAGGCCTTGCGCCAGCAGGTGGCGCCATTATGGAAAGCACTGGGCCAGGCGCTGGAGAACCCCAATGGCGAGCCGGAAGGCGTGGTGCGGGTGAGTGTTATCCCCGGTTTTGCTCGTTATCGGTTAATGCCGTTGATCCCGGCGTTTCACCAGCAGTATCCAAAAGTCCATCTCGACTTGGATATGGAACCGCGGCAAATCAACTTATTGGGGGAGCGGATCGATGTGGCGATCGGCCAGCGCACCAACCAGGATCCACGGCTGATCATGCAGCCTATCCAGCCGATGCAAATGATACTGGCTGCCGCACCGGGGTACCTGAACCGCCATGGCCAGCCACACACTATTGAGGATCTGCATCAACACCAGCGCCTGGTGCACCGCAATCCGGGCACCGGGCGGATCCAAACCTGGCTTACCCACGAGGGATTGGTAGAGGAACACCATGCCACATTAATCGCCACCAATCCGGAAGTACTGGTGGATGCCGCGTTGGCAGAAATGGGGCTGGTTTATTTAGCTGAGTGGTATCTCTCCCCTCACGTGGCGCGGGGAAATTTAGTGCCGTTACTGCAATCTTATTGGCCGGAACCGATTGCTTTGTGGGTTAAATATCCAGAACACCGATTAGCCCCACGCACCCGCGTATTTGTTGATTTTTTGCTCAGCCATTTTAAGACTTGTGACTAGGCCCGCCATTACTGGAGTGGCAGATTTACTTTGTTCTACATCAATAAATTGGTAAACAAGTTTGATGCAAATCACTATATATAGACATTAGAATGCACCCCGGCCCAATATGTTGTATTTTCAGCTTACAATTACACCAACCAGCCAGTCTGGGGATGAGTTGTGGATAACACGGGCCGGTTGCAGGGAAGTCTCTGGTGTGTAGTCAAAAACCTTTCTCTGCCCTTTCCTCAGTTTTTGTGGATAACCTGATTCTATAATGGAGAAATTCATGACACCGCATGTGATGAAACGCGATGGGTGCAAAGTGCCTTTCAATTCAGAGCGCATCAAAGAAGCGATTCTTCGTGCAGCTAAAGCAGCGGGAGTCGATGACGCAGACTATTGCGCCACCGTCGCAGCAATCGTCAGTGAACAAATGCAAGGCCGCAGCCAGGTGGATATCAACGATATCCAGATCGCCGTTGAAAATCAGCTGATGGCGGGTAACAACAAGCAACTGGCGCGCGCTTACATTGAATATCGCCACGACCGTGATGTTGCCCGTGAAAAGCGCGGCCAGCTTAATCAGGAAATCCGTGGTCTGGTAGAGCAAACTAACTCCGCTCTGCTGAATGAAAACGCCAATAAAGACAGCAAAGTCATCCCGACCCAGCGTGACTTGCTGGCCGGTATCGTTGCCAAACACTATGCTAAGCAGCACCTGCTGCCCCGTGATGTAGTGACCGCCCATGAGCGCGGTGAAATCCACTATCATGACCTGGATTACTCCCCATTCTTCCCGATGTTCAACTGTATGCTGATCGACCTGAAAGGCATGCTGACCCTCGGCTTTAAGATGGGGAATGCGGAAATTGAGCCGCCAAAATCTATTTCTACCGCCACGGCGGTAACCGCCCAAATCATTGCTCAGGTTGCCAGCCATATTTACGGCGGCACCACGATTAACCGTATTGATGAAGTGCTGGCACCCTTCGTGGCCGAAAGCTTTAATAAGCACCGTAAAACTGCCGAAGAGTGGCAGATCCCCGATGCGGAGGGCTATGCGCGCTCCCGCACTGAGAAAGAGTGTTATGACGCCTTCCAGTCCCTGGAATATGAAGTTAACACCCTGCACACCGCTAATGGCCAGACGCCATTTGTCACCTTTGGCTTTGGCCTCGGCACCAGTTGGGAATCCCGCCTGATCCAGACCTCCATCCTGCGCAACCGCATTGCCGGTCTGGGTAAAAACCGCAAAACGGCGGTATTCCCTAAGTTGGTATTCGCCATTCGCGATGGTCTGAACCATAAAGCGGGCGATGCCAACTACGATATCAAGCAACTGGCCCTGGAATGTGCCAGCAAGCGCATGTACCCAGACATCCTGAACTACGATCAGGTGGTCAAGGTGACCGGCTCCTTTAAAACCCCAATGGGCTGCCGGAGCTTCTTGGGTGTTTATGAAGAGAATGGCGAGCAAATTCACGATGGCCGCAATAACCTGGGCGTGATCAGCCTTAATCTGCCGCGTATTGCGCTGGAAGCCGAAGGCGACGAAACCCGCTTCTGGGCGCTGCTGGATGACCGTCTGAAGCTGGCGAAGAAAGCCCTGATGACCCGTATTGCCCGTTTGGAAGGGGTGAAGGCCCGCGTTGCGCCAATCCTGTATATGGAAGGGGCATGTGGCGTGCGTCTGAAAGCTGACGACGATGTTTCTGAAATCTTCAAAAATGGCCGTGCGTCAATTTCCCTGGGTTACATCGGTGTGCATGAAACCATTAATGCCCTGTCTGGCAACCAGCACGTTTACGATATTGAAGCGTTGCGCGCCAAAGCCGTCGCGATTATCGAACGCCTGCGCCAGGCCGTGGATGAATGGAAAGAGGAAACCGGCTACGGTTTCAGCCTGTATAGCACCCCAAGTGAAAACCTATGCGACCGCTTCTGCCGTATCGACACCGCCCAGTTTGGCGTGGTGCCAGGCGTGACGGAAAAAGGCTACTACACCAACAGCTTCCACCTGGATGTAGAGAAAAAAGTTAACCCATACGACAAAATCGATTTTGAAGCACCGTACCCGCCAATCGCCAGCGGTGGTTTTATTTGCTACGGCGAATACCCGAATATCCAGCACAACCTGAAAGCGCTGGAAGATGTCTGGGATTACAGCTATCAGCACGTGCCGTATTACGGTACTAACACGCCAATTGATGAATGCTACGAATGTGGTTTCACTGGCGAGTTTGAAAGCACCAGCAAAGGCTTTACCTGCCCGAAATGTGGCAACCATGATGCGGCCCGGGTTTCCGTCACCCGCCGCGTATGCGGCTACCTCGGCAGCCCGGACGCCCGTCCGTTCAACGCCGGTAAGCAAGAAGAAGTCATGCGCCGCGTTAAACACCTCGGCAACGGCCAAATCGGCTGACTTAGTCACCGCCAACACCGCTGTAGTGGTAAGTGGGTAGCAATACTTTTTGCACTCCAGATGCCGCTACAACAAGGCGGCAAGTAAACGAATCCCCGGGAGCTTACATGAGTAAGTGACCGGGGTGAGAGCACGCAGCCAACACCACTGTAGTGACAACTTTGATATTTATGCAAAGCAATTGCCGCTACAGCAAGGCGGCAATTGAATGAGTCCCCGGGAGCTTACTGAAGTAAGTGACCGGGGTGAGAGCACGCAGCCAACGCCGCTGTAGTGGTAAGTGGGTAGCAATACTTTTTGCACTCCAGATGCCGCTACAGCAAGGCGGCAATTGAATGAGTTCCCGGGAGCTTACTGAAGTAAGTGACCGGGGCGAATGAATGCAGCCAACGCCGCTGTAGTGGTAAGTGAGAAGCATAAATGAATTATCATCAATATTACCCCGTCGACATCGTAAACGGCCCCGGCACCCGCTGCACCCTTTTCGTCTCGGGCTGCGTCCACGAGTGCCCTGGCTGCTATAACAAAAGCACCTGGCGGGTTAATTCTGGCGTCCCTTTTACTGAGGCCCTGGCAGACCACATTATTGCCGATCTTAACGATAACCGTATTAAGCGCCAGGGCCTGTCTTTGTCCGGTGGCGATCCGCTTCACCCACAAAACGTCCCCTTTATCCTGGCATTAGTTAAGCGCGTTCACGCCGAATGCCCGGGTAAAGATATTTGGATGTGGACCGGCTATAAAATAGATGAGCTGAATACTGAACAACAGGAAGTGGTTAATCTCATCAATGTTCTGATAGATGGAAAATTCGTACAAGATTTAAAAGACCCTGCCCTTATCTGGCGTGGCAGCAGCAATCAGGTGGTACATTATCTGCGTTAATCCTTTCGCCGCCAGTCCAGGCGGCATGGCTTCATCCTTTTAGATATACCTTCTAATATTGATATAACAAATTGTTTTAACTGGACAGCCGCCGTCGTACGCCAAAACAAGCAGGAAGCTTGAAAATGGGCAGGTATCGCGTACCATCATCCACATCATCGGCACTACATTCCGAGAGCGGGAAACCTTCACTACTACGCCGGACCGCCACGGCACCATGACCATCGTCGCCACTGTGTTGTACAGTTTTATTCTATAAAAAAGGGAGTTTTCCATGATCACCAAGACCTTCGTTCTGGCGCCGGATTCATTTAAAGAAAGCATGACGGCAAAAGAGGTGTGCATCGCCATGGAAAAGGGGCTGAAAAAGGTCTTCCCTGAGGCGAACTACATCCACGTCCCGATGGCTGACGGCGGCGAAGGCACCATGCAGTCACTGATTGATGCCACCCAGGGCGACATCTATAGCCTGACGGTCACCGGCCCACTGGGTACCCCGGTGCAGGCAGCCTATGGCATCACCGGGGACGGGGCCACAGGGGTGATTGAAATGGCCTCTGCTAGCGGCATTCATTTCGTCAATGCCCAGACCAAAAACCCGCTGATTGCCACCACCTTTGGCACCGGCGAGCTGATCCTGGCCTGCCTCAATAAAGGGGTTAAAAAAGTCATTCTGGGCATCGGCGGCAGCGCCACCAATGACGGTGGGGCCGGGATGGCCGAAGCCCTGGGGGTCAAATTCTACGATGTGGATGCCAACCTCCTGCCACAAGGTGGCGGTGGGCTGGATAAGCTCGCCATTATCGATACCACCGGGATCGACCCACGTATTGCTGGGGTTGAACTGATTGTGGCCTGCGACGTGACCAACCCGCTATGTGGCAAGGAGGGGGCTTCTGCGGTCTTCGGCCCCCAGAAAGGGGCCACCCCGGAAATGGTCGCCCAACTGGATAGTAACCTGGCCCATTACGCTTCGGTGATTAACAGCCTGCTGGGCCGGGATATCGCTGAAATACCCGGGGCCGGAGCTGCCGGGGGGTTAGGAGCGGGGCTAATGGCCTTTACCACCTGCACCCTGCAAAAAGGCATTGATATTGTGATCGAATACACCCAACTGCGTGAGAAGTTAGCGGGGGCGGATTACTGCTTTACCGGCGAGGGCAAGATCGACAGCCAAACCCGTTTTGGTAAAACCCCCCAGGGGGTGGCCCAAACCGCCAAGGATCAACAGGTGCCAGTGATTGCCGTAGCCGGCTGCGTCGGGGAGGGGATCAATACTCTGTATGATACCGGCATCGACACTATCTTCCCGAGCATCCCCGCAGCCGATGATTTGGAGACCATCCTTCAACAAGGGACCGACAATATCGAACGTACCTGTGAAAACATTGCCCGCCTGATGCGCCTGGTGTCCCACAGCTGACCTGCCCTGGCAGTGTATACACCGCCATCATTGGCCGTTGCCAGCTCGCGGCGAATGGGCTGATTTTGACGCCCGTTTCTTGCTGTACGTGGCGGTTCAATTGGACGAGGGATAAGCGGTAGCCCAATTTTGTTAGCCGGGGCACGTTTTTATTTTGCCAAATTGGCAAGCTGACACGGCTGAAGCGCCGCGCGGTATTCCAGCGGAATGTGGAATGACGGACTTCTTCGGACATCAACACGTCGCCGCCCTGATGGACGGGGCATATAATGCCGGGCCATTACCCGGACATGGAAGGAGGCCACATCGGATGGGCACCATTACCGCATTCAGACCAATCCCTGCACTCATCGCCATCGCTATCACCCTGACACTTTGGTTTATTATCCCGGTCCCGCAAGGGGTCAGCCAAAACGCCTGGCATCTGCTGGCCCTGTTTGTCGGCACCATTGCCGCCATCATCGGCAAAGTCATGCCTATTGGTGCGCTCTCTATCATCGCCATTACTTTGGTAGCCGTCACTGGTGTGACTAACCCTGATAAACCCAGCGCCGCCCTAAATGATGCCTTGAGCGGGTTTTCCAACTCACTGATCTGGCTAATTGGCATCTCGATGATGGTGTCCCAAAGCCTGAATAAAACCGGGCTGGGGGCGCGTATTGGCTACTATTTTATTTCGCTATTTGGTAAACACACTCTGGGGATAGCCTATGCCCTGGCCATCGCTGAAACCACGCTGGCCCCGGTGACACCCAGTAACACCGCCCGGGGTGGTGGCATTATTCACCCGGTGATGCGCTCCATTGCCAACAGCTTTAACTCCACTTCAGACCCAGGCTCGCGGGAGAATATTGGCCGCTACCTGGCGCTGGTGAACTACAACATTAACCCGATTACCTCGGCGATGTTTATCACGGCTACCGCCCCCAACCCGCTGATTGTATCGCTGGTGTTGAAAGGCACTGACCACGCCTTTGAACTCACCTGGGGGATGTGGGCTTTAGCCGCCGCCCTGCCCGCCCTGGTTTCGCTAATTGTTACCCCGCTGGTGATCTACTGGCTCTATCCGCCGAAAATTAAAAATACCCCGGACGCCCCTCATTTTGCCCTGAGCAAGCTGGCCGATTTAGGGCCGATGTCCCGGGATGAAAAGATCACCCTTGGCGTCTTTGGGCTGCTGTTGGTGCTGTGGGCCGGGGTACCGGCCTGGCTGTTCGGCAGCGATTGGGCCATCAATGCCACCACCACGGCGTTTATCGGCCTGTCAGTGCTACTGATCACCGGGGTGCTTAACTGGGACGATGTGCTGAAGAATAAAGGGGCCTGGGATACGGTGGTGTGGTTTGCCGCACTGGTAATGATGGCGACCTTCCTCGGCAAACTCGGGCTAATCACCTGGCTGTCTCAGGTGGTGGGCAGCGGCATTAGCCACCTGGGGATTGGCTGGGTAGGCGGCACCCTGATACTGGTGGCGTTTTATGTTTATTCCCACTACTTCTTTGCCAGTACTACTGCCCACATCACTGCCATGTTTGGGGCATTTTTTGCCGCCGGGTTAGCCATGGGCGCCCCGCCGGCCCTGCTGGCACTGGTACTGGCCTTCTCCTCCTCCCTGATGATGTCCCTGACCCACTACGGCACCGGCACCGCTCCGATAATCTTCGGTTCCGGTTACGCCACTTTGGCAGAATGGTGGAAAACCGGGCTGGTGCTAAGCATCATCAACCTGGCTATCTGGATACTGATCGGCGGGTTGTGGTGGTCGGTGCTCGGCTATTGGTGATAGATGCCAGCAAAAAAAAGCAGCTCGATAGCTGCTTTTTTATCGCGCATGCGATCAGCGGTATTTCTTGTGATAGGCGGTGCGGGTGGTTTTAAAATCCTCCGCCGCCTGTTTGGCTTTATCCAGTTGCCCGGCATCCGCCAGCTTCATCGCCCCATCAATCTGGCTCACCAGAATGGTCAGCCCATGCTGGAAATCTTTCATTTCCGGACTATCCGGGGCTTTGTTTTCCAGTTTTGGCGGGGTTTGTTTCTGAGCGTCGAGCGCCGCGCCGCGCATGGTGTTTAGCGCGTGCTTAAACTCATCGATCTGGTCGGTTTTAAGAACGATATTGTAGTTGTCGTTGAGAATATCCATATCCTCAGCCAGATCCATCGCCAGGGCGCTGGTACTGGTGAATACGACGGTTGAGAGGGTTAACATTGCTAACAGTGTCTTCTTCATATTCATCGGCGGCATTCCTGGTTTTATTATTACGTCGTCGAAAGGGCGCGGCAGGACGCGCCCAGTTTGATGCAAAAAACATTATTGGCCGGCGATTTTCATCTCCGGCAGCAGCACAGAGCCACACTGGATATTGCTGCGGGTTTCGATATCACTGCCGATAGTGACCATATTGCGCCACATATCCTTCAGGTTCCCGGCAATGGTGATTTCACTCACCGGGTACTGAATTTCACCATTCTCAACCCAGAAGCCAGACGCACCGCGTGAATAATCCCCGGTGATACCGCTCACACCCTGGCCCATCAATTCCGTCACCACCAGGCCGGTACCCATTTGCTTGAGCAAACCCTGGAAATCCAGCCCCTGGCCTGCGATGCGCCAGTTGTGGATGCCGCCAGCGTGGCCGGTGCTTTTCAGCCCCAGTTTACGGGCGGAGTAGTTGGTCAGCAGCCACTGTTGCAGCACGCCATCCTTAATGATGTCTTTGCGGTGCGTGACGACCCCTTCGCTATCGAATGGGGTGGAAGCCAACCCTTTCAGCAGGTGCGGGTGCTCTTCAATGGTCAGCCATTCCGGCAGGATTTGCTTGCCGAGGGAGTCCAGCAGGAAGGTGGATTTACGGTAAACCGCGCCACCGGCAATCGCCCCTACCAGGTGACCAAACAGGCCGGTTGCCACTTCAGCGGCAAAAATCACCGGGGCCTGCATGGTGGAGAGCTTGCGCGGGGCCAGGCGGGACAAAGTGCGGCGCGCGCACTCTTCACCCACCCATTCCGGGCTTTTTAAATCGTGGATGTCACGGCCGATGGTGTAGGCATAATCACGCTCCATGCTGCCGTTTTCTTCACCGATCACGCAGCTGGAAAGGGAATGGCGGGTAGAGCTGTAGCCCTGCAACATACCGTAGGAGTTGCCGAAAACTTTAATACCGTAGTGGCTATTGAAGCTGCCGCCTTCGGTATTGGTGATGCGTTTATCGGCTTGCAAAGAAGCCTGCTCCGCCCGTGCCGCCAGTTCTATGGCTTCATCGGGGGTGATTTCTGACGGGTGGAACAAGTCCAGATCCGGGGCACTAAAGGCCAGTAACTCTTTTTCGGCCACGCCAGCGTAAGGGTCCGGGGAGGTATATTCAGCAATATCCAGCGCCGCCTGCACGGTACGGGCAATGGCGTCGTGACTTAAATCTGTCGAGGACGCACTGCCTTTACGGTTTTGACGATACACCGTGATCCCCAGCGCGCCATCGCTATTAAATTCCACATTTTCCACTTCACCGTAGCGGGTGCTGACACTGATGCCAGTGGTTTTACTTACCGCAACTTCGGCGCCGTCAGATTTCCCGGCGGCCAGTTCCAGTGCATGGGCGACAGCCTGCTCCAGGGCTTTGCGCTGCTGCGCAACTTGTGTGATTACTTTCATCGCGAATGCCATAATGTAAGGTGAATTAACACGAGTCTATACCCAAAATGACCCAAGTTACAGGTGACCGGCGCACAACAGCGTTTCGCATGGCACGCCTGAACTGGTAGTATTAGCCTCTTTTTTATAGGAGCCTGAGATGACCAAGCAGCCTGAAGACTGGCTCGACGAAGTGCCTGATGATCAAAACGATGATGAAGATGATGAGATCATCTGGGTCAGTAAGAGTGAAATTAAGCGCGACGCGGAAGAATTAAAACACCTGGGTGCCGAGATGGTCGACCTGGGTAAAAATGCGCTGGATAAAATCCCGCTGGACGAAGAACTGCGCAGCGCCATCGAACTGGCACAACGCATCAAGAAAGAGGGCCGCCGCCGCCAGATGCAGCTGATTGGTAAAATGTTGCGTAGCCGCGACGTTGACCCGATTCGCCAGGCCCTGGATAAGCTGAAGAACCGCCACAACCAGCAGGTTAACCTGTTCCATAAGCTGGAAGTGCTGCGCGACCGCCTGATTGAAGAAGGCGATGCCGCAGTGCCGGAGGTACTTAACCTGTACCCGATGGCCGACCGCCAGCAGCTGCGATCGCTTATCCGCAACGCCAAAAAAGAGAAAGAAACCAGCAAGCCGCCAAAATCTTCGCGCCTGATTTTCCAGTATCTGCGCGAACTGGCTGAAGGCCAGGAATAAGTTCTACGGGTATCGTGGCCTGTTCCCCTGGGATCGCTATGGGGCAGAAAGCACCTTACAGATCCAGCGGGCCGCCTACCTGTTCCACCCGGCCTTGTTTAACGGGCAGGATATGGCGGCCATCACCTAACAATTTTATTGCCAGTTCTTTGATTACCCGCTGACCGCAGATGAGGCGCAGCGCATCCTGAAAGAGCTGCCGTCTACAGGTAACTAACCAAAAAAAACGCCCCGAGGGGCGTTTTTTTTGGCTGATGCCATCAGAAAGCGTTTTGCTCGCGCTGTTCAGCTTTCTTCTTCAGGCCATCCAGCAGTTTCTGATGAATGCCGCCGAAGCCGCCGTTACTCATCACCAGAATATGGTCACCAGGCTGGGCAGATTTCAGCACCATGTCCACCAGGGTATCCAGATCCGCACTCCAGAACGCGGGCTGTACGCAGGCTTCTGCCACTTCAGCCACCTGCCACGGGATGTGGGTGGGTTGCAGCAGGAACACTTCATCAGCCCGGCCCAGGGACGGCGCAAGGTCGTCTTTGCTGACACCCATTTTCATGGTGTTAGAGCGCGGCTCCAGCACGGCCAGAATGCGGGCGGTGCCCCCCACTTTGCCACGCAGGGCAGCCAGGGTTGCCAAGATAGCCGTTGGGTGATGGGCGAAATCGTCATACACCGTGACGTTATCTTCGGTGCCACGCAGCTCCAGACGACGGCGGGCATTGATAAAGCGACCCAGCGCCTGAGCGGCATCCGCCGGGGCAACCCCAACGTGACGGGCAGCGGCAATCGCCATCAAGCCATTGTTCATGTTGTGCTCGCCCACCAGCTGCCAGTTCACTTCCCCGACACGCTCGCCATCCAACAGCACTTCCCACTGGGAGGCATCGGCATTGAGTTTTTTTGCCAGCCAGTGGCCCTGTTCGCCCACCAGCTCTTGCTCACTCCAGCAACCCATGCCCATCACCTGTTTCAGGTTGGCGTCGTTTTCCGGCCACAGGATCTTGCCCTGGCCCGGGACGATACGCACCAGGTGGTGGAATTGCTTCTGGATGGCTTTCAAATCGTCAAAGATATCCGCGTGATCAAACTCAAGGTTGTTAAGGATCAGGGTACGCGGGCAGTAATGTACGAATTTGGAACGCTTGTCGAAGAATGCGCAGTCGTATTCATCGGCTTCGATAACAAAGAAATCGCTCTCACCCAGACGAGCGGATACATCGAAGTTACCCGGGACGCCGCCAATCACAAAGCCAGGCTTGTAGCCACAGGCTTCGAGGATCCAGGTAGCCATACCCGCAGTGGTGGTTTTGCCGTGGGTACCGGCGACCGCCAGAACCCAACGGTCGCGCAGCACAAAGTCATGCAGCCACTGTGGCCCGGACATGTAAGGGATACCCTGTTCCAGCACCGCTTCCACGCAAGGGTTACCACGGGTCATGGCGTTGCCAATCACCACTAAATCCGGGCGAGGCTCCAGCTGGCTGGCGTCATAGCCCTGAATTAATTCGATACCTTGCTGTTCAAGCAGAGTGCTCATGGGGGGGTAAACGTTGGCATCAGAGCCAGTTACCTCATGGCCCAAAGAACGCGCCAGCACGGCTAGCCCGCCCATAAACGTGCCACAAATCCCAAGAATATGAATGCGCATAGTGACTATCCTTTTTTAGTTCGGCGCACATTCTACCTGCTTGTTGATTAGCTGATAAATGCATTTTGGGGTTTTCTTGTTTTTGCTGTAGCGATTCACTCAGGAAAAGGAAGTTGATAGTTTGTTAATATATTACAGCCGTTTTTTCTCAACTGACGAAAGCAGGGAAAGTGTTATGAAAACGCTAGGTGAATTTATTGTCGAGAAGCAGCATGAGTTCTCCCACGCCACCGGGGAGCTGACGGCGCTGCTGTCGGCAATAAAGCTCGGCGCCAAGATTATCCATCGCGATATCAACAAAGCAGGTTTGGTGGATATCCTGGGTGCCAGCGGTGCAGAGAACATTCAGGGTGAAACCCAGCAAAAGCTGGATTTGTTCGCCAACGATAAACTGAAAGCCGCCCTTAAAGCCCGCGGCATCGTGGCCGGGATCGCCTCTGAAGAAGAAGACGAGATCGTGGTGTTTGATGGCTGCGACCATGCCAAATATGTGGTGTTGATGGACCCACTGGACGGTTCCTCCAACATCGACGTGAACGTCTCCGTCGGGACGATTTTCTCCATTTACCGCCGTATTACCCCAGTGGGCACCTCGGTGACTCTGGAAGACTTCCTCCAGCCCGGTAGTCAGCAAGTGGCGGCAGGCTATGTGGTTTACGGCTCCTCCACCATGCTGGTTTACACCACCGGCTGCGGGGTTCACGCCTTTACTTACGACCCTTCCCTTGGGGTATTCTGCCTGAGCCAGGAGCGCATGCGCTTCCCGCCAAAGGGCCAGATGTACTCCATCAACGAAGGCAACTACATCAAATTCCCTAACGGGGTGAAGAAGTACATCAAGTTCTGCCAGGAAGAGGATAAGGCCACTCAGCGCCCGTACACCTCACGTTATATTGGCTCCCTGGTGGCGGACTTCCACCGTAACCTGCTTAAGGGTGGGATCTACCTGTACCCCAGCACCGCCAGCCACCCCGAAGGCAAGCTGCGCCTGCTGTATGAGTGCAACCCGATGGCCTTCCTCGCCGAGCAGGCGGGCGGTAAAGCCAGTGATGGCCATGGGCGTATTCTGGATATTATCCCCAGCACCCTGCACCACCGCCGCCCGTTCTTTGTCGGCAACGAGCATATGGTCAATGATTTAACGCGCTTTATGCACGACTTCCCGGACGCGGAATAAGCTTAATACTGCGGGGGCTACCCCGCAGTATTCTCCCCGGCATTCGCTACCTCCACCCCTCTCACCGGCGAGCTTTGGCGGCTTTCCCACAGCACCGTTAATCCACGCTGAAAGGCAATAAAGATAAACAGCAAAATGCCGATGGCGATTTTGGTCCACCAGGAACTCAGGGATAAAAACCGCATTTTTACTCTAGGTATTTTCGCCTCAACTGGCTAACCGAAAAGGGCGCTATTGGCGGGCTGACAAACAAATCAGACGAGGACTTTCGGTCACATTTCGCTATAATACCCGCCACTTGTTTAACATCTTGTTAAAGGAAACAGCCATGAGCTTACTCAACGTTCCGGCCGGTAAAGACCTGCCAGAAGATATCTATGTCGTTATCGAAATCCCGGCAAACGCTGACCCAATCAAATACGAAGTAGACAAAGAGAGCGGCGCGCTGTTTGTTGACCGCTTCATGTCTACTGCGATGTTCTACCCATGCAACTACGGTTACATCAACCACACCCTGTCCCTGGATGGTGACCCGGTTGACGTGCTGGTTCCTACCCCATATCCACTGGAGCCAGGCTCTGTGATCCGTTGCCGCCCCGTTGGCGTGCTGAAAATGACTGACGAATCCGGTGAAGATGCCAAGCTGGTTGCAGTGCCGCACACCAAGCTGAGCAAAGAATACGATCACATTAAAGATGTGAACGACCTGCCAGACCTGCTGAAAGCGCAGATCACCCACTTCTTCGAGCATTACAAAGATCTGGAAGCAGGCAAATGGGTTAAGGTTGACGGCTGGGATAACGCCGAAGCCGCTAAAGCTGAGATCGTTGCTTCCTTCGAACGTGCGAAGCAGTAATCTCTGCCGCTGCGGGGCGCCTGTCCCGCAGATTCCTGCCAAAAAAATCGCCACCCTGAGGTGGCGATTTTATTTAGTATTTATCTTTATCCAACCAGTTGCCGCTTTCAATATACGTCAACCCCGTCACCGGGCGCTGGTAAACATACATCCAGGCACTCCCGTAGGGTGTTTGGATCAAATGGCGTTGGTATTCGCCGCCATTGGCACGTAAGGCGTCGAGTTCCGTCAGGGTGGAAGCATCGATACGATACACTTCCCCAACAACATGGCCTTCACCGGGTACTGCCCCTGGATAATGGCCCAGATTATACAGCTTGTAGTCCGGAACATCGTGCTCGCCCAATAAAAGCGCATTGGTCATCCAGTGGCTGTTGCCCTGCTTACGCCGCAAACTACCGTAAACAAATATTCGCATTGCTAAAACTCAAATCGATAGAGCAAATCGAGCGCCTGATCAATCCCAGACACCGCTTCCAGATATAATTTCGGCATTAGTTGGTAACGCAAGGTGAGCGTTGCCAGTGAGTCAAAGATACCCACTCCGTACTTAACCTGCAATCCCGGGAGTACGTAACCACTCACTACAACCTGAGAAGAGTCCCCCACCCCGGCCGTATCCAGCGCCAGATTGCTCACCCCAAAGGTTTCACCAATCTTGCCGACTACCTGCCCACTTTGGGCAACACCCAGTCCCACCAGCATTGAGGTCATCGCGGCGCTGTCGCTGCCAGAGCTATCCAGACCCTGGCCCCGCAGTAGGTAAGACAAGGCAGACTGCTGAGACATAGCCGGATCGGAGAACACTTCCACCTTCGGTTCATCAGCGCTGCCGGTCACTCTCACCCCAGCGGTTACCCCATCTTCCGTGGCTTCCGGGTTACGAATGGCTTCGATATTAAGGAGAGGCTGGTCAGGCGGGCCGGAGAACAACAGCTCCCCTTTTTGCACGATAAGATCCTGCCCATAGGCATGGAAGCGCCCGTCCGGGATATTAATCTGGCCGTTCAGCCCCAGCCCCTGCTTATCCTGAGCCACTTTCAAGTCACCCGTCAGGTGCGCTTTCAGGCCAAAGGCATCCAGCCGCACGTTGCTCCCCACGTGAACGGTCAAGTTGGTATTAATTGGGATCGCCGCCGTCTGTTTTTCTTCCGGCTTGAGATCTTTATCCAGCATTACTTCATCGCTGGAGACACCCACCGCGCTTTTTGGAACGTCATGCACCACAATGCGCGCCCAGGGTACATCCACCGAACCATTTAGGGTGAACAGGCTTGGGGTAGCCTCAAACACCACATCTGGGGAGACATCCAGCCGCACCATCGGCGGCACGGTGATGCGCACCCGGCTACCCTTGGCGGCAATCCGCGCCCGCCAGTTATTCAGCTGGCTCCAGTCGGCATTCCCCTCCAGGGCGATTTGGCCCTGTTTAGTATTCACCAGACCCTGGAGGGTGGAGGACATACCGTTGAAGTTCATGGTGACCTGGCTTGGCTGCATATCGAAAGGCATAAAGTTGCCTTCCATATCGATGCCGCTCAGCCGCATGTTGCCAAACACCTGCGGTCGCTCGGCATTGCCACTCAGGCGCAGATTAGCATTCAGCTCCCCGGCGGCTTTCTCGCCCCGGTTAAATACCGGGTTGATCATCGCCAGTGAGAAGTTACGGATATTCACATTGCCCGCCAAATTGCGGCGGTTTTCCGGGTCAGTCACCTGTAACTGACCGTCAAACTGGCCGTTGTTGGTCAGGCGGATCATCCAGCCCAACTCGGCCTTATTATTGCGTAAACCGGCATTCAGGTTGAGGGTGTCGAAGGCCACCGGCAGGGTGCCGCCGTTAACCTGTTGGGTCACCTTCACCCCACGGCCATTCAGCGTCACTTTGCCCTGCGGCAAGCCGCCTTTGGTGCTATCCCACTGCACCTGGGCATCCCCGGAGAACACCCCCTGGGCCTGAGTATCAGCAGGCATAAACGGCTTTAACATCGCCAGATCAAAACGATTAAGCCGCACGGTGGCGTGGCCTTTGGCCCCGGCGTCTACCGGCTCCGGCACGCACAGCTCGGCATTCGGGTTGGTCCAGCAATGGGGGCCAACGGTGATCATTTGTTGCAGGTTACGGTAATCCATGCTGATAGCCCGGCTTTGTGACCACGGCCCTACCGGGGTAGCGAACCGAGTGTTGGTCAGCTGCCCGCGCCAGCGCTGTTCTTTGCGATCAAAGCTCCCGCTGAGGTCAAGCTGGCCGGAAACCGGATCGCCCTGGATGCGCAGCCCCATCTGGTGCTGGTGTTCATTACCTTTGGCTTCCAGTGTCACCAGGTTGACCTTCACCCCCGGCTGGTTAACATTTTCTACCCGCAGATTGAGGTTGCCAGCGATCTGGTCGCTGGAGGTCACTTCCCCTTTCAGTAACACTTTAGCGATAGTGAGTGCCTGCCAGCGCAAATTGTTGGCCGTGAGATCCGCCAACACCTCTGGGGCTTTGGCGTTGCCCCGGATTTTCACCAACCCTTTGGCATGGCCGCCCAGGCCCGGCAAGGCGTTATCCAGATTCGGGGCATCAATATTGGCATCAAGTTCGAAATCTTTTACCCCGAGTTCACCCTTCACATCCACGCTGTTTTTACCCAACGCCACGTGCAGACCGGGAATGGTCCACTGCATATAGCTGTTGCCTTTTAGCTGGCCATCCACCTTCACTGCGTTTTGCTTCACGTTACCGGCCAGTTTGATCTCCGGCACATCCACCTGCCAGGTGCCGCCGTAAAGGCTACCGGTGGTTTTTAAATTACCGTCGAGGCGGGTAGCCCATTCCGGATAAGCTTTAGCCGTGTTGATACCCTCAATGGATAGCGCCCCGCGCCAGCTAATAGCCTGCTGCCAGTCCAGCAACGCTTTAACATCCACATGGCCTTGCAAGGCCGCAAGTGTAAGTTTATCCAGGTTAAGCTGCTGCTCGGTGCCTTTGGCATCCAGGGTGAGGGTGGCCGGTGGAATGTCCTGCCCCTTCACATCGCTACGGAAAGAGAGGGTGTAATCGATCATCTTGCCGCTGAGCTTGAGGCGTAAATTATCGGCCTGGTATTGCTTCTCACCGGTAAACGGCCAGTACAATTGCTTGCTGGTAACCTCCAGATTAAGCGGCAGCCCCGCCACCGCCAGCTGGGTCTGGGCATCTAGATCCATATCTACCGGGCCGGAGAGGTTCATCCCTATTTCCAGTTTGCCCCGCAGCGCCCCGGCCACCTTCAGTTTCACCTTCTCACCCTTTAACGGGTCCACGTTCAGGCTAGTATTGATGGTGAGATCTACCGGCCAGTTATACCGCAACTGGGCGTTGCCGCTGGCGCGAATAGTACCCATGGTGGAATCCACGTCGAAGTTATCAAGGCGGGTCATGCCATCCACGCTACTCACTTTTAATAGCAGGTTGGTGACGGTGACATCGGTGTCACCGGTCAGGCGTAACTGGGTGCCTTTAAAGGATTCAATGGTTAGATTGACCGGCAGCTGTACGTCGGCCATCTCCGGCAGTACCGGTTTAGAAAACAGCTGCTTTAAGCTTTCGCCCAGCGGTAATTCATCGGGCTTGGGATTCTGGATCTTCGGCTGCACCACCTGCTCATCAGCTACCTTGGCCACCTTCGGCAGGGCGATTAACAACCCGGAGAGGTTAGTGGGCTTGAGCACCAGATTGCGATCTTGCCAGGCCAGGCCGGTATCAAAATCCAGCAGCGACACAGTCGTATCGTCAATTTTAATATTGATATTGTTCAGGGCCACCCGGCTCAGGGTGATTGGGTAAGGGGTGCTGAGGTTCAGCGGGCCGCTGTCTTCATCGGTTTCTGGCGCAGCGGGCGGCATCTTTTTGGTATCCACCGCCACGTTGATGTCTTTCAACGACAGGTCATTGACGCACAGGCTGCTGTTTTTCAGGCAACCCAGGCGCAAGGCGAGGTGTAACTCACCGGCGTTAACCGCTACACCCGGCTGTTCATAGGTGACCCCTTTAAGGGTTAAATTACGCCAGCCGCCGATGACCTGGGTAATGTGTAAACCAGGCACCCAACGGTTGGCGGCCTTGAATACCAGATGCAGACCGGAAGTGGTCCCCACCAGATATCCCACGGCCCCCACCAATACCACCATAACCACCAGCACACCGAGGCTGACTTTCTTCCATAGCTTCATAGTTCAGGCCCCAGTCCAATGTAAAACTGCAATCCATGTTCGTCTTTATCCCCAACCGGTACCGCAAAATCGAGCTTGATCGGGCCAACCGGCGACTGCCAGCGCACGCCAACACCAGCACCGGTTTTAAAGTTACTTTGGGTAATATCGTTGACCGCTTCGCCAGAGTCGATAAACATTGCCCCCCACCATTTCCCGGTCACGTTGTACTGATACTCCAGGGAGCCGGTAGCCAGCTTCGAGGCCCCGGTCAGCCTGCCATCGTTATCCTCCGGGGAGATGGACTGATATTTATAACCACGGATACTGCGGTCCCCCCCGGCAAAGAAGCGCAGATCAGGCGGTACGCGGTCAAAA
>CBIFWW010000032.1:0-26411 GCA_966186435.1 uncultured Enterobacteriaceae bacterium
ACGACCTTCGGGTTATGAGCCCGACGAGCTACCAAGCTGCTCCACCCCGCGTCCGTGGAAGCGCACTATACGCTGGTTACTGTTTCATGCAACCATTTTCTAAGCTAAATCACATATTTTGAAACAGGCGGCTGTTTTATATACAGTGCTGTTGGGTATCTGACCAATTTGTTGAACCGCATAGTAAACGCATTTAAAACCCCCGCACGGTTTGCTATCGTGCCGTGGCCGTAGCCTTAATTTAAAGATGAGACAGTAATGAAAGGACGTTGGCTCCAATTCGTAGCAGTAGGTGGCATGATGGCTTTGCTGGCCGCCTGCTCATCAAAACCCACTGACCGTGGTCAGCAATATAATGATGGCAAGTTCAATCAGCCTTTCTCCCTGGTTAACCAGCCTGATGCCGTAGGTGCACCGGTTAATGCCGGGGACTTCTCCGAGCAGGTGTATCAGATCCGCAGTAACTCATCCCGCCTGTACCGTAATCAAAGTGACCTTTATAAAGCGGTAGAAAGCTGGCTGAAAAACGGTGGCGATACCCGCAATCTGCGCCAATTTGGTTTGGATGCCTGGCAGATGCAGGGGGCGGATAACTACGGTAACGTCCAGTTTACCGGTTACTACACGCCGGTAGTACAAGCCCGTCATAGTCGTCAGGGAGAATTCCAATACCCTATTTATCGGATGCCACCAAAAAGCGGCCGCTTGCCCTCCCGCGCCCAGATTTATGCCGGGGCACTGAGCGATGACTACATTCTTGCTTACAGCAACTCTCTGATGGATAACTTCATCATGGACGTTCAGGGTAGTGGCTATATTGATTTTGGTGACGGCTCGCCGCTGAATTTCTTTAGTTATGGCGGCAAGAATGGCTGGGGCTATACCGCTATCGGTAAAGTGCTGATCGATCGTGGTGAAGTGAAACGCGAAGATATGTCTATGCAGGCTATCCGTCAGTGGGGGGAAACCCACAGCCCGGAGCAGGTACGTGAGTTGCTGGAGCAAAATCAGTCCTTTGTATTCTTCAAACCGCAAAACTTTGCGCCGGTGAAAGGGGCCAGTGCTGTACCCCTGATTGGCCGTGCTTCCGTGGCCTCAGACCGTAATATCATACCGGCAGGGACCACCCTGCTGGCAGAAGTCCCAACCCTGGACCACGCTGGTAAGTTTACCGGCCAATACGAGCTGCGCCTGATGGTTGCTTTGGATGTGGGTGGGGCTATTAAAGGCCAACACTTCGATATCTATCAGGGGATTGGCAATGATGCAGGCCACCGCGCCGGTTGGTATAACCACTATGGCCGGGTTTGGGTGCTGAAGACCGCGCCAGGAACGGGGACGGTTTTTAGCGGCTAAGGCTGCATTTTCCACCAGACGGGCTGTATAATCGGCCCGTTTTTTATTTCTGCTCCCCGAGGTTTTATGTCTGTAGTTCTCTCCGATGGCTGGCGTCAACGTTTCGGCGGCACCGCCCGTCTTTATGGCCAACAGGCTTTACAGCTTTTTGCCGATGCGCATATCTGCGTGGTTGGCATTGGCGGCGTTGGCTCCTGGGCGGCTGAGGCTCTGGCGCGTACCGGGATTGGGGCGATAACCCTGATCGATATGGATGACGTGTGCGTGACCAACACCAACCGCCAGGTTCATGCCTTACAGGGCAATGTGGGCCAGTCTAAGGCAGAAGTGATGGCCGAACGTATCCGCTTAATAAACCCGGAATGCCGCGTCACCATTATTGATGACTTCGTGACAAAAGATAATGTGGCGGAGTATATAGGGCAGGGTTACAGCTACGTTATTGATGCCATCGATAGCGTGCGCCCAAAGGCGGCGCTGATTGCCTGGTGCCGGCGTAATAAAATCCCGCTGGTGACCACCGGGGGGGCCGGCGGCCAAATTGATCCCACCCAAATTCAGGTAGCCGATCTGGCAAAAACCATTCAGGACCCACTAGCCGCCAAGCTGCGCGAACGGCTGAAAAGTGATTTTAACGTGGTAAAGAATAGCAAAGGCAAGCTGGGCGTGGATTGTGTATTTTCGACTGAAGCGCTGGTTTACCCCCAGGCCGATGGCTCGGTCTGTGCTATGAAAGCCACGGCAGAAGGGCCAAAACGGATGGATTGTGCCTCCGGCTTTGGCGCCGCCACCATGGTGACCGCCAGCTTTGGCTTTGTGGCGGTATCCCATGCGTTGAAAAAGATGCTGGCAAAAGCCGCCCGCGCCGCCGGTTAATTCGCCTGTTTCACCGCGGTAATCAGCGCCGCCAGTCCCTGGCTGCGCGAGGCGCTGAGCTGGCCGTCTAGCCCCAGTTGTTTGAACCACTCCCAGGGATCGTGCGCCGCGATCTGTGCGGGGGTTTGCCCTTCTATTGCAGTGAGCAGCACTGCCAACAGGCCACGCACAATGCGCCCTTCGCTATCGCCAAAGAAGTGCAGTGAACCATCGGCCTGGCGCTGGTGCCCCAGCCAGACCCGGTTCTCACAGCCGGATATTTCAATCTCTGGCTGGCGCAGGGCTTCCGGTAACGCCGGCAGTTTTTTCCCGGTTTGGATCAGCAGCCGGTATTTATCTTCAAAGCTATGAGCCTGCTCAAAAGTCTCTGCCAGGGCGGCGGGGGTGATCTCGCGGCCGAAAGGGTGTGCGGTTGTCATTTAATCTACCAATAGTTCCAAAGCGCGTTTAACGGCCGCCACCAGAGCAGCCACATCTTCATGGGTATTATAGGGGGCAAACGAGGCCCGTAGTGTACCGGCGACGCCCATCGCGGCCAGCAGCGGCTGGGCGCAATGCTGACCGGCGCGAACCGCAATGCCGTACTCTGCCAATAAGGTAGCCAGGTCATTATGATGAATGCCTTCAAAATTGAATGCCATCAGGCTGGAAGGCTGACGACGGTAGCTGATAAAACCCGGTAACTTAGCCAGTTCGGTTTCTGCCAAATCGGCTAATGCTACGCTCCAGGCTTCGGCCTGTTTTATGTCGATAGTTTCCAGCCAAGCGAGGGCGGCGCTTAACCCCACCACACCGGCAATATTTGGCGTCCCGGCCTCAAAGCGCCAGGGCGCCGGTTGCAGGGTAAAGCCATCGAAGGAAACCGTATTGATCATCTTGCCACCACCCAGCCAGGGGGACATCTGTTCTAACAAAGCGGTCTTGCCATACAGCACGCCAATCCCGGTAGGGCCATACAGTTTGTGGCCTGAGAAAGCATAGAAATCGATATCCAGAGCCTGGACATCAGCCGGGCAGTGAACCGCCCCCTGGGCGCCATCGATCATCACCACCGCGCCTGCCTGATGAGCCAGAGTTACCGCGCGGGCAAGATCGGGCATGGCACCGGTAACATTAGAGAGCTGGCCTAACGCTAATAACCGGGTGCGTGGGGTGATAAGCCCCGGCAGCGCAGCCATATCAGGCACAAATTGGGCATCCAGCGGCAGGCGCACAATCTTGGCACCGGTTTGTTGGGCCACCATCAGCCAGGGCACCAGATTGGCATGGTGTTCAGCTTCGCTGACAATGATTTCGTCCCCGGCGGCCAGCCGTGACCGGGCGTAGCTTTGGGCGACGATATTGATAGATTCAGTGGTGCCTTTAGTCCAGATAATATCCCGGTCGCAGGGGGCATTAATTAGGCGGGCAGCCAGGATGCGGGCGGATTCATAGCGCTCGGTCAGGCGCTGGGCCTGAGCGTACTGGCTGCGATGTACGCTGCCAGCTCCATGTTGGTAAAAAGCATCGCTGGCCGCTATCACTGCCTGTGGTTTTAACGCAGTGGCGGCGCTATCCAGATAGACCCCCGCCTCAGTCAGGGCAGGGAATTGGGTGCGGAACCTGTCAGGGATAAAGGTCTTCATAATATTCCTCTTAGATCAGCCGATCGTGACGCATCTTTCTGCCAGGTTCAAGGGATGTGCAAACATCTGATAAATCGGCTTCGACAGGAAAAATTTCGGAAGGATGTTATGCTAAATAATGATTGGTGAATATTTTTTGCCTACAGTTAATCGCGCTTAACGCAGCATGAATCCCTACAAGGAGTGATAAGATGAAGAAGACAGCCGCTATTGTATCTGCATGCCTGATGACTTTCGCTTTGGCAGCATGTTCCTCGAATTACGTGATGCACACCAATGATGGCCGGAGCATTGTTTCAGAAGGCAAGCCCTCTACCGATGACCAAACTGGGATGATTCAGTATAAAGATGCTAACGGTAACAAGCAGCAGATTAACCGCTCTGATGTAAAAGAGATGGTGGAATTGAAGTAACACCTGGCATTCAGTAAAAAAAAGCACCGCAAATTGGCGGTGCTACATTAATCACTATGGACAGACAGGGTAAATGTACAGGAAGTGAAAAAGGCAGCTTAGCTACCAGGGTCTGAAGCGCAGACCAATTGCAAACACAACACAACATCACTACCGTCAGCCAAAAGCTCTTCAGGAAACCATCCTCAAAAACTCTTCGTTCCGGCCTGGGAAGTGGCGCCACTATAGGTATTTGCTGGTGCATCCACAACGGACAAATTATAATGGCTCAGATAAAAAAAACTAATAGGTTAAACCTGTTGCGTGTTTGTTAAATACATTAACATTAAGCCGTTATCATGTCTAAACGTTTGCCCCCTCTCAATGCCTTACGGGCCTTCGATGCAGCCGCTCGCCATCTTAGTTTTACTAAGGCCGCGGAGGAACTTTTCGTTACCCAGGCTGCGGTCAGTCACCAGATAAAATCCCTCGAGGATTTTCTAGGCTTGAAGTTGTTCCGCCGGCGTAACCGTTCGTTATTGTTGACGGAAGAAGGCCAAAGCTATTTTCTGGATATTAAAGAAATTTTCTCTCAACTCACTGAGGCCACCCGCAAGCTACAGGCCCGTAGCGCCAAGGGCGCGCTGACGGTGAGCATGTTGCCGAGCTTTGCTATCCACTGGCTGGTGCCGCGCTTAACCAGTTTTAATGATGGCTGGCCGGGTATCGACGTGCGTATTCAGGCGGTGGATCGCCAGCAGGAAGATAAGTTAACGGACGATGTGGATGTGGCTATTTTCTATGGGCGTGGCAACTGGCCAGGCCTACGGGTGGAAAAACTCTATGCTGAGTATTTGCTGCCGGTATGCTCACCCATGTTGTTAACCGGTGATAAAGCACTGAAAACGCCCGAGGATTTAGCAAAGCACACACTGCTGCACGACGCCTCACGCCGGGACTGGCAAACTTACGTCCGCCAGTTAGGCTTATCCCATATTAATGTCCAGCAGGGGCCGATTTTCAGTCACAGTGCGATGGTGCTCCAGGCGGCGATTCACGGCCAGGGCGTGGCGCTGGCGAATAACGTGATGGCGCAAACTGAGATTGAAGCGGGCCGCCTGGTGTGCCCATTTAATGATGTCTTGGTAAGTAAAAACGCTTTTTATCTGGTTTGTCATGACAGTCAGGCGGAACTGGGTAAAATAGCCGCCTTCCGGCAATGGATTTTGGCGAAAGCCGCCAGCGAACAAGAGAAATTACGCTTTCGCTATGAACATTAATCCTTTTGCGTTGCACCACGCACAGAATTTGAAGGTTACCTTATGACCAGCCGTTTTATGCTGATTTTTGCCGCAGTGAGCGGTTTTATTTTTGTCGCACTCGGGGCTTTTGGCGCTCACGTATTGAGTAAGTCTATAGGCGTTATGGAAATGGGCTGGATCCAGACAGGTCTGGAGTACCAGGCCTTCCACACATTAGCCATATTAGGCCTGGCGGTGGCAATGCAACGCCGGATCAGTATCTGGTTTTACTGGAGCAGCCTGTTCCTGGCGCTCGGTACCGTATTGTTTAGCGGCAGTCTTTATTGCCTGGCGCTGTCTCATCTACGCCTGTGGGCGTTTGTTACCCCAGTCGGCGGGGTCAGTTTCCTTGCCGGTTGGGCTTTGATGTTTGTAGGTGCCTTGCGCCTGAAACGTAAGGTTATTACTCATGAATAAAGTGATTTTGTACTGCCGCCCTGGCTTTGAAAAAGAGTGCGCGGCAGAGATTACCGAAAAGGCCGGCCTGCTTGAGGTCTATGGCTTTGCCCGGGTGAAAGACAACGCCGGGTACATTGTGTTTGAGTGCTACCAACCGGATGACGCCGACAAACTGGCGCGCAAGCTGCCATTCAGTTCACTGATCTTTGCCCGCCAAATGATCGTGGTGGGCGAGCTGTTAAAAGATCTGCCGCCGGAAGACCGGGTTTCTCCGGTTGTCGGCATGCTGATGGGCGTGGTGGAAAAGGGCGGAGACCTGCGGGTTGAAGTGCCTGATACCAACGAAAGCAAAGAACTGATGAAGTTCTGCCGCAAATTTACCGTGCCGTTGCGCTCCGCCCTGCGTGAGGCCGGCGTGCTGGTGAATTACGAAACCCCGAAACGCCCGGTGGTGCATGTGTTCTTTATCGCCCCAGGCTGTTGCTATGTGGGCTACTCCTACACCACCAATAACTCGCCATTCTTTATGGGGATCCCGCGTCTGCGCTTCCCTTCTGATGCGCCAAGCCGCTCCACCCTGAAACTGGAAGAAGCTTTCCACGTATTTATTCCGGCTGATGAGTGGGATGAGCGCCTGGCCAACGGCATGTATGCCGTGGATTTAGGGGCCTGCCCCGGCGGTTGGACCTACCAGCTGGTAAAACGCAATATGTGGGTTAGCTCTGTGGATAACGGCCCGATGGCCCAAAGCCTAATGGATACCGGCCAAGTGACCTGGCTGCGTGAAGATGGCTTCCGTTATCGCCCAACCCATAAAAACATTTCCTGGATGGTGTGCGATATGGTGGAGAAACCGGCTAAGGTTTCTGCGCTGATGGCGGAGTGGCTAATTAACGGCTGGTGCCGTGAAACTATCTTCAACCTTAAGTTGCCAATGAAAAAGCGTTATGAAGAAGTGGCTCATAACCTGGCATCGATCCAGGAAAAGCTGAAACAGAATGGCATTAACGCCCAAATCCAGGCGCGCCAGCTTTATCATGACCGCGAAGAGATCACAGTGCACATTCGCCGTATCTGGTCGGCCCACGCCGGGCGTATCGACGAACGCTAAAAACTGAAGCCTGCGCAAGCAGGCTTTTTTCATGCCTGGGGCAACCGCAGCTGCTGGAGGTTGCCGTCGAGGGTGAGATCGGTTTGTAGGGTAGCCACCCGGCGGCTGATAAACGCCATCTCCCGGCCCGCTTCCAGCTTGCCGCGCCACTTGGCCGGTACCTCTTCCAGCCGCTGATACAGCTGCTCCAAATTCCCGAAATCATTGATTAACTGGCTGGCGCTCTTGGGGCCTATCCCGGCAACGCCAGGGATCTTGCTACTGCTGACGCCGGTCAGACCCCAGTAATCCGCCAACTGGTGTGGGGCCACGCCAAATTCTGCGGCAATAAACGGCGCATCCAGCCAGCGTTTCTGGAAGTAATCACGGATTTGAATATTGGGAGCCAACAGCTGGCAAAAGCCTTTATCGGTAGAAATTAGCGTGACCTGCTGCCCGGCTTGGGCCATTTTTACTGCCAGGGTGGCTGCCAAATCATCGGCCTCCGCCCCATGGGCGTCCCAACTGGTGACGCCGCGCCAGGCAAAGGCTTCGCGCAAGGCTGGGAGTTCTGTCGCTAAATCTTCCGGCATCGGGGCGCGTCCCGCTTTGTATTCAGGCAATACCTGGTGACGCCAACCCTCACGTCGGGCTTCGTCATCGAACACCGCCACAGCGTGGGTCGGTTTACTGTGGGAGATAAGCTGCCCCAGCGCGCGAATACAGGTATCCGCGCAGGGCGTGCCCTGCACTGCATGAATGCGGCGGATAAAGTTTAAAGCATCAACAATCAGCAGATGGGCAGCCATAGCTTTCGTCCTGAATAAATGTGGCCATACCCTACCATTCTCAGGGGCATCAGGCGAAAAAAAACGCCTCCGAAGAGGCGTCTATAGGGAGAGGGATCGCAAGTATCAATCGCAGGCGAGGATTTTCATCGCCAGGCCGCCCTTAGAGGTTTCGCGGTATTTGGCGTTCATGTCTTTGCCAGTTTCATACATGGTTTCGATCACTTTATCGAGGCATACCCGCGGCTCACTGGTACGGCGCAGGGCCATACGGGCAGCATTGACGGCTTTCACCGCCGCGATGGCGTTACGCTCGATGCACGGCACTTGAACCTGCCCGGCAACCGGGTCACAGGTTAAGCCCAAGTTGTGTTCCATGCCGATCTCAGCAGCGATACATACCTGTATCGGGCTACCGCCAAGTAACTCGGTTAGTGCGGCCGCCGCCATAGAGCAGGCCACGCCCACTTCGCCCTGGCAACCGACTTCCGCCCCGGAGATCGAAGCATTCATCTTATACAGGGAGCCGATGGCACTCGCCGTTAGCAGGTAGCGGTTGATGGAGTTGGTGTTCACTTCGCGGATGAACTTGTCGTAGTAGGCCAGCACCGCCGGGACAATCCCGCAGGCGCCGTTAGTTGGCGCAGTGACCACGCGGCCACCGGCGGCGTTTTCTTCATTCACTGCCAGGGCGAACATGTTGATCCAATCCACTACGGCCATCGGGTCACTGGTGGTTTTATCGCTGGTGACCAGCATCCGGCGCAATGCGGCGGCACGGCGTGGAACCCGCATCTTGCCCGGTAATACGCCTTCAGTGGAAATCCCACGCTCAATGCCAGCGCGCATCACGTCCCACACCTGTTTAAGGTGTTGGTTCAACTCATCCTGGGTATGCATCGCCAGTTCGTTTTGCAACATCAGACCGGACAGCGACAGGCCGGTTTCGCGGCAGTGTTCCTGCAAATCAGCGGCATTGGCGTAAGGGAAGGGCACGGCGACATCGCTATCGCTGGCTTGGCCGAAATGGGCCTCGTCGACGATAAAACCGCCGCCGATGGAATAATAAGTTTGGCTATAAGACACTGCATCACCGGCCAGCGCAGTGATACGCATTCCGTTCTCATGCAGGGAGAGATTATCGGCATGGAAGTTCATGCTGGTGTTAACCGGGAATTCGACTTCGTGTTGGCCGTTAGCCAGCGTAAGGCGGCTATGAGTATTCACATCCTGAATAAAGCCGGGAATGGCATCGATATCGACGGTGTCCGGCAGATTACCCGCCAGGCCCATGATAATGGCGATATCGGTATGGTGGCCTTTACCGGTAAGGGATAAAGAGCCGTAAACATCCACTACCACCCGGGTGACATCCTGGAGTTTACCCTGCGCAATCAGGTCATCCGTGAACTGTTTACCTGCTTTCATCGGCCCCACCGTGTGGGAGCTGGAAGGCCCGATACCGATTTTAAAAATGTCGAATACGCTAATCATTTGGCATCCATGGCGTTAGTACGCAGTGGGAATAAGGCTCAGGGAGCGCGCCGCCCGGGACAGGCGGCGCAGGGGGAATTAACCGATCAGGGAGTAGGCGATTGCGGAGATGGCAATCAGGCCCATGATAACCACAAACACATTGCTGATGTGGCCGCTGTATTTACGCATCGCCGGAACCTTGTTGATGGCATACATCGGCATCAGGAACAGAATCATCGCGATAACCGGGCCGCCCAGGGTTTCAATCATACCCAGGATGCTTGGGTTCAGTGTGGCAACAATCCAGGTGGTCACCAGCATGAACAGCGCGGTGATTTTGTTCAGGCGGTTGATTTCAATGGTTTTGCCTTTGCCACGCAAGGACTTGATTACCATACCGTTAAAGCCTTCACGTGCGCCCAGGTAGTGGCCCAGGAAGGATTTGGTGATAGCGATAATCGCGATGATCGGTGCCATCCACGCAATAACCGGTGCGTTAAAGTGGTTTGCCAGGTAAGACAGGATAGAGATGTTCTGCTCTTTCGCCGCAGCCAGATCGGCTGGGGAGAGGCTCAGTACGCAGCTGAACACGAAGAACATCACGGTCAACACCATCATCACGTGAGCGCGAGCCAGGATGCTGGAGCACTTCTTCTCTGCACCATTACCGTACTCTTCACGCTTCGCTACGGCGAAGGAGGAGATGATTGGAGAGTGGTTGAAGGAGAACACCATTACCGGGATCGCCAGCCACAGGGTCATCCACAGGCCGTTACCGGTTGCGGATGCGCTGCTCAGGGACAGGGTTTCCAGTGCCGCGCCGTTCCAGTTTGGGATCAGGTAGCAGGCCAGCACCATCAGAGCGATAACGAACGGGAAGACCAGCACGCTCATCGCTTTCACAATCATCTGCTCGCCGAAGCGCACGATGGTCATCATGCCCACGATCAGGATCAGAGACAGAATGGCACGCGGTGGCGGCGTCAGGTGCAGCTGGTGCGTCATGAAGCTTTCAACGGTGTTGGTGATCGCCACGCTGTAAACCAGCAGAATTGGGTAAATCGCGAAGAAGTAGAGCAGGGTAATCAGTTTACCTGCGCCGACGCCAAAGTGCTCTTCAACCACTTCAGTGATGTCTTCGCCCGGGTTTTTACCGGACAGCACGAAGCGAGCCAAGCCACGGTGTGCGAAGTAAGTCATCGGGAAGGCCAGGACAGCCATAATAATCAGAGGGATCAGGCCACCCACACCGGCGTTGATTGGCAAGAACAGGACGCCAGCACCGACAGCGGTACCGTATAAGCCCAACATCCACATAGTATCTGATTTACGCCATCCGCTACGGGACTCTGTCGAGGCCAGCGTTTGAGTTTGAGTAGTTTCCATTAACTTCTCCAGGGAACAGTCTTTGCCAAGTTTACAGTCAATTGAGAAACTAAATTGCTTAACCGTAAAATGAAATTCTATGTTTTGGTCAATTATTATGATTTTTGACCGTCACAATTTTGGAACGGAAAGATACAGATATGGCATAAATGTATCAGTGATCCCGATCTCAAATGCGATATTCTCCTTTTCAGGCCTTATTTCACGGTGATTTCTGTTGATGATTGGCTAACATGACGGATAAATTTTCTTACAATAGGTAACGACTAGTTAATTCAATGGATACATAAGAAGTATTTATGTAGTTATTGATAACTTATTAGATTTGTATGAGTTTTAACGGATGGGAGTAACTAAAGGCGGCTTATCAACGGCAGGGCTAAAACCTGTAAAGCACAAATAAAAAGGGTGGCCCGAAGACCACCCGATAGTTAAGGGAAGTGCAGTTAGCTAATAATTTCATAACAAGGAATGTAAGCGCTGCCTGGCAATTTCATGCGGTGCTGGGCCACAAAACCTTGCAGCAGTTCATCCATGCGTTTCATCAACTGGCTATCGCCGTGGATTTTATAGGGGCCAAATTCCTCTATAGCGTGGATGCCCACTTCCTTAACGTTACCCGCCACAATACCGGAGAAGGCCCGGCGCAGCGCAGCGGCCAATTTTTCAGCCGGTTGCTCAAGGTGCAGATTGAGGTTAGCCATATTCTCGTGAGTCGGTTCGAAGGGCACCTGTAAATCCGGCGCAATGCGAATCGACCAATTAAAGCTGTAGGCATCACCAGTTTCCCGGCGGTTTTCTTTCACCAGCGGCATGGCTTTTTTCATTTGGCGGGCCACTTCTACCGGATCGCCAATGATAATTTTGTAATGCCGACGGGCGGCTTCACCCAAGGTATTGACGATAAACTCATCCAGCACGCGGAAGTAATCAGCAGATTCTTCCGGGCCTGTGAGGATCAGGGGCAGAACCTGGTCGCGGTTGTGAGGGTTCATTAGGATACCCAGCAGATACAGCAGCTCTTCTGCGGTCCCCACGCCGCCGGGGAAGATAATAATCCCATGAGCGATACGTACAAAGGCTTCCAGACGTTTTTCAATGTCCGGCATAATGATTAGCTCATTCACCAGCGGGTTAGGTGGCTCAGCGGCAATGATTGAGGGTTCGGTCATACCGATAAAGCGCCCATCCCGGTAGCGCTGCTGGGCATGGCCCACCGCCGCGCCTTTCATTGGGGCTTCCATCACGCCCGGGCCACAGCCGGTGCAGATATTCAGCTCACGTAGGCCCAGTTGGTTACCCACTTTTCGGGCATAGAGGTATTCGGTTTCATTGATGGAGTGACCACCCCAGCAAACGATCATATTAGGATCTTCCCCGATGTGTAGCGCCCGGGCGTTACGCAGAATAGAGAACACCAGGTTAGTAATATGGGTGGAGTCTTCTGGATTGAGGTGTTGGAAACGCCCGGCATCGGTGATCTGCCCATAAACGAACAGAATATCCCGCAGCACGGCAAACAGGTTGGCTTGAAGTGAGCGGATGATCCGGCCATCAACAAACGCTTCTTCTGGTGGATTGATCAGCTCCAGTTTTACACCACGCTCCCGGCGCAGCACGTTGATATCGAAGCTTTCAAAGCGGGCCAGCAGCTCTTTACTGCTGTCGGTCTGGCTGCCTGAGTTAAGTACGGCTAGTGAACAATTGCGGAATAACTGATACAGGTCACTGCTGGCAGTGCGCTTCAGCATATCAACTTCCAGCTGCGACAACATTTCCATCGATCCAAGCGGACTAATATGTGTAATCAAGAGAACTCCTTATGGGGCGAAAGGTCGCCGCTCCCTCTGATTACAATAGCGTTTGAGC
Source organism: uncultured Enterobacteriaceae bacterium (assembly GCA_966186435.1). Classification (GTDB taxonomy): domain Bacteria; phylum Pseudomonadota; class Gammaproteobacteria; order Enterobacterales; family Enterobacteriaceae; genus CBIFWW01. The sequence goes on from CBIFWW010000032.1 coordinate 12,559, forward strand.
AAACTATTTCACAACCTTAGGTTGTGAAATAGATGTGGGTTTGTAAATCATTACTGTTATTGGCGAACCAAACGCCCGCTGGCAGGGGTGAAGTCCGTGTTGGTACGCCAGGGATTGATGTCCAGACCACCACGGCGGGTGTAGCGGGCATAGACCGCCAGCTGCTCTGGTTGGCACATCCGCTGAATATCATTAAAGATGCGTTCCACACACTGCTCGTGGAACTCGTTATGGTTACGGAAGGAAACCAAATAGCGCAGCAGTTTCTCTCGGTCGATCTGCGGGCCACGGTAGTGGATCTGGACGGAACCCCAGTCTGGCTGATGGGTGATCAGACAGTTTGATTTCAATAAATGGCTCACCAACGTCTCTTCCACCACGGCCCCATTTCCTGCTCCCACCAGATAATCGGCATCGAAATTAAAGTTATCGATGGCGATGGGCTGATCATCGATGCACTCGCCGGTAAAGTGGGCGATGGGCTGGCCTTCCAACTCATTAAGCCGATACAGATTCACGGTAACCGGCCCTTGAGCGCACTGGGCCAGATCGGCGGACAGGGTCTGCTGGACGGTTTCCCAATCCGGGAAGCAGGTCTGGTTATAGCTGTTCAGATAAAGTTTGAAACTCTTGGACTCAATTAGATTTTCACTTGTGGCATCTACCGAAACATGGCCCACCGCCACCTGTGGTAACCCGTTGGCGTTCAGCCAGGAAAGCTCATAAAGCGTCCAGATATCGGCCCCGCTAAAGGGCAGCCCATCGGCCTTCAGGCCAAGAGGATCGCGGTTCAGAGAGCGCGGCACCGGCTGGAGCAGGGTGGCGTCATAGACATCTTTATAGGCGGTGGATTTGCCTAAGGTCAGGCCGCTTAGCGCCTGGTGGTTTTCGTAACTGGACATGTGTCACCAAATTAAAACGGGTACAATCTCGCTAGTTTATCTGGCCTTTGGAGAGAAAGAAATTGAACGATACCCGGCAAGCCTTGTCCGAGTTTACAGCTCGCTACTGCCAATGTTGGCAACAGGCACGAGGGCACGGCCCTCAAAGCCAGGATTTGTATGGCATTCCGTCCCCTTGCCTGGAGCGTACCGGTGACGAATGTGTCTATTGGCAGCCCAAGCCGATGGCGGAAGGTGTTGATTTAGCTGGGGTAGAGCGGGCGCTGGATATTATCGTGCGTCCAGAGATTCAGGCTTTCTTTAGCACCCAGTACGCCGGGGATATGGCCGCTCGCTTTGGTCAACATAATCTGACCCTGCTCCAGGTTTGGAGTGAAGAAGATTTCCAGCGGGTGCAAGAGAATCTCATCGGCCATCTGGTGATGCAAAAACGCTTAAAGCAGTCACCCACCCTGTTTATTGCCACCACCGATGATGAAATGGAGATTATTGCCGTAAGTAACCTGACGGGTGAAGTCGTTAGGGAAAAATTGGGCACCACATCCCGTGAGATGCTGGCTCCCACTCTGGCCGCATTCCTTATTAGTCTTGATCCGGTGGTAACGGACTAGCGATCTGCCGTTGCCCGTGTAGGAGATCTCTTACATGGGCTGTAGGATATTACATCCCTGTTAAGTAATTATTGCTGTCATGGAATAGATGAATTCCATAAAAATCAGGCATATAATTACTTTCATTCGAAGATATAATCCGAATTGCTTATGTAAGTCGCCGATTCTGCCTTGTAAGCGAGGCGGTTTTGAGCGAACCTATGTCCGTCGACAGGATGACGACACTGTGCAGAGAACATTAGGATGATGACTCAGTACGAATCTGGACACACCAGGATGGTGCTACAAGGAAAGGCTTCAGGATGAAGCAAGGATTGCGCAGGAACGCGTCAAGGACACCTCCAGGATGGAGAATGAGAGCCGGACAGGATGAAAGGCGGGTCACGAAGACCGAGGGATGAAGCATCAGGGTTGATGCAAGGACCACATCAGGATGATGTATGCAGGATGCCGCGGCAATGGATTGTAGGTCAGGAGACCACAGGAAAAGTTGTCAAGGATGAGCAGGGAGCACCAAAAGTAGCGGGATTGCTGCGAAACGAACCGGGAGCGCTGTGAAAACAGCGCTCCTTTTTTTTACTTTTTTTCACGCCCGTTGCTCGTGCTATTCTTGCCGCCTTTACACTACCGAACGAGGTAACCATGAATCGCCATCATGCGGTGCGCCAGCAACTGGCACAGGTGGAGCACGTACTCCGTGAGCAGCAGCTTTGGCAGCAGCAGTCCCCGGATGAAGCGGCTTACGCCAGCACTCAGCCCTTCTGTATGGATACTCTTGAACCGGCGGAGTGGCTGCAATGGGTATTAATCCCCCGTTTGCACCACATGTTGGATGCACAGGCACCTCTACCCACTAATTTTGCCGTTGCGCCCTATTATGAAATGGCGTTGGACGCTAGCCATCCGGCGCGGGGGCCTCTATTGACCGTTTTGCTGGAGCTTGATGTGATATTTGCCGGTGACGCTCGCTAATGCTGGAAATTATTTATCAGGACGAGTGGCTGGTGGCGGTCAATAAACCATCAGGTTGGTTGGTTCACCGCAGTTGGCTCGATCGCGATGAAACCGTGTTCGTGATGCAGACCGTGCGCGATCAGATCGGCAAACATGTGTTTACGGTCCACCGCCTGGATCGTCCTACCTCCGGCGTATTGCTAATGGGCCTATCCAGCGAAGTTGGCCGCATGCTGTCCCAACAGTTCGAACTACGGAAGATTAACAAACGCTATCACGCCGTGGTGCGTGGTTGGCTGCAAGAAGAAGCCACTCTCGATTATCCGCTGGTGGAAGAACTGGATAAAATTGCCAATAAACACGCCAGTGGCGAACGGCTGGCGCAACCGGCGGTTACCCATTATCGTGGCCTGGCAACCTGTGAAATGAATGTGGCGGTTGGGCGTTACAACACCGCCCGCTATAGTCTGATGGAGCTGGACCCGGAAACTGGCCGCAAACATCAGCTGCGCCGCCATATGTCCCACTTGCGCCACCCAATGATTGGCGACTCAAAACATGGCGATTTACGCCAGAACCGGGCGGCGGCTGAGCATTTTGGCTGTAATCGGCTGATGCTTCATGCCAGCCGTCTGATGTTGAATCACCCCATCACCGGGGAGCCGTTAACCCTCACCGCAGGGTTTGATCCGGTGTGGATGAATTGCCTGAACGAGTTTGGCTGGCAGGGTATTCTGGCTGACTATGAACGCCAGTACCCGGGCTGCGACACCGAGCAGGAAGATGAATAATCGCTAACAAGGAGCAACGACCATGGCAGAGATTGGCATTTTTGTAGGCACCATGTACGGCAACGCCTTGATGGTGGCCGAAGAAGCACAAGCTATATTGGCGGCCCAGGGCCATCAGGCCACCGTTTATGAAGATCCGCAGGTTTCTGACTGGCAGCCCTATATGCACAAAATCGTGCTGGTGGTGACTTCCACCACGGGCCGGGGCGATCTGCCGGATTGTATCGTGCCGTTATTCCAGGGCCTGAAGGACGATATCGGCTATCAGCCCGACCTTCACTATGGCCTGATAGCCTTGGGTGACAGCGCCTACGAGCGGTTCTGCGGTGGCGGCAAGCAGTTTGAAACATTGCTTCAGGAGCAAAAAGCCCAGCGCGTGGGCGAGGTGTTATTTATTGATGCCGAAGAAAACCCTGAGCCAGAAGCCGTGGCTAACCCATGGGTTGAAGCTTGGGGCAAACTGCTCGATTAACGGTTTAAATTTTATAGCCCCGGCTACGGGGCTATAGCTTACCCCAGCATCCCGCGGGCTTCGCGGGCCACGTTATCCATTTCATCCAGCAATTCCAGTAGCTCTGGCTCCAGGTCTGCCGGATCGCTGCCGCTGCGCAGCTGTTGTTCCACCAGCATACACAGATTCTTCAGGCGCGGTACGCCACTGTAGCCACAACTACCGTGGAGTTTATGGATAATATCGACCAGCCCTTCCGGGCTTTCATCCACCAGTTGTTCCTCCACCTTGTTACGCACTTCTGGCAGGAATTCCAGCAGCATATACAACATATCCCGGGCCAAATCAGGCTTATTGGCGGCCTGGCGCAGGGCCAGCGCCCAATCGAGGGTAGCGTTGATGTTAATTTCCGGTGCGGCAGGTATTGCCAGTGAGGCCGCCTGAGTGACCGGGGCAGCTACTGGGGTAGCACCCGGCAGATAGCGCAGCAGCATATTATGCAGCTTCTCTTCTTCAATAGGCTTGGCCAGGTAGTCATTCATTCCGGCGCTTAACAGCTTCTCTTTTTGTCCGGCCATAGCATGGGCGGTGACCGCAATCACCGGGGTATTTTGCTGATGGGGCAGCTGGCGGATCAGTTCACAGGCGCGAATACCGTCAATCTCCGGCATCTGAATATCCATCAGGATAATGTCGAATTTCATCAGCCGAGCCTGTTCTATGGCCTGATGGCCACTGTCGCACAGCACCACTTCTTGTACCCGATCTTCCAGCAAGGCACCAATCAATTTGAGGTTGGCCGGGTTGTCATCCACCGCCATTACCGTCATCGCCAGACGACCATCCTCGCCAGGGGTAGGCAGTAGGGGGATGTGCTCGTCGGCGCAATGCTCCAGCAGGATGGGCAGCAGACGAGCAGGGGTGATGGGCTTACTCATGCAGGCCGCAGCGCCGCCGCTTTTAAGGGTTTCTGCATCCACCTGGGCGTGGCAAGGCAGGGCCAGAATCAGGCAGTGGCTCATGCTGGCGGCTTTGATCAGGGGTTCATGCTGCATAGTGAGAGGGGCGCGGAAGGTGACCGGCACACCCACTAACAGGAAATCATATTGGGCTTCAGGAAGGCTACTCAGGCCGGTGGCATAGGTCACGGTCAGCGGGGTGCCCGCCAAAATATCCAGGGTAGCATTGGCGGCGTTTTCATTAGGTTCGACGTAGGCAATGGTTTTGCCCATTAAACGATCCAGAGCATGGCCGTCAGTCACCACATTGGCATTCAAATCCAGATTGATATGGAACCAGAAGGTGGAGCCTTGATTTAGCTGGCTATGGAAGGAGATATCCCCGCCCATCTCTTTAACTAGCCGTTGGGTGATCACCAGCCCCAGACCGGTGCCACCGTGGCGTCGGGAGATACTGGCATCGGCCTGGCGGAAGGCCTGGAATAGCCGCGATTGGTCGCGTTCCGGTATCCCGATGCCGGTGTCGTTAATGCGGATCTCAATCTGCACCTTGTTATTACCAAAGGCCCGTTTTTCCACCACCACATCAATATTGCCGTTCTCGGTGAACTTGATGGCGTTACCCACCAGATTGGTGATGATTTGCTGTAGACGCAGCGGGTCGCCAATCACGTTATCTGGCACATCGTTTTTGATATTTAAGGTCAGCTCCAGCCCTTTATCATGGGCGGAATGGGCCAGCAGAGTGATCACTTCATCCAGGCTAACGCGCAGCAGGAACGGGATACTCTCAAGAATTAACTTGCCCGCTTCCAGTTTGGAAAAGTCCAGTACGTCATTAATGATGGTCAGCAGGTTATTGGCGGAGCGCTCAATAGTATGCATATGGTCGCGCTGGGTCGGGCTAAGTGGGGTTTTTAACGTTAGTCGGGTAAAGCCAATCACGCCGTTGAGTGGGGTTCTTAGTTCGTGGGACATATTCGCCAGGAACTCAGATTTAATCCGCGCCGCTTCCTGGGCGCGTTTCTTGGCGAGATCCAACTCCACGTTCTGGATCTCCATCTGCTCTAAGGTTTCACGCAGGTCGGAGGTGGCCTGGTCGATATTATGCTGCATCTCTTCATGGTAGGCCGTCAGGGACATTGCCATTGAGTTAATGCCGTTCTTCAGCATATCCAGCTCGCCAAGCATAAAGCCTTCTACCCGGCTATCCAGCTGGCCCCGGCGGATGCGGTCAACGGTGTTCACCATGTTACGGATCGGCCCGGTAACGTCACGCATTAACCGCCAGGCAAACATCATAGCGATCCCCACGCACAACAGCATCAGCAAGGTTGAGGTAAATATCTCTTTATATTGTTGGAGCCGCACCGATTGGAGATCTAATTCCAGCGCCACATACCCAAGGGTGTTGCTATTGGACTTGGCATCCGCCACTTCTGATTCATCGGGGGAGTAGCGCTCCGTCAGGATTGGCGTGCGCATAATTAATGTATCGCCACTGCGGCTGACGGTTAACCCCGGTGGCATGGACGCGCCGTGAGGAAGCTGGAGCCGGTCAGGATCGGTCTGGAAATTGGAGGTAACAAACAGGCGGTTATTTTCGTCATACACCGAAATGGCCCGCACAATATCGGAATGGCGGCGGTGCAGTACGCTCACCAACTGGCGAATCGACTCCCGATTGTGGACGTTCATCCCATATTCACTGGAGACCGCCAGTGGTTCAATAATATTGGCCCCGGTGTCTTCCAGCTGGCGCTGTAAATCGTTATAGCGGTGAACCACGAAAAATAGACTCAGCAGCAACCCGATAAGCAGAGTCGGTGCCAGAATCAAGATCATCATACGTGCCCGAAGGCTATAGTTGGTCATGGGGTTCCAATATGGGACAATCAGCTAATTAAATTTTTAGAGCTTTGATACTCCGCAATGGCGCAATTCTATTCTGCTAAACGGCGCGTGGCTACGCGCCAGATCATAACCGTGACAGTCAATGAACTTGATCCCTTTGGCAAAGGCGTTGCCAGACATAATGGCAAAACGCTGTTTGTCACTAATGGCCTGCCGGGCGAGACGGTAGAGGTCAGCCTCAGCGAAGATAAGCGCCAATTTAGCTTAGGTGTAGCTAAGCGCCGTCATAATGACAGCCCGGAACGGGTGAAGCCGCGCTGCGTTCATTTTGGCACCTGCGGCGGCTGCCAGCAGCAGCACGTCAGTGAATCCCTGCAACACCAGGCAAAATCACATGCCTTAAGCCGGATGATGAAGCACGAGGTGGATCAAGTGGTCTCCGGCTCTGAATGGGGCTACCGCCGCCGGGCGCGCCTGGGTTTACTGGTAAACGCCAAAGCCAAAACCCTGACCATGGGTTTCCGTCAGGCCAGCAGTAATGCGCTGGTGGATGTGCAGCAATGCCCTGTTTTGGTGCCCCGACTTGAGGCATTGCTGGCTCCGCTACGGGCCTGCCTGGCGGATCTGCAGGCGTTGAGCAAACTGGGCCACGTTGAACTGGTCATGGCGGATAACGGGCCGTTAATGGTTTTGCGACATCTGTCGGCACTTTCTGATGACGATCGGCAAAAACTGGAACAGTTTTCGCATTCTCAAGGCCTGGCTGTGTTTCTTGCCCCGGAAAGTGACAAACTTGAGCACCTTTGTGGGGAATTCCCCTGGTATCAGTCAGACGGTCTACGCTTATCTTTCAGTCCACGGGACTTCATCCAGGTTAATAGCGCGGTGAATGACCAGATGGTCAGCCTGGCATTAGCGTGGCTGGAGGTGGGGGAGCAGGACCGGGTGCTGGATCTGTTTTGTGGGATGGGGAACTTTACCCTGCCGTTGGCTAAACGTGCGGTGGAAGTGGTTGGCGTGGAAGGCGTACCCGAATTGGTAGCCAAGGCGCAGCAAAATGCGCATGATAACGCCTTGAAAAATGTTACATTCTTCCACGAAAACCTCGAGGACGATGTCACCCGCCAGCCCTGGGCTGCCAGCGGGTTTAATAAAGTGTTGCTCGACCCAGCCCGGGCCGGTGCGCCAGGGGTAATGCAGCATATCGTTAAACTCGCCCCTGAGCGGATGGTGTATGTTTCCTGCAATCCAAGTACCCTAGCAAGAGATAGTGAAATGCTACTGGCGGCGGGGTATCAGATTGCCCGCCTGGCGATGCTGGACATGTTCCCCCATACCGGGCATTTGGAATCAATGGTTCTATTTATAAAGCAATAGCAGTGTGGTTTTGTGGCCGCTGAGGCGGTCGGGATCGGGTCCGATAAGGAGTGGACAATGGTTGCGGTAAGAAGTGCACATCTTAATACAGCTGGGGAATTTGACCTTGAAAAGTGGGTCGGAAGTCTGGGGATTGCCAGCCAGCCGTCGTGTGAGCGCTTAGCCGAGACCTGGCGATATTGTCAGAAGATGACTGATGGCCACGCCGATGCGGGCCTGTTGCTATGGCGCGGGGTGGAGATGGTGGAAATCCTTTCCAGCCTGAGTATGGATCTCGACACTCTTCGGGCGGCCCTACTATTCCCGCTGGCGGATACCGGCGTGGTGACGGAAGACGCGCTAACAGAAAGCGTGGGCAAGGCGGTGGTTACCCTGATCCACGGGGTGCGTGATATGGCGGCCATCCGCCAGCTTAAAGCCACCCATACTGATGCCGTCTCTTCCGAACAAGTGGATAACGTGCGGCGCATGCTGCTGGCGATGGTGGATGACTTCCGCTGTGTGGTTATCAAACTGGCGGAGCGTATTGCCCACTTGCGAGAGGTAAAGGACGCCAGCGAAGACGAACGGGTGTTGGCTGCCAAAGAATGTACCAATATCTATGCTCCGCTGGCGAACCGGTTAGGGATCGGTCAGCTCAAATGGGAGCTGGAAGATTATTGCTTCCGTTATTTGCATCCTACTGAATATAAACGCATCGCCAAGTTGCTCCATGAGCGGCGTATTGACCGCGAACTGTATATCAATGATTTTGTCGGCCATTTGCGTGCCTCCATCAAAGAGGAAGGTGTGAAAGCAGAGGTCTATGGGCGGCCAAAACACATTTACAGCATCTGGCGCAAAATGCAGAAAAAGTATCTCGCCTTTGATGAGCTGTTTGATGTGCGGGCGGTGCGTATCGTGGCTGAGCGCTTGCAAGATTGCTATGCCTCACTGGGGATTGTGCATACTCACTATCGCCACTTGCCCGATGAATTCGACGACTATGTGGCTAACCCGAAACCCAATGGCTATCAGTCCATCCATACGGTGGTGCTGGGGCCTGGTGGTAAAACCGTTGAGATTCAAATCCGTACCCGCCAGATGCATGAAGATGCAGAGCTGGGGGTGGCGGCACACTGGAAATACAAAGAAGGCGCGGCGGTGGCTGGGCCGCGCACCGGCTATGAAGACCGCATTGCCTGGCTGCGGAAGCTGATTGCCTGGCAGGAAGAAATGGCCGACTCAGGCGAGATGCTCGACGAGGTACGTAGCCAGGTGTTTGACGACCGGGTATATGTGTTTACCCCGAAAGGTGATGTGGTGGATCTGCCGATTGGCTCTACCCCACTGGACTTTGCCTACCATATCCATAGCGATGTGGGCCACCGCTGTATCGGGGCCAAAATCGGTGGCCGTATTGTCCCGTTCACCTATCAATTGCAGATGGGTGACCAGATCGAAATCATCACCCAAAAACAGCCAAACCCAAGCCGGGACTGGCTAAACCCTAACCTCGGTTATGTCACCACCAGCCGTGGCCGCTCCAAGATCCACGCTTGGTTCCGTAAACAGGATCGGGATAAAAACATCCTTGCTGGCCGCCAGATCCTTGACGACGAGCTGGAACAGTTAGGCATTAGCCTGAAGGAAGCGGAAAAGCACTTGCTGCCACGCTATAACTTCAACGAGGTAGAAGAGCTGTTGGCGGCCATTGGCGGTGGGGATATCCGCCTCAACCAGATGGTGAACTTCCTGCAGTCGAAGTTTAACCAGCCTACCGCCGCCGAACAGGATGCCAAGGCGCTGGCACAGTTAAAACAAAAAAGCTTCAACCCGCCGAGCCGCAGTAAAGACAATGGCCGAGTGGTGGTAGAAGGCGTGGGCAACCTGATGCACCACATTGCCCGCTGCTGCCAGCCGATACCGGGGGATGAAATCGTCGGGTTTATTACTCAGGGCCGTGGGATCTCTATCCACCGGGCGGACTGCGACCAGCTCACCGAGCTGCAATCCCATGCCCCGGAGCGTATTGTGGATGCGGTGTGGGGGGAAACTTATTCGGCGGGTTACTCGCTGGTGGTGCGGGTCACCGCTAACGATCGCAGTGGCCTGCTGCGGGATATCACCACCATCCTGGCGAACGAGAAAGTGAACGTGCTAGGTGTGGCCAGCCGCAGCGATACCCGCCAACAATTGGCGACCATCGACATGGAAATCGAGATTTATAACCTCCAAGTGCTGGGCCGGGTGTTAGGTAAACTTAATCAGTTGCCGGATGTGATTGATGCCCGCCGTCTGCACGGTTAAACCTGCTGCTTTCTGAATATCCATGAGGGCTACGGCCCTCATCTTTTTTGTATCAAGAGAATGTCATGAACCAGATTGAACGCCTGCTAAAGATTATGTCCCGCCTGCGGGATCCACAAACCGGCTGCCCGTGGGACAAACAACAGACTTTTGCCACCATCGCCCCTTACACCCTCGAAGAGACCTATGAGGTTCTGGATGCCATTGCCCGCGAAGATTTCGACGACCTGCGCGGGGAGCTGGGTGACTTGCTGTTCCAGGTGGTGTTCTATGCCCACATGGCCCAGGAGCAGGGGCGGTTCGATTTCAACGATATTTGTGCCGCTATCAGCGACAAACTAGAGCGCCGCCATCCCCATATCTTTGCCGATGGGGATGCCTCTACTAGCGAAGAAGTATTAATCCGTTGGGAACAGATCAAAACCGCTGAGCGCGGCGAGAAAAATCAGCTCTCCGCAGTGGATGATATTCCCCACGCCCTCCCGGCTTTACTGCGCGCCCATAAAATCCAAAAGCGGGTGGCTGCCGTTGGCTTTGACTGGGACACGCTTGGCCCGGTGTTGGAAAAGGTGCATGAAGAGATCGACGAGGTGATGTTTGAGGCTCAGCAGGCGGTGGTGGATCAACAAAAACTGGAAGAAGAGATGGGCGATTTACTGTTCGCCGTGGTGAATTTATCCCGCCATTTAGGGGTGAAAGCTGAAACTGCCCTGCAAAAAGCCAATTTCAAATTTGAAGGCCGTTTCCGTCAGGTGGAACAGCAGATTACCGCCCAGGGGCTGACGTTACCGGGGGCTACCCTCGAACAGATGGAAGACGCCTGGCAAGAGGTTAAACGCCAGGAAATTGATAACTAACGGCTTTTCCGCCCAAAGCCCGTTTTGTTGAATGGTTAAATAACAACTGCTTGATTTGCGTCAAAAACATTTCTTCAAAACGGGATATTTTCTCCCCCTCAGGCTATGAGAGTGCAGTCCAAAGAGTGTGGAATGAAAGTTTGTGGGCCTGGTTGTGTTCGGGTATACTGCTTTCCCGTCCTGGTTATTCCATCGTCTTTAAACCTAACTTCTCAGGTTCAGCATGACAACGAACTATATTTTTGTGACCGGCGGGGTCGTTTCCTCTCTGGGTAAAGGCATTGCCGCAGCCTCCCTCGCCGCTATTCTCGAAGCCCGTGGCCTCAACGTATCTATGATGAAACTGGATCCGTACATCAACGTCGATCCAGGCACCATGAGCCCTATTCAACATGGGGAAGTGTTCGTTACTGAGGACGGCGCTGAAACCGATCTTGATTTAGGTCACTACGAGCGCTTCATCCGTACTCGCATGACCCGTCGTAATAACTTTACCACTGGCCGCATCTACTCCGACGTTCTACGTAAAGAACGCCGTGGTGACTATCTGGGCGCCACTGTTCAGGTTATTCCGCACATCACCAACGCAATCAAAGAGCGTGTGTTGGCAGGTGGCGAAGGTCACGATGTGGTACTGGTTGAAATCGGCGGTACTGTTGGGGATATCGAATCCCTGCCGTTCCTCGAAGCGATTCGCCAGCTGGCGGTTGAAGTGGGACGCGAGCACACCATGTTTATGCACCTGACTCTGGTGCCTTACATGGCGGCAGCCGGTGAAGTGAAAACCAAACCGACTCAGCACTCCGTTAAAGAACTGCTGTCGATTGGTATTCAGCCAGATGTTCTGATTTGCCGCTCCGATCGCGCTGTACCGGCTAATGAACGCGCCAAAATCGCGCTGTTCTGTAACGTCCCGGAAAAAGCAGTCATTTCTCTGAAAGATGTCGATTCTATCTATAAAATCCCGGGTCTGTTGAAATCGCAGGGTCTGGACGATTATATTTGTAAACGATTCAGCTTGAACGTGCCGGAAGCAAATCTGGCAGAATGGGAACAGGTTATCTACGAAGAAGCCAACCCATCAGGCGAAGTGACCATTGGCATGGTCGGCAAGTACATTGAACTGCCGGATGCCTATAAGTCAGTGATCGAGGCCCTGAAACACGGCGGCCTAAAAAATCGTCTGACGGTGAACATCAAACTGATCGATTCTCAGGATGTTGAAACCCGTGGCGAAGAAGTGCTGAAAGACTTGGATGCAATCCTGGTGCCTGGCGGCTTCGGCTCTCGCGGTGTGGAAGGCAAAATCGCCACCGCCCGTTATGCCCGTGAAAACAACATCCCTTACTTGGGCATTTGCCTGGGGATGCAGGTAGCAATGATTGAATATGCTCGCAACGTTGCGGGTATGGAGAACGCCAACTCCACCGAATTTGTGCCAGACTGTAAGTTCCCTGTGGTTGCCCTTATCACCGAATGGCGTGATGAAGAAGGCAACGTAGAGGTTCGTACTGAAAAGAGCGACCTCGGCGGTACCATGCGTCTTGGTGCACAACAGTGCCAGTTGACCGACGATAGCCTGGTTCGCAAGCTTTACGGCGCACCAACCATCGTAGAACGTCACCGTCACCGTTACGAAGTGAACAATATGCTGCTTAAACAGATTGAAGCGGCAGGTCTGCGAATTGTAGGCCGTTCCGGCGATGATCAGTTAGTCGAGATCATCGAAGTACCAAACCATCCGTGGTTTGTGGCTTGTCAGTTCCACCCGGAATTTACTTCTACCCCGCGTGATGGTCATCCGCTGTTTGCCGGCTTCGTGAAAGCCGCCAGCGAATACCAGAAGCGCCTGGCGAAGTAATCATAAGTTAGAGCGGCAACGCGTACCTGGGTACGCGTTGTTTGTCTGGAGTTTTAGTTTAACTTGTACTGAGGAAAACCTAATGTCCAAAATCGTTAAAGTCATCGGTCGTGAAATCATCGACTCCCGTGGTAACCCGACTGTTGAAGCCGAAGTACACCTGGAAGGTGGTTTCGTCGGTATGGCAGCTGCGCCGTCAGGTGCTTCTACTGGTTCCCGCGAAGCGCTGGAACTGCGCGATGGCGACAAATCCCGCTTCCTGGGCAAAGGCGTACTGAAAGCGGTTGGCGCTGTAAACGGTCCGATTGCACAGGCAATCCTTGGCAAAGACGCCAAAGACCAGGCTGGCATCGACAAGATCATGATCGATCTGGACGGTACTGAAAACAAATCTAACTTCGGTGCGAACGCAATCCTGGCTGTTTCCCTGGCGAACGCCAAAGCAGCAGCTGCTTCTAAAGGTCAGCCACTGTTCGAACACATCGCTGAACTGAACGGCACTCCAGGCAAATACTCTATGCCAGTTCCGATGATGAACATCATCAACGGCGGTGAGCACGCAGACAACAACGTTGATATTCAGGAATTCATGATTCAGCCAGTTGGCGCGAAATCCCTGAAAGAAGCAGTACGTATGGGTTCTGAAGTGTTCCACAACCTGGCTAAAGTTCTGAAAGCTAAAGGTATGAACACTGCAGTAGGTGACGAAGGTGGTTATGCACCTAACCTGGGTTCCAACGCCGAAGCACTGGCTGTAATCGCTGAAGCGGTTAAAGCAGCAGGCTACGAACTGGGCACCGACATCACTCTGGCGATGGACTGCGCAGCTTCTGAATTCTACAAAGACGGTAAATACGTTCTGGCTGGCGAAGGCAACAAAGCGTTCACCTCCGAAGAGTTCACTCACTTCCTGGAAGACCTGACCAAACAGTACCCAATCGTCTCTA